>DASRFC010000033.1:0-114441 GCA_035651835.1 Terriglobales bacterium
CGACCATCGTATTAATGGTGTCTTTGAGTTCGAGAATTTCGCCTTTCACATCTACCGTGATTTTGCGGGACAAATCGCCGCGTGCTACAGCCGTAGTGACCTCGGCAATATTTCGAACCTGCGCCGTAAGATTGCCGGCCATGGCATTGACTGAGTCAGTAAGATCCTTCCATGTACCAGCCACACCGGGGACGACGGCTTGACCGCCCAGCTTTCCGTCGGTGCCGACCTCTCTCGCGACGCGCGTTACTTCCGACGCAAACGACCGCAGCTGGTCGACCATGGTGTTGATAGCTTCTTTGAGTTGGAGAATTTCACCTCGCACATCAACAGTGATTTTGCGGGAAAGATCGCCGCTCGCCACCGCAGTCGCTACTTCGGCAATGTTGCGGACCTGACCTGTGAGATTGCTAGCCATTGAATTGACGGAGTCAGTAAGATCTTTCCACGTACCCGCCACCCCCGGCACTTGCGCCTGGCCGCCCAGCTTGCCGTCAGTGCCAACTTCTCGCGCGACACGCGTTACCTCGGCGGTGAAAACTCCGAGCTGCTGAATCATTGTGTTAACGATTTCAGCGGAACGGAGGAACTCGCCTTCCAGAGGACGCCCATCCACATCCAAACGCACTGTTTGAGTGAGATTGCCCTGGGCTACTGCTGCGATGGCACGCGTAACTTCAGTTGTGGGCCGCAGCAAGTCATCGACGAGAGTATTAACCGAGCCTTCCATCTCACCCCAGGAGCCTCTCGATTCATGAAATCGGGTTCGCTCGCGGGTTCTTCCTTCTTTTCCGATTACTTGCCCGACTCGCTTTAATTCCTGAGCCATCTGTTGGTTGGCAGCAACGATTTCGTTAAATGTGTCCGCGATTTTTCCTTCAAGTCCGGTCCAGGAACCCGGAAGCCGCACAGAGAAGTCGCCGTCCCGCATAGTTTGCAAACTGGCCAGAATTACGCTGAGACTCATCGGCGCATCTGCAGCAACAACCGAGTGCCCGTTATTCTTCGGGCTTGAATTAATTTGAACAGTTGTGCTTGCCGTTGCCGGTCTATCACTCTTCTTCATTGCGTCTCCTGAAAGGGAGGTTCCGAATCTGTGACCTAACCCTTGGGCTGTCCATATGTCACCTAAGCACGTCTCGAACGAACGCCAAAGGGGTTAGAAGTCAGTAGCAGTAGCATAAATCTTTGGGGCGGGTCAATGAATTTGGCATCCCCCAAAAAGGTACCATCGGGAGGGCGAACCTCTTATGGCGGATCTAATGCAAAGATGAGGACCAGAAATCCACCATAATTGTGATTTTTACCACGTTATAGTGAGCTCTGACTCTACAGTGTTTACTGTATACATCGGCAATTAGTCACAAGAATGACGGGTAGATCCTTGCCAGGGGTAATTAATAGAATGTCTTTATAAGAATGTCTTTATACGAGGCTTGTAGCAGCTTCTTTCGGCGAACCGGCGCGAGCGCGATGATCCTTTACAATCGTGACAAATTTGCGGGCAGTTTCAACAATCACTTCTGGCCTGTCTAATTTCAAAGCCTCCGTTTGCACCAATTCACCCCCAACTCCAAGCGCTGCTGCTCCTGCATCTAGAAATTCCGCCGCGGTACTCAGATTGACGCCTCCTGTTGGCACCATCGCAATTTGTGGCAGGGGGCCTTTCAGAGCCTTGATGTATTTCGCGCCACCCAACTGACCGCAGGGAAAAACTTTGACGAAATCTGCCCCAGCATTCCAGGCAGTGATGATTTCAGTGGGTGTTAATGCACCGGCCATGATCAGCATGTTTTTCTCTACTGCAAATTCCACTGTTGGAAGGTTCAATCCCGGACTCACTAGAAATTGCGCTCCTGCATCCCGGCAGCGTCGCGCTGTCTCAATATCGAGCACGGTTCCTGCCCCAATAAGGACTTTCGATGCGTTATCTTTGGCCAGTTCGCGAATTACTTCCAGTGCACCCGGCACCGTCATAGTGATTTCGACAATGGGAATGCCTCCTTCACAGACCGCTTCGGACGCGAGCAAAGCTTCGCGTGCGGATGAAGCGCGTACCACTGGCACGATACCTATCTCCACAATACGATCGCGAACTTCCTGTTTATTCATATTTATTATCCAGTTTCGCCCGCTTGGATGGATTCCAGTCAGCGTGCGATCCGAGCACCAACGCCTTCCATCGCTTGCAGCACTTCTTTCAAACTCGCCATGCTCGTGTCTCCGGGTGTGGTCATGGCTAATGCGCCATGTGCAGCACCGCATTCTACCGCCCACTGTGGACCTTTACCCTCTAAAAAACCATAAATTAGCCCAGATGCGAACGAATCGCCTCCGCCTACACGATCAAAGATCTCCAAACTTTCGCGGTTTTTCGCCTGATAAAACTTGCCATCGCTATAGCAAATTGCCCCCCAATCGTTTTGCGTGGCAGTTTTTGCTTTTCGCAATGTAGTCGCAACCACTTGGAAGGGATAGTCTTTGATGGCTGAAGTAATCATTTGCTTGAAACCATCGACTTCAAAATTCGAAAGATTCTCATCCATCCCAGGGACTTCATAGCCGAGCGCGGCTGAGAAATCTTCTTCATTGCCAAGCATTACATTCACGTAGGGGGCAATACGCCGGTTGACTTCCTGCGACTTCTTCTTGCCGCCCATTGATTTCCATAGCGACGGACGATAATTCAAATCATAAGAAACAATTGTTCCGTGACGCTTGGCAGCTTGCATTGCTTCCAGCGCAACTTCGGGGCTGGTCGGCGAAAGCGCGCAGAAGATACCGCCAGTATGGAACCATCGCGCACCATGTTTGCCGAAAATCTCGTCCCAATCTACATCTCCTGGCTTAAGCTGCGAGACCGCCGTGTGCCCTCGGTCATAAGACCCCAATCCTGCCCGCAAGCCAAAACCTCTCTCAGTGAAGTTGAGGCCGTTTCGCGATGCGCGTCCAACTCCATCATGCTCGACCCAGCTTACAAGTGACTGATCGACTCCGCCTTGATACATCAAATCCTGAATCAAACGTCCCACCGGATCCTGCGCCAACGCTGTCACAACCGCAGTCTCCAGGCCGAAGCAGCGTTTCAATCCGCGAGCGACGTTATATTCTCCTCCACCTTCGTACACATCAAATTTGCGAGTAGTCGAAATACGTCCAGGGCCTGGATCGAATCGGAGCATTACCTCGCCCAGGCTAACCAACTCCCATCGGCATTCTTGCTTTGGCCTAATTGTCAATGTCATGCTTGCTTATCTCACCGTCCCATCCCTCTCTCGTTAACTAGCATAACGTGTCCTTGAACATAATCACTCGCGGAAGAGCATGGAAAATTCACCGCACCTGCAAATATCACTAGGCTCTCCATTGGAATGTCTGCCGCGCACGGAATTTGAATGATAACGACTGTGACCAGATATGCAAAGCCCGCAATCAGGAGGGGGATGTCGAGCTGTTAAAATTTCTTCAGTTTGACCGCAATATCCGGATAGTCCGGCAATTCCCTCCGCCTTACACTTTTTAAATCATGACAAGCAATGCGATACTCAATCTCACAGAAGCTATGGTGGTCGCGCACAATCCGGAGCTGGCATCCTTTAACGGCACCCACGCCAATAAAAACAATGACAGTGCCCATTGGCAGGCTGTGCTCGCGCGAGATGGCAATGCGGACGGCAAGTTTGTATTCGCCGTGTCCTCGACCGGCGTTTATTGCCGGCCGTCATGCCCCTCGCGCCGCCCTCGCCGCGAGAATGTTACCTTTTACCGCACTCCCTTGGAGGCCGAACGAGCAGGCTACCGCGGATGCCTGCGCTGCCGTCCCACGGTCGATGCGAATCCCCGCACTCGCATGGTGAAAGCCATGTGCCGCTATATCGAAAATCATCTTGATGAGCCCGTCACGTTAGCCACGCTGGGCGAGGTTTTTGATCAGAGCCCATTTCATTTGCAGCGCACGTTTAAATCTGTGCTGGGAATTTCGCCGCGCGCCTATGCCGAGTCTTGCCGTACTCGGCAGTTAAAGCAGAACTTGCAGGCGGGACATTCGGTGACGCGATCAATGTATGACGCAGGCTACAGTTCGAGCAGCAGATTATACGAGCGTACCGCATCGCAGCTGGGCATGACACCAGACAAATACCGGCGGGGGGCAATCGCCACCCTGATTCGTTACACCTGCACAGAGTCACCGCTGGGGCGCATGCTAGTAGCAGCCACAGACAAAGGAATTTGCGCGATCAATTTCGCCAGCTCCGATGATGAACTTGAACATGGACTGAAGCGGGAGTTCCCGTTCGCTGTCTGGAAACGGGATGACGTCTCCATGAAGAAGTGGAAGGAAGATTTGTTGCGCCACATCGCGGGACAGAAGTTGAATGCGACGCTACCGCTCGATATTCAATCTACTGCATTCCAACGAAAAGTATGGTCGTACTTGCAGGCGATTCCATTCGGAGAAACGCGATCCTATAAAGAGGTGGCGAAAGGAATAGGTCAGCCGACGGCCACGCGAGCTGTGGCGAGAGCCTGCGCCAGCAATCGTATAGGAGTGGAGATCCCCTGCCACAGAGTAGTGAGGGAAAATGGAGAAATGGGAGGCTATCGCTGGGGAGTCAATAGAAAAAGGAAGCTTCTGGCGATAGAGAAGCAGGCGAGCAATTAATAGTTCTAGGGACGGGCGTCCCCGCCCGTCAAATCCTGGAGCCAGACGCTTAAAACCTGGTTGCGATCTGATGTGTAAAAACCACAGCCTCTGGCCGCAAGGCTCTTATCTTTCAAAAAGATGCGAACTCGTCAGTGCGTTAACGTACATATAGATCAGTACAAACAATGTTCCTGTAGGAACATTACTCACTATTGCATCTTCACATAAATTTCTCGCGCTGCATTGAGTTGATCTAAAACCGAAGCCTTCTCCGCATCGGAATTCCAATCTGTATTTGCCTTTGCCGCCGCGATCATGCGATCGATCCATGCAGTAAAGTATGCGGCGTCATCAGTCGGCTTCCGCACCGAACCAGCAGCTTTGATGTAGATAGGACTCGTTGTCGCGTAAGGATAAAGATCCAGAATCGGATGCTCTGGTTTGTCACTTGATGCGCGCAGCAAGCACCATCCACCCTCTGAAATTAAAACCGTATCCTGTACGTCTGCCGTTTCGCGATCTCCCCCCAATTTTAGATCGCGCATTACGTGACCGTTACAAATCAGTTGCAGATGATCGATGGGAACAATTGATCGCATCCATGCCGTGAGCTTTAATTTGTTTTCACCGGCGGGAAGTTGTAAAGTGTCGCCCACTTTTCCATTACCGAGCGTGAAGTCAAGCAGCGGACCATTGGTTGCGAATGTTTTTCCTTGCTTCAGTGAATTCAGCCACGGAGAAATGTTCAGTGGTCCATCTTGAACATTCACGTAGACCCGATTCAAACCAACCGGCCCGCGCAATGATGCGTAGTTCGCCATGGCATCCGTGCCAGCAGCGGTGGGCAGATGGAATCCGCAATTGAGCAGCCGGTACCAAACACTTTCGCTAGCTTTGTGATCGCTGAAGCCGAGCGCTTCAATGTAATCCACCTTGTCAAGTGCAACATCAACCGGCAGCTCATGTGTGAGCGATGAATCATTTGCAGGATCAGGAATCGTGTCGTAAGGATGAACGAATCCAACCAGCGCACCCTGTTGATGCGCCAAATCGGCGACATCAGCATCGGTAGGGAAGAGGCTTGCCGCTGGAGTGTCGGCGTAAGCGGCGTATCCAGGGAGCAAAAAATGTTGCGTGAGATTCAGGAGACCAAGGTGTCCCCAATAGCTGGTATGAAATTCCTGGCCATGCAGCAAGAGTGTAGCCGCGTTTGATGCGGGATCAGGCTTCGAGCTGAAGTAAGCGATGTCAGGAATGCGCTGCTCTTTATTTACCACCAGATCTTCAATGACGGAAAGATTTTCTGCTTCGGCTTGTTTGACCAGATGAGCTGGAGTATTGCGATAGGTCCCTCCATAATTCATGTGGACATGCACGTCGCCTGAAACCCAATGCGAATGCGCCTCTTTTGGGATGAGTAAGGGAATTAACCGGATGGTTAAATGGCTGAGTTGATCAGCAGCAATCGAAACGACGTGCTTTTCAACGTGGTATTCGAAGCCCTTCATCACCTCTATTTCGACTTGACCCACTGGGGCCATCAGCTCAGACATTCCGGTGGTGTGGAAGTAATGCGATTCGAAAGGCCGTTCAGAGCGCACGAAATTGTCGTCGGCATGCATCCACGCATCGTCGGGCGCATAGGCTCTTTTGTCTTCTCCGGTGACGAATACCCGCGCTGGCGTTGGCTTTCCTGCGGTATCAAGAACGTTAATGGTTAGTTTCCCCATTGGGACGAGATAGCGTTTGTCTTTAACAATAAGCTGCGTCTGCGCTCCGCCGAGCACTTCTTGCGTCCACAAGGATGTGTTTCCATCGCGATTGGAGATGAAGGCGATCTTGTTTCCATCCGGCGACCACCGCGGATTTATATTGTCGAAATCGCCATACGACAATGGGAATGCGTTGCCTCCGCCCGCGGGCATCACCCAGAGTTGCTGCCATTGTCCGCCTAAATAGGAGGCATACACAATGCGTTTACCGTCGGGAGAAAAATCAGGGCGCGCCTTCCATTCGGTTTCTTCATAATGAATTTCGTGAGCCTCCGCACCGGGCATAGCTTTCATGCGCCAGAAGCCACCGGTGCCGTAGAGGTGTCCTCGATTCGAAACGAAGAGCAACTCCGAGCCATCTGGCGACCATGTTGGGCTGATTTCATGATCGAATACGCTGTAGTAATAACGGGGTAGAGAGCTGCGGTTCTCTCCCGTAATGCGCTGAACGTTCTTCAATTCGCCGCTAGCAAACTCGCCAACAAAAATATGAAAGTGTTTGTTATAGGAAGTTGAGACAAATGCAATGCGCTTGCCGTCGGGAGAAAATCGTGGCTCAAGGTTTAAGGCGCTTTCGTTGGTGAGTTGGCGCGACTGCTTGCTGGCAAGGTCAAGCGCCCAAAGTTCGACGGCGTCATGGAGATAGCGCGTGAAGACAATCCAGTGCCCATCAGGCGAGATGTCGGGCTGATAGTCGTATCCGGCACCCGCGGTTAGTTGCTCGGCGGTCTTTGAATCGAGAGCTTGCCACCATAGCGAACCTGCCATTGAGTAGACGACTGAGCGCGAGTCCGGTAACCATGCTACGGCACTTGGCCCAGTGGTGAGCTGAGGCAAATACATCTCACGAAAATAATATGGATGTGGCAGGTCGATCTGTTTGAGCACCGGCTCGCGTTGAGCAAAGAGCGGGAGAAGGGAAAGAAGAAAGAATAGACATCCTAGAAGATTTCGCATGGACAAAGAAGATTCTCCGGATGGTGAGTGGACGGCGAAGTATAGCAAAAGATGCTGGACCGAACCTATAAGTTCGGCAATTTCGACTCATTCGCACAACTCGTGGATGTATGTGCGCCTAAAACAGATTGCTTCTAATTTACTGGATGTGTTGGTCGTGCTTGATTTCTCTCTGGACATAAGCAGAAATGGTATTTGTGGAAAGCTTTTCATCTTAAATTAACTCACGCTCAACATTGCCGATCCGCTTTTCGTTTAATCTTCAGCGCATATCCCGTCTACGAATTTTCAGCAATGACATCACATGATTTCCATACGACAGTTCGTCTTGTTTTCAGTTGTCATGATTCCCTGCTTAGGCGCCTTCGCTGATAGTACGTACGATTTCGAGCGTTTGGACAGGCCGGAAAAACTCTCGCGAATTGTCAAAGAAGAGAAACATCCCTTATTCACGCAGCAAATACGCAAAGAAGCGTCAGCCATTGCTCCGATACTAATGTACGGAAATGAGCCGAATTACAACCTTGCGCTTGCCCGGACGCGCTCATCGCCTATGGATGATCCTGCCGTTGTTCCGGAAGCCAGCGCCTTCGTTCTAACCGGAAGCGGCATCTTTTGCATTTGGCTTTTTATTTTTGTGCAATCGAGTCGTCGCCTGAAAGGGAGTGGGAGGGAATCATGCTTGCCCGCCATTGGTCAATAATCCTTATATTGTCGGCGTGTTGGTTGGGAGTGATCGACGTGGCCTATCGTGGAAAGGATACTGATCGTAGTGCTTGTATGAAGGTGATCAGATTTGGAGGCGTGCTACTCCTTCTACCCGGCGATCTATTATTTAGCATCCATCTCTGAGGGAGAACGAATCGATTGAGTCGCTCTCCGGGTGTTGGTCAATACCGCTGCATGGAAGCACTCGTGCAGGACAGCCGAGGGCTGGTTGTCCCTACGTCAGCACGACCGATTGAAATTATTGAAATTCAATTTCTTTCCGATTTCGTATCCAGAGCCAATTCAGCAATGCGATCACAACAGTTCCCGCCAGAATTATCGATTTACTGCGATCGACTTGGGTCAGCAGAGTCCCGCAAATAATCACTCCCAGTGCCGCAAAGAAATTTCCCGCAGGCAAATGAAACTTTGCCTCTCCCGGTTGTTTTTTGCGAAGGACGGGAAGAGCCGCGCAACCGATTGCGTAATAGAAGAGCCGGGCAACCGCAGACAGAGTCAAATTCCAGGCAAAGCTGCCGAACAGAGATAGCACCCAGACGAGCATGGCAAAAATCAAAATCGAAATATACGGTGTACGAAAACGGGGATGAAGGACGGCAAAGAAAGAAGGGAAGTCGCCACGCTCTGCCAAAGCAAAAGTCACGCGAGGAACGGCAAGAATCTTGGCGCTGAGATAGCCGTAAACGGAAACGAGCGCTCCGATGGTGATTAGGGCTGCTCCACCACGGCCCATCATTAATCGAGCGGCATCGGCCAGGGGACGTTCGCTGTGCGCTGCATCCGGCACCACTCCGATCACGGTCCATTGGATCAGCGTATAAAGCAGGGTACAAAGAGCCAAAGCGGCAAATAGTGCAAAGGCAGTGTCGCGCTTGGGATCTTTCGCTTCTGCCATTGGCGTGAGAGCGGTTTCAAAGCCTCCATAAGCGAAGACAAGTAGCAGGATTGCCTTGAGCCAATTGCCGACATTTGCGGGAACTGCTGCTGATTGTGCGGCAAGTAAGTGGTGAGGAGTAAGCAAGTAAACCGTCCCCACAGTAACCACGGTCAGCAACGGTAAGAGCTTTGCGATAGTGAAGAAGTTGCTCACCTTCGTGCCTGCGTTTACCCCGCGATAGTTGACCAGTGCCAGAATTCCCACAAGCAAGGTGAGAATGAAAAATCGCGGCACGGGATTACGCGCATGCGGCCAGAATTCCCCCAAATAAATGATAAATAAATTTGCATTCGCGGCAGGAGCAGCTAGCTGTGAGAGCCATAAAAGCCATCCAACTTCTATCCCGGACAGACGGCCAAAGGCCACTCGCGCATAAAGATAAGGTCCACCTGCTTCAGTGAACCGCGAAGCCACTTCGGCCCAGCAGGCGATGATGATCCCAATGGCAGCCCCGGCCAGTAGCACAGCCCATGGGCTGTAATTTCCAGCCAGACCAGCAATAACCGAAGGAAGACCGAAGATGCCGCTGCCAATGACGGAGTTCACGGTGAGTGCGGCCAGACTCCATCGTCCAATGGCGCGAACCAAACTGTGTTGAACCAGTGGAGGTTGGCGGCTCTGAAGCATGAAAGTTTGTATCACAAGGATGCTCCTGGATCGCAGTTCTTGGCTATCAAGTAAATCCGGGTGCGAGCAGTGAGCCTATTCCTGCGATTCGCCAGCGAACAGATCGTTTGGGGTGGTTACTTTGGAACAGATGATGTAGCCCTTACGAATGCGGCTTAAATCCCTTCCAAGGCGTGCTGGTCATTGAAGTGCCGAGACCGCAATTCGCGAGATGTGCGAACCATCCCGTTTCGGGAGACGCACACAAACTCATCGTTGAAGATAATGCGCGGAATTACCAAAGCTGTGTGTACATGGGACATCTATTCGTGAAGGTCTGAGGATGAGATGTTGGACGAGTTCAGAAGGAACCTGGAGCCATGGGAAAAGAAGAGTACTTGGACGAAGTGCATGTTCGCATTCTGCGCGTCACCGAAGATCTGCGAGCTATTCAGCGCGAGTTGAATTGCGCCGCTATGGAAGCGCCTAGCGACCCGGAACTGATGGAAGCGCTTAGCCAGTTGCCAGAGATGGAGTCGCTGCAGATACTCAAATCGGCGCTCGACCAAATGCGGCACTTCCTCTGGTTTTATATGCAGATTATGACCAATGAAACTGAGGCCGGGGAGAAGCTGAGGCAAAGCATCCGGAAAACGGTTGGGAAAGATACAGTCATCAGCGCAGAGGCCACGTTTGTCGAGCGGTTGAAATATGCCGGGGATACAACGCTGCTGCGGTATTTGACGGATAATAAAGGACGCAAGCCAAACTGAAGCAATCGGACGGGCGGAGGACGCCCGTTACTCCTTCAATTCATTCTTCAAGAGATTATTCCACTGAAACTGATTTCACCAGGTTTCTCGGGCGGTCCACATCCAGTCCCTTTCGCACTGTCATGTAATAAGCGAACAATTGCAACGGAACAATCTCTAGAATTGGGGACAATAGTTCAGATTCCCGGGGGACGAAGATAGTATGATCCGCCAGTTTTGGCATCTGCTCGTCGCCCTCGGTCGCAATGGCAATTACCCGAGCCGACTGCTGCTTGAATCCTTTTATATTCGCCACAGTTTTTTCGTAGCGCAACACTGAGCCGGGGTCTTCGCGGTCACACGTGGCAATAATGACGACCGGCAATTTGTCATCCAGCATGGCAATAGGGCCGTGCTTGCTCTCGCCCGTGGGATACCCTTCGGCGTGAATGTAGGAAACTTCTTTCAATTTGAGAGCGCCGTCCATAGCGACGGGATAGTGAACTGCGCGTCCTAAAAAGAGAAAGTCTTCAACTTTGTAAAACTCATCTGCCAGCAGCTTGCATTCAGGAGCTGACTCCAGCGCCTTCTTCAGCTTCCCCGGCAGATCGAGCAGTTCGCGAATATATTGCCGCCGCTGCTCTTTGTTCAGCTTGCCACGGACCTGTCCCAGGTAAAGTCCGAAAAGGAAGAGCACCGCCATTTGAGCGGTGAAAGCTTTCGTCGAGGCAATGCTAATTTCGGGGCCGGCATGCGTATAGAGAACACCATCCGCTTCGCGCGCGATAGTCGAATCGACCACATTCGAGATAGCGATGGTGCGGCTGCCTTTTGCTTTGGCTTCTCGTTGCGCGGCGCTGGTATCGGCGGTTTCGCCGGATTGCGTAATCACGATGGTTATTTCACCGGGTCCAATCAGCGGGTTGCGATATTCGAACTCGCTCGCGTAGTCGACATCGACTGCAACATTGGCCAACTCCTGAATCATGTATTGTCCAGCGATACCCGCGTGGCGGCTGGTTCCGGAGGCGACTATATTGATGCGGCGCAATGCTCGTAGCTCATCGGCGCTAATGCGAATTTCATCCAGCCGCACAATCGCATCTTCGAGCGAGACGCGCGGTTCAATAGTGTCGCGCAAGCCTTGTGGCTGCTCGAAAATTTCTTTCAGCATGTAATGCGGAAATCCGCCTTTGTCAGACATCTATTCTCCTGATTAGCGGCTGGGATCAATACAGCCGCGAACTATCGTATTCCTTACTTCTCCGGAGGGACTCAGCACAACCAAATCAGCTTCCGCACCGGCTTGCAGTTTGCCAGTGTTCGCCAGCCCCGTTACTCGCGCCGGATTTAGCGTTGCAGTGCGGAGCGCATTTTGCAGATCCCAATCGCCGAACTTCATCACGTTACGGACCGCACCATCCATAGTGAGGACGCTGCCCGCGATGACGCCATTTGCCAGGCATTTGCCATCTTTTACTTCCACATTGAGAGAACCGAGTTGATAGTTTCCCTGGGGCATGCCTGTAGCCGAAAGGCCATCTGTAATTAGAACAGTATTTTCTGGTCCCTTGGATTTCAAAAACAGCTTCACTATAGATGGTTCAAGATGGAAGCCATCTGGGATGATGTCCGCAGACAGGTTCGGATTGGTCAAAACTTCGCCAAGGATTCCAGGGTCGCGATGGCTCAGCGGGCGCATGGCATTAAAAGTGTGCGTGGCATGGCGAGCGCCTGCAGTAACACCGCGGCGCGCCTCGGCAAGAGTCGCATCGGAATGCCCCAGGCTTACACAGATGCCGCGTTTGGCAGCTTCGGCGATTACTTCGCATGCCCCCTCAAGTTCGGGCGCAATCGTAATGACGCGAATGTGTCCGCGAGCCGCTTGCCAGAATTGTTCAAAGGCTTTTAGCGTTGGAGGCAGCAAATTTTCTGCCGGATGTACGCCGCGTCGCTTATGGCTTAGAAACGGCCCCTCAAGATGAATCCCACGCGGAATTGCCTGCCGAATTCCAGAAGACTGGGAATTATCCGCAGATTCGATAGCGGCCGCCAGCCGGTCTAATGCAGAGAGAGTTTGATCGAGCGGTGCGGTGACTGTTGTCGGGAAAAAACTAGTCACGCCGCGGCTTGCGAGGAACTGCTGGACAGCCGGCAATGCCGCAGGATCGCTCTCCATCAGATCGTGTCCCGCGCCTCCATGAATGTGGAGATCAATGAACCCAGGCGCCAGGACGGAGTCGCCGAAATCCTTCAACTCAGCATTAGAAGGAATCTCCCGCACTGACTGCGACGAAACTTCAACGATCCGTCCGCCTTCGATGAATACCAGAGGACGCTCGATTTGAATGAGCGGTGTAAACAGGCGGGCTGCGGTGATAGCAATCATTAAGCCGGAGTTGTCATGGTATGAGATTTGGGGGGCATCTCGCAATCATAACTGTCTGCAATTTACCTTATATTAAAACGTTAAATTAAAGGAGTTTTTGCCTTTTTAATGTGGTGCAAACATTCTATAGGAATTCCTTATAAGTGCCTGAACTTTGTTGCTGGAATTGAAAGTAATAATGTGTGCACTTTTCGGTGTATGAATCGTTGTATGTAATCAGGGATAAAGACGAAATTACCCGTCTAATAGCGGTTGAGAGAGGAAGTTAGAAGATAGGCCGATGCTATAATCAAATCACGCTGCGGTCGTCAGGTCGGCGCTCCACAGTGTTTCTTTCCCTAATTCTTTATCATGAAGAATGCCGGAGTAGTCGGGGCGTAGCGCAGCCTGGTAGCGCACCTGGTTCGGGACCAGGGGGTCGGAGGTTCAAATCCTCTCGCCCCGACCAATCATTTCAATGTGATAAACAATATTTCTGGTGTTCCGCCTACAGAGCTGGTGTCGATTTTGTAGGCGGTGAGATCCTCGGAGTTCAACAACAGGAGAGCGTGTGCGCTCCGACTTACGGCCGACCAGCCGAGCGCTCTCTCGTCCACCCATGAAACTGTTAGTCATCCAAGACCTTCAAAGCCCCTATTCAGCCCGTCTTCGAAACTCCCAAGTGCATTTCGGTACTTGGCGATTGCGGGTCGCATTCGAGAGGAATTATTGCTATTGCCCGGGGACGAACAGCATTACGATCTGGACCGCATCGGCAACGCCGCAATTCAGGACTTAGGCTCACGCCTCACTTTAATGTTGTGCATGTGACCGGTCCTTTCTAAATTCATCGAGTTTTAATTTTCCAGTAATCACAATGTAATGTTCCAGGGGCTACTCTGGGCGTCCAAGAAAAAAGCTGAAATCCTACGTTTAGGCTGAATTTCTATTATTTCTGTATATCCGGAGTGAGCTTTGAGATTTCTGGCGACTGCATCGCTAGTAGGTACTCTATTGCTGTCGATAGCTTGCGGTGGAGATAGCAGCAGTTCTTCCAGTTCGCAAAATAGCGCACCTAATGGTAATTGGCAGATAAATTTAACTCAGGGAGAACCTCCTACAAATCCGCAGTTTGCGTGGTCGATTTCAGGCTTTCTGCAGCATTCAGATAATTCCCTCACTGGAAGCATGGTAATTCCCGGGAATCCTAAAAATCTTAACTGTGCGGGAGTGGGTGCAATCACCGGAACTTTGAATGGGGAGAACGTAACGATTGCTGTGGATGAGGGCGGATCGACCGTGAACCTGACTGGGAGCATTGCGTCTGACAACCAATCCATGAGCGGACAATACACGACTCTGGCCGGCGGTTGCACGGCAAAGCCGACTTCCGGGACATGGACGGCTTCTCTAATTCCTACATTGACTGGGAAATTCACCGGAACACTCGCGAATTCGACTTATATGCAAGTTGTAACCGGTATTGTGCCTCCTACTCCCATAGTCGTCTCCGGCGAATTGACGCAAACGTCGAATATTGGTGCCAGCAATGCCAGCCTATCTGGAACCATCACTGCGGTGGATTACCCGTGTTTCCGAACTGCATATTTGACCGGAACCATCAGCGGAGAGAACGTCCTGTTGTCGGTTTTTGGCCTCGACGGTAGTCAGATTGGCAATTTAGGCAGTTCGTCTGGTAATCCGCCTAGTCCTGCTATCGTCTCAGTTTCTTCTGGCGGAATCTCTCTGAACGGATTGACCAACACTCAAAGTGGTCTCGTACTTGGTAATGGTGGGAGCGGCCCGTGCCCAGCAATCCTGGACAACAACCAGCAACCTTTGAAAGCCGATACCGCCGACGTGGCGCTGACTTTTCAATGATAAACGGTTATTGAAAGATCGAATTTTTGAAAAGTAATTCTTAGCAAACGGAAGCAGTGGTCAAAAATTAATATGAGAGTAGTTGCCATACTGTGGTTATCATCGATTGCGTTACTCACTGCATGTGGGGGTGGTAGTTCTTCTTCCACCATGCCTCCTTCTACGAGTGGCCCTCTCTCTGGAAATTGGCAGATGGTCCTGACCAATTCGGTTACGACGCAGTTTCCCAAGCAATTTATACAGTCTGGTTTTCTGCTCCAATCAGGCAGTTCGCTGAGTGGAAATTTATTGATCACTGGTGGCCAAACGTGCGCAGGGCAAGGTCCGGTTACTGGAACTGCCAATCAATCGAATGTTGCATTCACCATGAATATAGTTGGGCAGACAATCAGTATGACCGCAACCACAGCTCCGGACGGCTCGATGAGCGGAAATTACACGATCATGGCTCAAGGTTGCGGACAATCGCAAACTGGCACGTGGACGGGGGTTCAGATAAAGCCCTTGACCGGCAATTTTCAGGGGACGCTCTGCTCAGTACCAAAGCAAAACTGTCCCGCCAATCCCTTCTCAATTTCCGGTACGTTGACTCAATCGGCGAATACCGGCGACACTTCCGCAGCGCTCTCGGGAACCGTCACCGTCACGGGTTCAAGCTGTCTAACGACTGCTTCGATTACCGGAGCGATTAGTGGTACTGCTGCCGTGGGGAATTTGTTTGGAACGGACGGCTCTCAATTAGGACAATTCACCTGGACACTGCCGAGTGATGCTAATTCGACACCATCCGGCATATACAGTTTTGTGGCACATCCGGGCACTCCCTGCTCCGGTGGAGATCACGGCACAATGGGAACCGTAACGCTTCCATAATTTTTGCACTTCACCGATCTGCTCGAGTACTCTGCTTCTCGTTTGCTGCTATGTGAGCATCTACGCATCTCCAAAGTATTCGTAGTTTCAACTTCTTTCGTCGGATTACAGATCCCGTACTCGTCGACCAATGATTGATTAAAACGCGAAGTTTCTAGAGCAAAGCATACAGAGGCTTGCGGGCGGGAAGTACATATCTCATTCCTACATCCGGAACTGAATTAGCCTCTCCAACTGTTCTAGAAGTTGTATTTCAAAGCCAGCTGCAACGTCCGTGGCCGATGTGCATCGACCGGATGTAAGAATGAATTGCCAGCAAGACAATTCACCCCGCCCTGCACGAAGTATCCTGCGGAATAGTTTGGCCCACCGTAGCAGCTGATTGAATTGCTGCCGGTATTCCCGAGGTCCGGATTGTAAATGCGGAATTGCGTATGGTTGAAGACGTTAAATGCCTCGGCACGAAACTCCAACTCACTGCCCTCACGGATTGCAAAGTGCTTCAGTAGGGACACATCGAAGTTGGTCCGGCGAGGGTTGTTCAAGAAGTTTCGGCCTGCATTTCCAAAGGTAAGGCCGCGAGGCGCAACAAATGCATTGGGGTTCAAAAGAAGCGGACCAAAGCTCTGCGCGTTATTCCCCTCGGCTGGAGGTTTAGCGTGGGGATCGCCCGCTATATCCGGATAGGAACCCGCCCCGACCCCATTGGCCACGCCCGCATTATCGAGAACCGAAACACCGGAGGTGCCGGCATTGTTAATGACGCTGAACGGGGTTCCCGACTGCACAGTTGTCACTCCAGACAGTTGCCACCCATCACCTATGGCATGAGCAACGCGAGAAGGAGTTGTGGGTAAAGGCGCTGGTATAGGAGTCTCGGTTGAATTATTGCTTGATGCCGGAGAATTTAGCCAATCACTAAACTGTTGTGCCAACTTTGGCAATTGCCAAACGTAGCTTATGTTTAACAGATGTCTTTGATCGAAGTTGGAACTAGCCCGGTTCGATCGGAGGTCATAGGAATTTACGAATGTCGCGTCCGAGCGGTCGGATGAATCATCGATGGAGTGGCTATAGGAATAAGAGACTCCGGCCGTAAGCGGTCCTTTGGTTCGTCGTATCGTGGTCTGAAATGCATGATAGGAAGAATCTGCGCCATTCTGAAGAGAAAAAATCTCTCCCAAGCCAGGGAAAGGACGTAGCGTATTCGAAACCGGAACAGCACCGGGCGTTTGCCCTTGGCAAGCTGCCTCTAAATTTATGAACGCGGGATCTTGCGGGCTGACCGTTGTACCATTTTGTAATTTGAATACAGCGTTGCTTTGCGAGTAGCTGCAATCCCCACCCGCCACATTTACTCCGGGAACACTTGTAAGCAATGGTTCGTGCAGCGCAAATGGATTCAGAGCAGAAGCAATCGGATGCAGCTGATTAAGCTGGCGCTCTACCGTGAGATGTGTCCCTTTGCTGCCGACATAGGCAAATGTTGTGACAAAACTCGATGGCAGTTCACGTTGCACGCTGAAGCTCCATTGCTGCGAATACGGCCAAATCGCTTTCGTCGGAATAGCTGTGACATTAATGGGGTAGGCGCCCGGCAGAAACGCGGTGCCGTTGTTGTTAATACCGCAAAGATTGTTGGCGGTTGTAGCGCCAATATTGCCAATACATGCGTAGCTGCTTGGAAAAGGTTGTGTGATGCTGATGACGTTAGGCGCGCTTCCTTCTAACGATCCGGTGTTGGCTTCATTGCCAGTACCGTGTTCAAAGAAAATTCCATAACCAGCGCGAATCGACGTCTTACCATTCCCTTGTGGGTCCCATGCGAACCCCACGCGCGGCGCGGGATTGATCGGGTGATTTTTCATGCAGCCGTTGGGCACATTGTTAACCCCACACTGCACCAGCCCATTGGTAATGCGAGGATCGAGATTGCTTAAATCTAATGGAATTGGTACAGGGCTTTGGAACTTATGGGCAGGAATGTTTTCGAGTTGTCCTGTCGTCGGATCGATTAGTAACTGTGCAGCCAGCGAGGTATCGAAAGCTGAAGATTCCCAATTGTACGCTCGCAGATATTTCTCGTGATAAGCACCGAAAAGGCTCAGACGCACGCCCAGGTTCACCGTCAAACGACGGTTCACCCTCCAGTCATCCTGAAAGTATGGTTCGATAATTTGATAATTGTTGTAATACCTGGATTGACCACTGTCCTGCGTATAACTTTGGATATTATTTGCACCCGTTGGAGCGCTGGCGTTGGATGGATTTTGAAATAGGAAATTTGCAAAAGCATTGCCAAGGCTGAGCGTCCCACCATTGACGTTGCTAAATGTTAGCAATCCCTGTACGTCGCCTGTAGCCGCACCGAGCGCCCCATTGAGTTCGCTCCTCTGCGCGATCACGTACTGTACGCCAAACTGTAAAGTATGTTTCCCGACTGCTTTGCTTACATCATCACGAAGTCCGTAAGTGGGATTCGTATGCTCCCATGGCATGTACGAAGGGTCCACTGCAAACCCGGTTCCGCCATACGCCTGATTGTTACCCGCAATCACAATTCCCGGCGCTTTACCTCCGAAACCATTATTAAAGAGATAGCCCATGGGGCAATCTATGACACCGTTCACATCGGCAGCACCGCACGTACCTGCCTGTGTCGGATTACCCAAGCCGGCGGGGCGGCTGAAGTTGGAACCTCCAGGGCCGTTCCGGTTATCCAGTGTTATGTGGGCGTTGCCATAGCTGACTACAAATTCGTTCAGCAGCGAAGGAGTAATGGTCTGCGTGAGCCGTGCCACCATGCTGGTGCCCGGTCCAATAAATCTATTCTGCACTGTAGGAAAAGTATTGTGAACTGTGCCCCATTCGGGAGTTGGGGTAGTCGTGTCCCAGGAATCGTGGATGTAACGGAAGCTCGCTTTCAATTTCGAAGTGAGATTGTGGTCCAGTCGAAATAGCTCTTCGCGCCAGTAAGTAGGTTCGGAGATCACGGCATCGTAACAAGGCATGATAAGTTGCCCTGTTGTATGATCCGTTTGCCCAACCAGGCTCGAGTTACAACCAGTATATGAATTCGGCAAAGGAATCAGATTCTGATTCAAGATAGCGACTGCATTCGGATCGAGCCCTCCCTGTAATGATCCAGGCAAGCCGCCGCCTAAGCTGTTGTTAGTAAGTAGGGTTCGATAACCGGCAGGGGCACCTTGGGCACTATTGAGTCCAGGGCAGTCGGGCCAGACTGAAATGGGAAAATTATTTCCGCCAAACAACTGCTTCCTGTCCTGTGGGTCATTGGGATTCGGGCAAACGTCGCTAAAATTTCCCTGCCGCTCTGCCACGGTTGGAACAGCGTGATTAAAGTTAGGCTGCAAATCGCTGGGTGAGTTTTCCAGGCGGAATTCTTCAGACCAGAAAACATAACTCTTATCTTTGCTTGTATTGTAGTGGCCCGGAATAGAGAGTGGTCCACCTATCGTGAAGCCAAAATCATTTCTACGATAACGCGGGGCTCCTCTGGTTTGATCAAAATAATTCCGCGCATTGAAGTCTTCATTACGAAGAAATTCATAGACATTGCCGTGCCATTGATTGGTACCAGATTTCGTATTTACCAGAACTGTGCCAGAAGCTGTGCGCCCGTATTGTGCGCCATAGTTGGAGGTCAGAACCTTTACTTCCTGGATGGCGTCCAGGCTGGGATAGACCATGAGCGTGCTTTCTGCGCCATTTAATCCGGCGTTCAGAACATCACCGCCATCCACGTCGAACGTGTTGTATTCGACACGTCCACCGTTCACGCTATATTTCACACTGCCAGTCACGCCCACTTTAGCTTCATCTTGTCCCGTCTGATTACTGACGCCCGGAGTCAAAGTGATGAGCTGAGTAAAATTACGGCCATTTAGACCGAGGCTGACGACTTCTTTTTGTGTAATCGTGCCAGAAACCTCGGCGTTCTCCATTTCTACTTGTGCGACCTTCTGCCCTTCAACGTTGACTTGTTCGTTCGCGCCAGCTGCTTCAAGACCAGCATCCAACGGAATACTCTGGCCAGCGCTTAACATTATGTTGTCAGCTTTGAAGTCTTTAAATCCTTTAGCACTAACTGAGAGGTTATAAGACCCAGGCGGAAGTCCCTGGACTGCGTAGTTTCCATTGTTGTCGCTGAAGACAGTCTCAGAAATACCAGCGTTATTTGTGAGCTTCACAGTAGCACCGCTAACGACTGCACCAGAAGGGTCGTTGACGGTCCCGCTAATTGCGCTGTCACCCTTCCCTGCATTTACAGTCGAGGGTCCAGCGGGTGCGTTGTCTCCTTGAGCAGTTTGTGCTGGGGCTCCGCCCGCTAGAATCGGCGTTGAACTTGGACCGTAGATCACTGGCGGACCCGCATAGATAGGGGCTTGCGGTTGATTCTGCGATGCCGCTGCAGGGGCCGTTTCGCCGCCAGGTTCGAGGGTGGCATCGAGGGTAAAGGTTTCGCCGGCATCAACCGGAATCCCTTTCGCCTCGAACACTTTAAAAGTTTTAGCCGAAACCGTAACGTCATACGTACCAGCAGGCACAGCTCCTACTGAATATTTCCCGTGGTCATCACTTGCGGTGGACTGGCTGAATCCCAAGTCATTACTTATCTTCACAGTACCCGACGGAACGGCAGCGCCTGATACATCAGTAACTTTACCGGTAAGCGCCCCTGTGCTTTGGCCATTATTCGTTTGAGCCGCTAACGCAATACTAAGGACCATCAGACCACACAGAACCAGACACACCGATTTCACAGTATCTTTCCTCCGACTATCTTGCGCACTGATGCTTGCCCTCCAGTGCGAGCCCTCAGCGATGAAGGCGGCCAGAAAACCAATGACATTTGCGAAGAAACCAAAACACGATGAGAGAGATATAACTACACGGGAATTGTTACTCGGGAATGACGGCAAGATTAAATTAACGTTACAACGTTATTTCAAGCATCTCCTTAAGCGTCTTGCCGAATCAAACGGGGTGCCTTTCGGACGCTGATACAAAATTAATAAATTGCACGGTGCAGAAGAATTAATCCGCTTCCGCCTTTTCCACACATTTGTAAGAACAATTCACATGAGTTTAATGTTTGCGTCATTCTCACGTAACAGAGTTCTTTCATAGTTGATCCTGACGATCGGTTTGATCGTTACCTCGCCTACACCGAACGACTACAGCCCAGATTAGTAACTTTTGCTTGCAAAGGGAGGGATTCGACTGGCAGGCAGGTGTTCATCCTGGCGTGCAGGCAAAGATTATCTGCGACGCCTAACCGGGGGTTCGCCCCATCAGCGCATTGCAAAACTTCTTGAGGAGATTCATACATGACACGAATCAAATCGCTCTTCGCGTCGGCATTGCTCGCCGCGACAGTAGCCGTGGTTCCAGTGGCCAATGCACAGACTGTGCATTTCGTTGGCGCTGGCTCTTCGGCGCAATGGCAAGCGTTCGCACTGGCTGCCTTCAATGATTTGGCAACGCCATTAGGAAATGCTGGTCACTGGACTGCTAAAGGCAAGACTACCGCAGGTAACCCGGTTGCTTTCCTCGCCGATCCCCGCAATTCTCAAACTAATCCGATTCCCAATGAACCAGGCAACATCTGGATCGTTTGGGGCGGCGGTGGTGGCGGTACCCCGACTGATGTTTGGACCGATCTTAGCGTAGATTCAGTAGTAGGCAATCGTGCATTTTTCGCAGCAGCTGGTACCAAGACAGCTCCTGTATATGGCGCTACGGTGAACGTGGACGCTAGCCTCAATGGCACCGCAGGGCAAAACGCAATTGCAGCCATTCTTTGGGCTGACAATGCTAACGACGGTGTGCTTCCGAATTCCGTCTTCACGGCCGTCACTGGCAAGCATGTCAATGTTGCGTTAACTGATATTCGTCCAGAAGACGCTCAATACGCCACCAAACGGGCCCTTACCGCGTTCAACGCCCTCTCCCTTGCTGGCCTTGGTTACAACCATGGTCCTAACGCTCACATTGGAAATCCGATTTTGAGCTCCCAGGCTGGCAGTTCCGCGAAGGCTACTCCGGTTGCTTTCTCGCTTCACGGTACTGATCCGATCAGTAGAATCACGGTTCGCGGAAATACAACCATTCCTGTGGGCGCGGCTCCAATCGTATTCTTCATCAACAATAATGGCGGGACATTCCCAGCTACCAACGCCGTCACCTTCAAGAAGGTTGGAACCAAAAACACCTATCCACTCGCTAACGTATTTGATGGTACTGATTGCTCCTCAGGCGCAGTAGCTTTCGGGGGCAGTGGTAACAGCGGAACTGCCATTACAGCTATTTTGCGTGAACCTCTTTCCGGTACCATGAACACGACGGAATTTACCACCTTCCGCCGTAAACTGAATGCCAAGGATTCGCAGGAGAAGGGTATCACCGATACAACTGCGGCTCCTTTCAATCCTCTGAGTCTGGCTTGCTCAGGCTCAGTCGGCGGCAGCCGTTCACGTGCAATCGGCACTGGCGAAGAAATCAATGGCGCCACTGGTGGCGGCGTAAAGGGCACTGCCAATTCCATTGGGTACGCCTTCTTCGGCTACGGCAACTTCTCCAAGCTCGCCGGTCTGGCTACCTATAACTATCTAACCCTTGATGGTGTGGATCCGATCAATAATACGTACACGACGGGTCTTCTGCCTGCCTGCCCAGGACCTTGCGCTGCAACTCCAGGCGCATCGTTCCCGCACTTGCGTGATGGTTCTTACAGTGCCTGGTCGCTGTATCGCGCAGTTGCTGATCCTGCTGATCCTCAGCTTGCCAATATACAAGCTCTGGTACAGAAGGCACAGGACGATGTTAACAGCACGATTCCTGACTTCGTTCCTTTCCACACCACCGACAACAGCGACGGCTTGGATGTATACCGCTCGCATTACCTCCAATCGACGATCGCCGGCAACAACGGCGCTCTGTCGACCAGCTTGCAAGGCAATACGCTTGGTGGAACCACAGAAGCCGGTGGCGACATGGGTGGTTGCATCGAGAAGAATCCTGCTGGACCTCCAGGCGTACTCAACTGCAAACAGTAGTTTTCATTTGAGTCGTGCGGCGGTTTGAATGAATGACGCTGAGGCAAGCTGGCTTTTGGAGCAGTTTGCCTCAGTTTAAATCTAGATTAGGACTAGGTTCCCCAAAGGCATTCGATGAAAAGGCGACAATTTTTAAAAAAATATTCACTAGTCATGTGTGTCGCAGTTTTATGTGTTACGGAATTATGCGTTGGGCAAATTCCGTCCCAGAGTTCAAAGCCAGAAACATCCGATACTGCAAAATCCCGAGCCGAAACAAATACGAGTAGCACTGTCCAGCAATCTTCTCCTACTAATTCGCAAATCTCCGATCCGATAAGCGTCACCGAAGATTGGTCTACCCCTTCACTGCAAGGAAGCGAACTAACGCCCGCTGAACCTCTAATCGGAGAGAAAGATGAGGATGATCCGGAATTCACGCGCGAGCTCATTCAGGTTCAATGGCGCCCAGCTGATCCAATTGATCTTTACGTTATAAAGCCAGTGGGAGTGAGAAATCCTCCCGTCATTCTGTATCTGTACAGTTACCCGTTTGAAACAGATCGCTTCGGCAACGATGGTTTCTGTAAGTTTCTAACCAAGAATGGCTTTGCCGCAGTCGGATTCGCCTCAGCTCTCACCGGAGGCCGCTATCACAGTCGCCCCATGAAACAGTGGTTTGTGAGTGAACTGCAGGAGTCGCTATCCACTTCTGCGCACGATGTACAGATGATTTTGAATTATCTTGCAAAGCGCGGTGATCTTGATATGAACCGCGTAGGGATGTTCGGAGATGGGTCTGGGGCAGCCATAGCAATCCTGGCAGCAGCGGTCGACCCCCGAATCAAAACGCTCGACTTGCTTGATCCCTGGGGAGACTGGCCCACATGGATGGCAAAATCAACTCGCATTCCAGAGAAAGAGCAACTGAATTTTTTGATGCCTGAGTTTCTGGCGAAAGTTGCGCCCCTTGATCCCGTGAAGTGGCTCCCGGAATTAAAAACACCAAAAATACGAATACAAAACGTAATGACGGTAACCGTAACTCCCAACGAATCCAAGCAGCGCATCGAGGCTGCGGCGCCAACCCAGGCGCAGGTAATTCGTTATGAAAATGGCAGAGCATTGCTGAATGCCACCGCTGATGGGAAGGGCTTTGACTGGATCAAGGAGCAGACGGAACATTCTGCCGCACCATTTTTTAGCGTCGTCCATCAGCAACCTTTTGATTCATCCAGCACTGATACGCGGGAGCACTCTCGATGAGCCACAAGTCATGGATGCATTCCAACATTTTCCGACACTTCCATTGGAGACACTATGTCCACTATCCCTCAGTCCATTTCGCAGAGAGGCAATTTTAAAAACTTCGATAATGATGGCGTCGCGAACTTGTCACAAAATCACCAATCCGGCTGGGCATTTCCGACAAAACAAGTTCTTGGAATTCTGGGGACCGTAGTCACGGCAGTTGTATTACTGGCCGGTGTTTATGTCATTTTTCATCAGCTCGTATAGGTGTCGTTCGGTTCTGTTGCAACTCATTTATTTGCTGGCGTTTTAAGACGGATAGAGTGCGGAGCCTCAATTCCCAGAAGTCGATTCCCCGGTTAGGAGAAAAAATGCAGATATCCGGCGCAGTGCTAAAAAAATACCACTATGGCAGGTGGGGTAATCTATTCTTCTTATTGTTCATCGTCGCTGCTCTTTTAATCTGCCAGGCGTGCGGAGGAGGAAGTTCTTCCCACGTCCCTGTGGCGCTCGGCTCTATTCAGATCACCCCAGCTAATTCCCTGGTTCCACTAGCAGGAACTCGACAGCTCAAAGCGACGGGAATATTCAGCGACGGAAGCAAACAGGACCTCACGGCAAGTGTAACTTGGACTTCCGCTTCGGTATCAGGCTCGGAAAATTACGTGACGATTGATGCCACCGGATTGGCAACAGGCGTGGCTTTGGGAACAAGCGTGATTAACGCAACTTTAGGTCCGGTATTGGGAGTTACTCAGCTAACTACAAACACAAATGGCTACTCGTCTCGGACTACCGCCATCCTTCCCGTTCCATTTCAAAAAATTGAAGTCGATGCTGCATATCTACCTCAATCAAGAACCACGAATGCGCAAGGCGTGTACACGGTCCAAGAAGTCAATCTGGATGCCGAACAGTTTAGCCCTGTTTTTCCGCCAATTTCGGCGTTGCTTACTTCGATCCCAATGCCGCCCGGCTTTGTGCCTAATATCACGGCTGCCAGCCAGACAAGTCTGAAGGTTCTGGTAGCAAGTTACAATTCGCCCAACATTCAGGTAATTGACGCAAGCAACGACTCAACTGACACCGCCAGTAACACCATCATCGCCACATTCACATCTCCCATAAGCAAAACTGTAACTTTCAACGGAATCACATGCATGATTTGTGGGATCGTAGTCAATCCGGCGACTGATCAAGCTCTGCTGAGCACGTCCCAGGGTTACTACACAATGGATTTCAATGCCGGCACGTTCACAGCTTTGGCACCTCCGGCATTTCCCGCCGAAAACTTCTTACTCAATCCCGTGGTTGCAAATGCATCATTCATTCTGAGCCCAACTTATGGCCAGGACCCCAACATCTCGGGCGAAGTGCAGATCATAAATCTCGCAAACAATGCGGTCACTACTAATATGAATCTAGGTATCCCCACACCCAGTGCCGCGGAAATGGACCTGTTCACGAATGTTGGCCTCATTGTAGACTCGCAAAGCGCTAGTCAGGCTTTTGTGAACCTTGGAGAAATCCAAAACCCAACCGCTTCCACCTGGACAGCGCCAAGCACACTAGTGCAAATCACCGGGGGATGTAATACGCCTCCCTCTGCAATGACGATGATTGCGCTGGGTGTTGGAGTAGGCGCCGAGAATCAGAACCATTTGATTTTTTCGAGTCAGCCTTCAGGAAATTGCGTTGCAGTTGAGAGTTTGCTTCCCACCGCAGTCCCAGGAGCGCCGGATCCAACCCTGATTTCTTATGCCTATGGCTTAATGCCGAACACTCCGGATGGGAATGCTTTTGTAAATGGAAGCGACCCTAACAGCATCGCAACTTTTACCAGCGTCTACGACAAGAAAAACTATGGCCTGCTCGTGAGCGCAAATGAGGATTGGATGGCCAAGATCGCACTCCAGAGTTTCGTCAATTTGAATGCAACCAATCAAACGCTACCGCAAGGACAATCAGTGATTCTGTTCGCACAAACTGGACAGCAGATCACTTACTTGCCGACCATGCAATGAGTACTAGGCCTCGTTCAGGATTGTGCCCCAGCCGTCCAATCGTTGGGCTGAAAAGCAGAAGGGTTCGAAAAATCGTCTGCTAGGCCGACCAATCATTTCAGGCAAATAAGCCGCTTTCTGGTGTTCCGCCTATAGCGCTGGTGTCGATTTTGTAGGCGGTGGATCCTCAGAGTTCAACAATACGGGATGGCGGCGGCGACCTCATTTTCAAAGGAGCGGCTGTCTTGAAGAACAGAACTTACTCTGACCAGGGCAAGTCGGAAAGATGAAGAAAGCCGATGTTGGATGAGTCACCCGACAACTTTGATGCGTCCCTAAAATAAGAGCTTCATGCCGCGATTCAGGGAAAAAGATAGTCTTTCTCCCGCATCAGCTGCGGCACTCGCCTGTCGCTTACCTTCGATCTATTGAGAGCCCAAACGGACAAAAACTTGTCATACGCGGAGAAGCTGTGTATGTTAGCGCGGTTGCCAATTAAGCGTTTAATCTAGCGTGTGCTGAATGGAAGAGGATTTCATGATTATGTCTCCGAGCCGGATAGTGTTGTGGTTCCTGTCAATTTTAGTGTGTGCCGGAACTGTTGCCGCGCAGTCCAGCTACGACCTGCGATCGCCAGACAATCGCGTCGAAATCAGAATTCGCACTGCCAAGCAGATCCGGTATGACGTGCTCTTTAAAGGCAAGGCGCTGCTGGAGAATTGCACGCTCTCGCTCAATGTCGATCACACGATTCTGGGCTCGGGAACACCAGGACCGGAGCCGAAGGTCATAGATGCTAAAGAGAACTCTCATGATCAGGCAGTGGTGCCGGTGGTCCGTCAGAAGTTCGCGAAGATTCGCGATCACTACAACGAGCTACGGCTCAACATGGAAGGTGGATACGCAATAGTTTTCCGTGCTTACAACGAAGGCGCCGCATACCGTTTTGAGACGTCGCTTCCGCAGCAGGTAAAAATCTATGGAGAAGAGGCGAGCTTCAATTTTCCCGGCAATTTTGTGGTCTATTATCCACAGGAAGACAGCTTCTTCTCACATAACGAAAGAAAATATCTCCCGCAACATTTGAGTGAAATCATTCCGGCATACATTGGCACTTTGCCCGCAGTTGTGGATGTAGGCGAAGGCACGAAGCTCGCCATTGCCGAATCGGATGTTGAAGATTATCCCGGCCTTTGGTTGCGGGGCACGGGTGGAAATGGTCTAACTGCAACCTTCGAACCTTATCCGTTAAAGGAAAAATTGGAGCGCGATCGTGACTTTCGAGTGGTGGAAACCGCGGATTACATTGCCGCTACATCAGGTACGAGAACCTTTCCATGGCGGGTAATGGGGATTGCCGAGAAAGATGGCGACCTACTGACTAATCAAATCGTATGGTTACTCGAAAAACCGTCGCAATTGCAGGATACGTCGTGGATCAAACCGGGGAAGGTGGCCTGGGATTGGTGGAATGCAAACAATATTTACGGCGTTGACTTCAAGGCCGGGATCAATACGCAAACTTATAAATACTACATTGATTTTGCGGCGAAATATGGACTGCCATACATCATTCTTGATGAAGGCTGGTACAAGCTGGGAAATGTTCTTGATGTTGTTCCAGAAATAAACATGGAGGAGTTGACCGCTTACGCGAAAGAAAAAAATATCGGAATTATTCTTTGGGTAGTCTGGAAGACGCTTGACGATCAGCTGATCCCCGCGCTCGATCAATACCAGAAGTGGGGCATTAAGGGGATCAAGGTAGATTTCATGCAGCGCAATGACCAGCTCTTGATCAATTTTTACTACAAGGTCAGCCGCGAAACGGCGAAGCGCAAAATGTTAGTGGACTTTCATGGGGCACAAAGGCCGGCCAGCATGACTCGCACCTGGCCAAATTTGATTAGCACAGAGGGCGTTCGCGGCATGGAATGGAGCAAGTGGAGCGCGGACTCAGAACCGAAGCACAACGTCACGCTCCCGTTCACGCGGATGTTTCTTGGCCCCATGGACTACACTCCCGGCGCAATGCGCAACGCTACCAAGGCAACCTTCGCTCCTATTTTTAACCAGCCAATGGCTTTGGGCACGCGTTGCCATCAACTGGCGATGTATGTTGTTTTCGAAAGCCCGCTGCAAATGCTGTCGGATAATCCTTCGAATTACATGCGCGAGCCCGAGGCGATGGAGTTCCTTACGCCAGTGCCGACGGAATGGGATGAAACCAAAGTCCTCGACGCACTAATCGCTGACTATGTCGTGGTGGCGCGAAGAAACGGGCACGACTGGTATATAGGAGCGATGACGGATTGGACCGCGCGCGATCTCGATATCGATTTGTCCTTCTTACCACAAGGAAGTTTCACCATGGAAGCCTACCAGGACGGCGTTAATGCAGATCGCTACGCGAGTGACTACAAGAAAACAACAAGCCAGGTAAGCAATGGAACCAAGCTAAAACTTCATCTCGCACCAGGTGGCGGATGGGCGGCAAGAATTCACCCGTAAAGATTTCCGATGGGGGCTTCACTAATATACGCATCGTTGAGTTTGCCTACGAGTGAAGCACACACAGGAACTGTCGATATGGATGCGGTACGGGTTCGTTTCGAGAAGGAGTACAAGATATTTCCCCAGCTTTGCTGGTTTAAGAAACCCTCATTCCGCGAAAAGAGCGTTCGTACCTAGGCCGGGATACTATGATCGATTAGTATTTGTCGTGACAGCGCTCACGATGCCGCTTCCCTCACGAATGGTCAGGATCTGGTTGGCTTTCACCTGAGGGAATTTTTCGATCTTCTGCGTGGTTGGCCACTTTACCTCGATCAGATCTACGACCTGGGCTTTTCCCAATCCAAAATGAAGACGTAAATCGCTTTGTGACATTACGCTGGAACCGCTGTGGACCTCATCGATTTGTGAATGGTCTCCGGTCACAACTCGTACACGCGCGCCTATTGCGGTGCGATTGCATTTTGTTCCGATAAGTTTAATTTTGATCCAATTTTGTTTATTGCCACCGTCGTTACGGAGAAGGGACGGCAAGTCACTCATGTTGAGAACCAGAACGTCAATGTCACCGTCGTTGTCATAATCCCCGAAGGCGGCGCCGCGACTGGAAAAACGCTCAGTTACTCCTGGACCCATCGCGGGAGACACATCCTTGAATTTTCCATTGCCCATGTTTTGGTATACGAGGCGCGGGTTCTTGTAAGTCTGTCCGATATCGTGGCCATCAATTTCTGGATAAACGTGCCCATTAATCTGAAGGATGTCGGACCAGCCATCGTTATCGAAATCGATGAATCCACATCCCCATGCAACGTATTGATTATTGATTCCCACGCCTGATGCGAACGAAACATCGCTGAAAGTTCCGTCTCCATTGTTGTGGTAGAGATTGCAGGTATCGTCCGCAAAGTTGGTTTTGAAAATGTCGAGCCAGCCATCGCAATCGTAGTCAGCCACGGCAACTCCCATTCCGGCTTGCTCGTGGCCATTTTCGCTATATGCGCATCCCGCCATGACCGCGACATCGGTAAACGTACCGTCGTGGTTGTTATGGAACAGAATGCTCGGTTGCGAATCTACAGCGACGTAGATATCCGGCCAGCCATCGTTATCGAAGTCGTAAGAGACTGCGGTTATGGAGTATCGCGGGCCTGGCTTCAGAATACCCGACTTCTCGGAGACATCGGTGAATGTTCCGTCTCCATTGTTGTGGTAGAGAACATTGGTGTCGCCAGTGAGGCCGCGTGGACCACACATGGTTGGGATGCCCTTCCATTGGCAGACTGGAGGATCGCCGGGCGCAGGAGTTTTTGCGGGATCGAGCCTAATGTAGTTGCATACAAAAAGATCAAGATGTCCGTCACGGTCGTAATCGAGAAATGTGCAACCCGCTCCCCAGCGGATCTGTTCATCGTAAACGCCGGATTTACGGGTCACATCGGTAAACGTTCCGTCGCCATTATTGTGAAATAAAACGTTGTGTCCCCAAAAACAGCAGAACAGATCGTCCCAACCGTCATTGTCATAATCGCCTACGCAAACGCCGGTCTGCCAGCCAGTACGCGCTAATCCGGATTTTTCGGTAACATTGGTGAACGTGCCGTCGCGATTATTTTTAAAAAGCTGCGATGTCGGCGCTTTCCCTTCTGGCCATTTTTCCCCTAGGCGAGTTCCATTCGTCAAATAGATGTCCAGCCAGCCGTCATTGTCGTAATCGAAAAAGGCCAGACCGCTACCCTTGGCTTCAATAATGTAGCGCTTGTGGTCAGGGTCTCCCCATACGTTAGGAATATTCAGACCGGCCTCGCGAGCGACGTTCACGAACTGGACCGGGGAGACGGATGGAGAATTGGGAACTGGCGAAGTCTCGAGGACTAAGCCTCGATTCCATCTCCAGAGTGGAGTTGTGAGTGCGTCTAGCAGCGTACTTCCGAGGATAAGGAGAGAAGAGCCAAGAAAATGTCGTCGCCGAAAATTCATAGAATGCGGGTGGTCTAGAACAGTTTCGATTTCATTACCGAGTGGACCATGTGATTTTCGGAAATTTGCGCGGCACAATTCCTGTTCCTTCCTTGACCGCGATGATCTGATCAATAGGAATATTCGTCAAGCGATCCACCTGGCCGCTCGGCCACGTAATTTCCAATGATTCGATATGCGTTCGTTTCTCCAGACCAAAATGAATCCGTGGATCGCTGGCGGACATATAGCCCATGCCACCTTTTGCTTGATCGGTAATTACAAATCCTTCTGAAATTAACTTGAGCGAAGCACCGATTCCGTCGCGGTTCGACTTTGTTCCAATCAATTGGACGGTTAGCCAGTGATTCGCGTTTCCGCCGTCATTGCGAAGAAGTCCCGGATAATCTCCGCGGTTGTTGGTAGCGATGTCGATATCTCCGTCGTTATCGAAGTCGGCAGTGGCCAGACCTCGACCGACGATGGGGTGCGTGAAATCTGGTCCCAAAGAATCCGACACTTTCTCGAACTGCCCTTTGCCCAAATTTCTATACATCAATAAGGGCTCTTTGTAAGAGACTTCCTGGTGATAAAGCTGAACATTATCCAGCATAGAGCCGTTTAGTTGCAGAATGTCGGGCCAGCCATCGTTGTCATAGTCCACGAATTTCATGGAAACGCCACTCAGCAGGAAAGCTTTATTGCCGATCCCGGAGCCAAATGTATTGTCGGTGAAAGTTCCATCCCGGTTATTGTGGTAAAGACGATTCAATTCAAAATCAAGATGGGTAACATATACGTCTTGCCATCCGTCTCCATCCACATCTGCGGCATCGATGCCCATTCCCGCCTCATAGCGCCCATCTTCGCTTGCGGCTAAGCCCGACACCAGCGAGACATCTTCGAATGTTCCGTCATGTTTATTGATGAACAAAAAGTTTGGCCAAGAATCGTTCGCAACCGCTATGTCCGGCCAACCATCATTGTTGAAGTCGGCGAGGACAACTCCCATGCCCTTAGCTTCCGGCTTGCCTACTCCGGATGCATCGCTCACGTCGGTGAATGTACCATCATGGTTGTTGTGGTAAAGCTTGATGCGCTGACCTTTGTAATTGCCAGGATGGCAATAGGAACGGTAGCCGGGACGGCGCTCGCCGCACCAAATATTGTTCTTCGGCGACCACTCTATGTAATTCATGACTACGAGGTCGAGCCACCCATCTTTGTCGTAGTCGAACCATCCTGCGCTGGTTGACCATCCACCTTCATCTGCTACGCCTGATTTTGCGGTCACGTCGGTGAAAGTTCCATTCCGATTATTGTGGTAAAGAATTGCACGCCCATACCCAGTGACGTACATATCCGGATATCCGTCGTTGTCGAAATCTCCGACCGCGACACCCTGGCCGTAGTGGCCTTGACCGCCAACACCGGCTTTTTCTGTAACGTCGGTGAAAGTTCCATCGCCGTTGTTGTGGTAGAGCGCGGAACGCAATGGAGCTGGGGGCTTGTAGATATCAGTCGCGGCCGATTGGACGAAGTAGAGATCCATCAGGCCGTCCTGGTCATAGTCAATCCAGCCGACGCCTGTGCCCATGGTTTCGAGATAATATTTTTCGTCGGTTTGAGTGGAATCCTGACGAAAGGTGATCCCCGCAGCTTCGCGAATATCGGTATAGCGAACTGCAATGCGAGAATCCTTATTGGGAACTTCCCCGGAATGGGCGCTCACGGTTCCGACAAGGAAAATCGCAGCACACAGTAACAGGACTGCCAAACGTGTCGTTGCGAGATAAACTTCCCTTGAGCTGTTCGTTTTTTTACACATTCTCGGATTGCCGGATGTGGTTAACCAAAGCCTTAGACGCCATGTTCAGAGAACTTGAATCTGTTTTGGGCATTATAGCTTGACGAAAATATGCTGCATCAGAGAGTACGGTCTGCGATAGTGAGTGCCATCTGAAGTAACTGTTGCCTTGCAACCATTGGCAATGGTTTGTCGGTCGAAGACTTCGTAGCCGGGGCTTTGGATAAAGCTTCTTCAATCCGGCCAACATCCAAGCCGCCAGCATTGCTACCCTTGAAGCGATTTAGAACTTCTCGTGCTTTGTCGATTTGTCCGGTTTGATAATAAAAAACGCCGAGTGTGGAGTAGCTCCCCGCCCACTCTGGCAACAGGTCTACAGCGCGTTCCAGGCGCTCCGTGGCTTGCGCGGTTTTGCCTTGAAGAACTGAGACAACTCCCAGACCCCACAATATTTTCCCGGAGCCAGGGATTCGGGCCAGACCTTTTTGCAGCGTCTGCTCGGCGCCATCAAGATCATTATCGCGTAATTGGATCAAGGTCAACGACAGGTAATACTGATCATTATCTGGATTCCGAGTAATTGCGTTGCGAAAGATCTCGACAGCTTTGGGAGCGTCGTTAAGGTGAGCGTAGATGTCTCCAAGAAGAGCCAGGCAAGCATCGTCCTGCTTACCGGCTGCCGATATGGTTTGCGCGGTTTCGAGCGCATCAGAGTAAAGCCCTTTACGAAAGTATGCGTCGGCAAGATCGAATTTCGCATCATCGGAGTCGGGATTTGCATGCAAGGCAGTTTGAAAATGATGGATGGCGTCATCGTATAAACGATAGCGCGCAAGCAGCACACCTATGCCCGTTTGAGTACGGAAATCATCGGCGCTGATTTGATCAAGCTGCGCAATTGTTTTTCTCGCATCATCGATTTTGCCGAGTTTCAAATAGGCTTCCGCAAGCAAATAGAGATCCTGAGGCTGCCCCGGATGCTTCTGGATCTGCTCGGTTAATTCCGTAAGATCCAATTGAGTGCGGGCCTGATTGGGGAGTGCAGAACGATTATCAAGATATTCGAAAAGATGCTGATACGGATACGGACCCGTTGTAGCATTTTTGGAAAGAGTTTGAAATACGTTCAAGTCCCTCTGCGCAGCCTCCGTCTGATGCAGGCTTCTCTCGACCATCGCTAGTTTGTAATATCCGGAAGCAGGATCATGGCTGACACGAATATACCGTCGAAGGAGTTCTGCCGCTGATTCAAACTTTTTGTTCTTCGTCTCGAGATTAGCTAGTTCGAGCAGGGCCTCGGAATAGTTCGGATTCGAGCGCAGCGCTTGCTGAAATAATTCTTCGGCTCGTGTGTAATTCCCCTGCCGCTCCTCAATGTAGCCGATATTAAATAAACAGGATACGTTTCGCGGATCGAGCTTGAGGCCTTGTTGGAAATATTTTCTGGCGTCATCGAATCGTCCAAGATGCCGATACGATAGCCCCAAAAAGGCATAGGAGCGAGCCGACGGGTCGAGTTCGATTAGCTGATTGAATTCATCAATGGCCTTTTCGGTTTTACCCGACATGAAATAGCTTTCGCCTAATGCGGCACGGAGATCAGCGCGTTGAGAGGCTATTTTCAGTCCTGACTCGAGCAGTGGTATGGCGTCCTCAAAATAATTTTGCGACATGCTGACACGGGCCATGAGAAAGATGATGTCGGTATTCTGAGGAGCGAGCTTGTGAGCCCGCACCAGCAGTTCGAGGGCATCGACTGGACGCTTTTGATCTGAATCGGCCTGCGCCAGCAAGTAGAGAGTCTCAGCTGAATCAGGTTTAAGTTTCAGAGCGCGATTTAATACGAGTTCGGCTTTGGCGTAGTCGCCGGTCCGAAGGCAGGTCTGTCCAAGGTTGTAGAGGATCTCGAATGTTTCAGGTTGCAGCGCATCAGCTTTTTCAAATTCAACTTCGGCAGGCTTGTATTGTTTTTCGGAAGCTAATAGTCCACCGAGGGTAAAGTGCAGTTGGACATCGTTTTTCTTTTCTAAAGAAAGCGCGGTTGCTGCCTTCAATCCTTCGGCAGCTCTGCCTGCTTGAAGATAAGCGCGAACCAGGTTGAGCCGAGTTTCAGTGTTCAAAGGATGCACACGTTGAAAATGCGCAATTGCAGCCATCGGCAATCCTTTGGCAAGCAGAAGCAGTCCTAAATTGTAATTGGCGTCGCGGTCTGCCGGAGCGACGCGCAAGACTTGCGCGAATTCTTTCTCCGCCAAGTCCGGATGCCCTTCGGCGACGTATAAGTCACCAAGATTGTTGCGAGTCTTGGTGGAGTTTGGGTCAAGTTTCAGAGCATGTTGCAACGCATCCAGCGCATTCGGATAATCTTTTTGCGCGCTCAAGACAATTCCTAACAAGTTGTACCCTTCAATACTTGAAGGATTTCGTCCGAGCTGTTCCTGAATTTCTGTTTTCGCTTGATCAAGAAGACCTTGCTGAAGTAGTGTTTCAGCTTGCTGAAAAGGAGAGCCGATTTTTGAAGATTGGTTTTTTGAAGATTGCCGGGCGATATCCCTATCCGAAGGGGCTTGTTGTGCGGCGATTCTTCCGATAGAAGCGGCCAGCAAAGTCACGACAAGAATTGCGCGTAAATTTGCGTTACTGTTTACGATTGCGGAAAGGCGATGAAGCGAGGAATTGGTCCCCATACGTCCTCGGAGCACCACGCGGACCAAAATAAAAAACATCAATGCACTGACTCCAAGGCCTGCTGAGCGCCTTTATTATCAGGCTGCCTGCGCAGGAGCGCCAATAATGCTTCCTTTGCTTTTTCCTTTTCGTTCAAAATTATATAGAGCCGGGCAAGATTCATATAAGCCTGATCGAAGTCCGGGGCAGCCTGGATACAAGTCCTGAACTTCTCTTCGGCTTCCGGGTAACGTTGCTCTCGCACAAACACAACACCCAGGTTGTTTAGGGCATCGGGATAATCCGCACGCAGGCTCACAGCCTTTTCTAAAAATTGCGTGGCTCGCTCAATCTGATTTTGCTGGGCATGTAGCATTCCGAAACTATAATTGACCTCCGGATCATCTGGCTCAAGCTCAAGGGCACGGCTGAGCAATTCCTCAGCTTCCTGAAACGATTTCTGCCGGCGATACAAATTCCCGAGATTCACCAGAGCTACGGCATAATCAGGGTTCAAAGACAGCGATTGCTGAAAATCGCGTAGGGCCTCATCGGGATGTCCCTCTTGCGCAGCGAGCATTCCAAGATTGTTCCAGGCTTCGGGATAGTTGGGGCGAAGTTTTATTGCCTGCTCTAAATATTGGCGTCCTTCCTGAGAAGCATTTCTGCGGAGATACAAGGTTCCTAGATTGTAGTGGGCTTCGGGATCATTTGGTTTGGCTGCGATGCTCTGTTTAAAACGCTCTGCTGCCTGGTCCAGATAGCCGTGCTGGAAGAATGCTACGCCATAGGTGAAGTCATTTCGTTGAAACGTGCTCTGGTAAAGGGTTCCCTCAAAAGGCAACGCTCGTCGAATATGATCATTCGGAGCACTGCGGACCAACTTGAGATCCTCCTGTAATCGTTCAAGATTCACTGTGCCTTGATACACCTTCACAATCATTCCAGTTTCGTTAAGAAGGAAAGAAGTTGGAATCGCGAGATCTCTGCGGCGATCGAAGAGGAAGCGATAGATCAGACTATAAACTCCGGCAACATCTTCCGTTGCGTGTAATGTAGGAAAGGAAAAACGTTCAGCACTGACGAATGAACGCACGCTGGCGACATCGCTTTGGTCATCGACATTTACTGTGGCAATACCCAATCTGTCTGATGTGAGCTTTGATTGATGCTGGCGCAGCATTCGTAACTGATCTTTGCTGGGCCCGGAAGCCAGTTGCCAAAAGTTGAGGAGCAGGAACTGTCCTTGGAAAGATCGTAGCTCCCACACTCTGCCGGTAGTATCAGGTAGTGAGAATTCGGGTGCGCTCAATGGCTCGATGAGCCAGGTCTCTATTGATGCAGGCAATGGCTCAGTCTTTGGAGGATCGCCTGCACGAGCGTAAACCGGCGACGACCTCGCAAATGGCTTGGCATGAAATTGTGCGGAGCCTTCTTCGATTTCGATTCGATGATTTGCGGGAATTTGCTCGAAGGTTTGAGTCAGACCGCTGGGCCATCGAACAATTGCACGGCTATTCTCTTTTGCGTCTCCAATGCCGAAAAAAAGTTCTTTGCTGTGTTGAGACAAGAATCCGGAACCAGCTTGCAGATACTTGGTCTGGCGATGTCCTGCTGCCTCGATCGTTATCGCTGTGCCGATCGCATCGCGGTTGCTTTTTTGTCCTCGCAAGCGGAATGCGATTGAGTTGCCAAGCTCCTGCATCACATTGTGCAATATGCGAATTTGTGGGGCGTTTCGGTTCTTGAGAATAATCTCTAACCGTCCATCGTGGTCCAGATCTGCCAATGCGAATGATCGGCTGTCATCGGGAAAGTCCAGGCCAATTGCGCCTGCGATATCAGAAAATGTGCCGTTATGGTTGTTCGCACAGAAAACGTTTCTTTCGAGCGCGCTCCAGGAAGCGTCGGAGCGGATGAGTTCATTGATTGCGTTCCATCCTCGTTCGTAATTAGGCGAAGGGATGGCATTCTGTGGCGACTGTGCAACAAGCTGCCGCCAGAAAAAACTCGAAACATCGCGAGTATCCGGACCAGAAATATAACCGTTTGCAATGTAAAGATCCGGATATCCATCGTGGTCGAAATCCCAAGCATCTGACGACCAAGCCCAGCGGCCTATTTCAACTCCCGCCACTGCACTTACATTTTTAAAGCGACCGTCTCCGAGATTTTGATAGAGCGAATTACCGCGCGCGTGCTGGCGATAAAGGGCACGGAGATTCTCAGAATCTTTTTCATGAAAACGTTTTTGTTCTGAAACACGAAGACCCGCAGCAGACCACATATTGGAGACATAGATATCCTGATTACCGTCGCCATTGAAATCGAACCAGCACGCACTCATGCCTGCACCCACATCTTGCACACCGGCCTCTTCGGACACAGCAGTGAATGTCCCATTGCCATTATTTCGATAAAGATTGTTTCGTCCGAAATCATTGACTACATAGAGATCCGGCGAGCCGTCGCCGTTGGAGTCGCCCCATGCGCACGCGAAACTATAGCGGTTATTCTCAGCGTTTAAACCGGCATCTTGCGTACGATCTATGAAGCCTGCGCTCCCTTCATTGTGAAACAAAAAATTAGGCGGGCCATTGCGCGCGTCGAAATAAGGTGCGGGATAGTGATACTGATCTAATCCTAAATAGTAGCTATAGAGGCAGAAGTAAATGTCGAGGCGACCATCACGGTTGTAGTCTGCAATGGCAGCGTGAGTGAAAGTCCCTTGCGGCGGCTGCGAAAATTTGAATGCATCGCGTTTTAGGGAAAACTTTCCATTTCCCTGGTTTAGAAAGAGCAGAGGACCATTGCCGCAGACTACTAAGAGATCCTGAAGGCCTTTATTTTCAAAATCTGCGAATAGCGCACACGCTGTACTGTCCAGCACCCCCACTCCAGCTTTTTCAGTCACATCTGTGAATGTGCCATCGCCGCGATTGCGATAGAGCCGATTAGGAAGGCCCGCTGGCTGGCAGACATAGATATCATCGAATCCATCATTGTCGAAATCGCCGACCGCCACGCCGTTGTTTCCGTAAACGTCAATTCCGCAAGCAGCATCGAGTACGGTACGCCAGTGGTCTACTCCACGCAGCATCTGATTCTTGTACGATTCAGTCTCGCCAAGAGACTGGGATGTGACATCAACAAAGGCTCGACCGCGAACCCGGCAGAGTGTCTCCTCGCTTGCGATCCAGCGGCGAATTCGCCAAGTGTTTGCTTCGTCTCGCAACCAGGTAGTCTGCCAATGGCCAATGCGCTCTTCACGACTCGTATCTATCCGAGTGCCGACAAAGTCATACCGGATCTTGCATTCAACTGTTAATGGAAAACTCTCGATTTCCTTGATACCGACTATTTCGAATTCCGCAGTTTCGACTTGTGAGATTAAAGCGAGATAGATTTTAATTTCATTCAGAAACGACTCTCGGCCTGCGATGATCCGGTTCTCAAATTGTCTTCGGAAAACTTCGACACCACTTGCGGAACGCAGGTCAGTTTCGTTAGAGGGAGTCAGCGGATTCGCTTCCATTGAGGGATCTAGAAATTTTGCCAAAATGCCGAGAGCAGGCGGCGCCGCTTTGAGGCCATCACTCCAATCGCGGAGAAATGACATAATTTCGAATGCGTATTTCTCCGTTACATACTCATCCGTGCCGGGATTAACTTTGCCAAGGATATCTTCCAGTGGAGACTTCGCGGGATAGTGCGGCTTTAGACGGAAGTCAGCGAACGGCAGTGAAGCCGGAGCGCCGGAAAATTGAAACAGACCTCGAAAAGGGGACGCATGAAAAGGCGCAGGAAGGAAAAGTACAGGCGCCCAACTCATCTTTTTTAGAAAGTTGCGACGAGAAACATTATGACTTTCCTCTTTGTAGGCCGACATTCGCAAATTTCCGAGCAGCAATTAACCAACGTCCGCATACTAGCACTGAGGTTCATTGAAAGGCTAAAGCGAACACGGATCACAATCTTAGAAGGGAATATTCCAGGCTATATAGGAGCTGGACCTGAAGAGTCTCCCAAAATTAGTTGGACACGGATCTGGTATTCCTTACCATGAGAATTGCTATCGCCAGAAAGTTCATGCAGTGCATCCGCTGCCATACGTCCGAGGATCTCGCGGTGTGTATCCACTGTCGTGATCGAAGGATTGCTGTATTCCGCAAGGCGTGTCCTGTCGAATCCGGTAATCGATACATCTTGCGGGACTCGGTAGCCTGCTTGCAGTAATCCCTTCATTACGCCTACGGCTGTGAGATCGTTGATGGCCATTACAGCAGTCGGTCTTGGCGATAGTCTCGCAATAGCCAGACCCGCAGCCAAGCCGCCCTCGAAACGCAAGTCTCCAGGAAGCACTGGGCCGGGCTCAAGCCCCAAGGCTCGCATACATGTTTCATAGGCACGCAAACGGGTGAGATTAGATTTGAGCCCTTCTCTGCCGGCAACGAAAGCGATCCGGCGATGCCCGTGTTCATAAAGGTGCTGGACGATCTGTTCCACGCCTGAAAAGTAATCAATCCGCAGATTGCTCATATACTGGCGAACTGGCGCGAGATCCAGGAAAGTCACAGCAATTCTTCTTCGAGCAAGCTCGTCGATAAGTCTCAAACTCATCTCGGAGGTCATAATGGCAACACCACGGACTTCGTGCTCCATCATCCGTTCCGCGGCTTCTCGCGTCCAACGCGAATCGTAATTAGTGTCACTGAGAATGGCATCGTAGCCAAGCTGGCGGGCGCGGATTTCAAAACTCTTAATCACTTCAGGGAAAAAGGGATTTTGGATATCCGAAACAATGATGCCTAGCGTTCGACGATCATGCGAAGCGAGGTGACGTGCGTGCGCATTGGGAATATATCCGAGCCGCTTAACGGCTGACAGAACGCGCCGATGAGTGACTTGCCCCACTTTCCCGGTTTTATTTAAAACATTGGAGACAGTGGCCGTGGAAACAGCCGCGGCCTTCGCAACGTCGCGAATGGTTATGTTCATACCTTGGCTACGTCGCGAGGATTCCATGCGAATTCAGATCATCCCAACGTCTAAAGAGTTAGCGAAACGGAGTATACCTGTATAAAAAACTTGACAATGCATATTCTGAGATGGTATCCCCATGTCCTAGTATTTTTACACTAGTATTTCGATACTAGTGTTTTTAAGGTTATACAGGTTAAACGTTTTACCTGATTAAACGCTTAATTGCGCTCGGATAACCATCAGCAAGCTTGCCCAGCTGCAAGCCAGAGAGGCTTTAGGAGAAAGCTCATGAACCGAACGACACTATGTTGTGTGCTGCGAAGGATACTAGTGACTTCAGTCGGCATTACGTTGTTAAGTCTTGTGCCTCTCCATGCCCAGGTAGATACCGGTTCCATCGTCGGCACGGTCACGGACGCTTCAGGCGCAGTACTAACCGGCGCCAAGGTCACGCTTACCAATGAAGGAACAAATGCCAGTCTTACCACTACCACTGCGGCTGATGGTTCCTATACGTTCAGCCCGGTCAGGATTGGCAGCTACAAGCTAGAAGCGACTTCACAAGGATTTGGAACGATTACCCAAAACCATATTACGGTTGCGATCGACACGAACCCAGTGGTTAATTTCAAGCTGAAGCCAGGCAGCACGACGGAAACGATAGAGGTAACGGCGGCTGCACCTGTGCTCCAGAGCCAGGACGCTTCTGTGGGTCAGGTTATCGACCAGCGCAACGTCAATAACCTCCCTTTGAATGGTAGGAACTTCACATTCCTTGCTCAGCTGTCTGCTGGAGTGAACACACCTCAAGCGGACACCCGTGGGAATGCGGCCAGTGGTGCCTTCGCTGCGAATGGCAACCGACCGGCGCAGAACAATTACATGCTCGATGGAATCGACAATAATTCCGATACTGTGGACTTCCTGAATGGCACGAATTATGTTGTTCTACCGCCGGTAGATGCGATTCAGGAATTTAAGGTTCAGACCTCGGACTTTAGCGCAGAGTACGGGCGCTCCGGAGCTGCGGTTCTCAATGCCAGCATCAAGTCCGGCACGAACAGCATCCACGGCGCTGCCTGGGAGTTCTTCCGCAATGACGCTCTTGACGCAGCCGACTATTTTGAAGACCAGGGCCATATTCGTAAAGGAGAACTTCGTCAGAACCAGTTTGGGGTTGCGATCGGTGGACCGGTTATCAAGAATAAGATTTTCTTCTTCGGTGACTATGAAGGATTGCGCCGGTATCAGGGAACAATTCTGACCGGGTCAGTACCGACGCTGGCAGAAAGGAACGGCCCAAACGGCCCATATACCAATTTTGCGGATCTGATCACCGGGCAAGCGAGTAGCACCCGAGGAGCGGATGCGTTGGGCAGATCCATTCCGGTTGGTACTATTTTGGATCCGGCTACGACACGCCCGGTGGGCTGTGGCGTCAATGATCCCGTCAGCGGACTGCCGGGACCCGCATGCGGCATTGGCGTAACAGCTGGAACTCCTGTGGGTTTCGTCCGCGATCCTTTCGGTACATGTGGCCCGAGCACAACAGCTTTCACTCTTGTCGGCTGCGGTCTGAACCAACTCCCCGGCGGACGGCTCGACCCAAACGCCATCAAGCTGTTGAATCTCTATCCCTTGCCCACAAGCGGAGCGCTTTTCTCCAATTACGCCAATTCACCAAAATTAACCGAATTGCGCAAGGCCTTCGATACTCGTCTGGATGTTAATTTCAGTGACAAGGACCAAGTTTTCGCGAGATTCAGCTATGTAGATGATCCGCAGTTTATTCCCGGAATCTTCGGAGGGGTGGCGGACGGTGGCGGATTTCAACAAGGAGACCAGACTGCCCTGGCGCAGCAAAGCGCTCTGGCCTGGACACATACATTTTCGCCAACCACAGTCAACGTGGCGCGCGCTGGTCTAAATTATCTTCACACCACGCGCGTTTCGCCAGAAGCCAATAATCTGGGCGATCTCCCTTCGCAATTTGGCATTCTGGGCATACCGCAGGCCCACGAGAACGGCGGACTTCCAGCTTTCGGAATCAATGGCCTGCAAACGTTGGGCAGCAACGCCTTTCTCCCCTCGGATGAAGTCAGCTCCACAATCCAGGCCACTGACGACTTCACGAAGATTTATGGCAAACATACTTTCAAAATGGGCATTGAGTACCAGCACGTTAAGTTTTCGACGTTGCAGCCACCGTGGTCGCGCGGTGAGTTCGACTACAACGGCGATTACACCGACGTCCCAAACTCGAGCATTGGTAACACGGGACGCGCTCAATTCCTGCTCACTCCGACCGTGCATGATCCAACTGTAGCCAATGGTATAGATTATGTTGGAGGCTCAACCAACGTTTACGCCTCGAACATTTCGCTCACGGATAATGGGAAGAATTATTATGGTACCTATATCAACGATGACTGGAAAGTTTCGAGCAAGCTCACGGTTAATTTAGGTTTGCGCTGGGATTTCTTCGGATTAGTCTATGAGCACCATGGGAACCAAGCCAATTTTGTTCCCAGCGGATCTCCTCTCGGAGGCCCGGCATATCTCATACCATCAGGACCGGGTGGTAGTAATCTGTCGGCCAGCTTCCTCAGTGATTTAACGACGGATGGCATTGCACTCGTTATCGGTAATAAATATGGCAAAGGGCTGGGCAACTCGCAGAAGTACAATTTTGCGCCGCGCCTGGGGTTCGCCTATCAGGTCACTCCGAAATTAGTCGCTCGCGGCGGATTTGGAATTTTCTTCAACGGCTTTGAGAATCGCGGATTTTCGCCAAACCTGGGGGAAAATTATCCCTTCCAGTTCAATTTCAACTACACGGAACCAGACACAGGCCATCCGATCAGTGCAAACACGCCCTTCGCGGGATGCGCCACGGCCGGCCCGGGAGGAACCGCTACCTTCGAAACGGGATTCTCCTGCATACCGCTAAGTCCACTCGCGGTCAATGCCAATGGGTTGGGATTGCGTGGAATTCAGTTTAATTACAACACCCCGTACACAGAGAGCGGCAACTTTACCATCCAATATCAATTGACGCCCTCGATGTCGGTGCAAGCGGGATATGTGCTCTCGCTGGGACGTCGGCTTGAAGTGTTCCCTAACTCCAATAACGTCACCCAGATCTTGCCCGCGAACGCGACCGCTCAAAACTTTGTTCAGTTTCCGGATTTTGGCAAAGGAAACAGTTACGCAGTCACCGAAGGGAGCAGCAACTACAATGGCCTTCAGACCAAAGTCGAAAAGCAATTCGCTGGCGGACTGAATTTCCTCGCCACTTATACCTATTCCAAGGTACTCTCGGATGCTCACGACTTGTTAAATGGCGGGAGTGTAGGTAACAGCCTGTCAGGAAACGTGAACGGCTATCGCGCGCCCAGCATTCCCGGTTTTGGAATCGGCGCGGATTACGGGCTGGCTCCATTTGATGTTCGGAACGTCGTTCACCTCAGTGGTGGTTATGAACTTCCATTCGGCAAAGGCAAGCATTTCATGTCCGGAGCTGGAGGACTCGCCAACGCCATAGCGGGAGGCTGGAGTGTCAATTTCGCCGCCACTCTTCAGGGTGGTCAACCTCTTACTATTCCATGCTCGAGTGCGACAGCATCAGGAACGGTTTGCAATGCCATATTGCTGAAAGGGCAGGATCCGAAAAGAGGCTTACATATTGATTCAAACGGATCTTTAAGCCTCTTCGCAAATCGGGCCGCCTTTACGCAGCCATGTGTATTGGGAGGCACGCCGGGCGCTGTGGTTCCAATTGCAGGCAGTCCCGCAGGCTGTATTCCTTTGACTGGCTTTGCCGCTTTGGGGGGCGGGCCTACACAGCTTACCGGACCAGGATTCCACCGGCTCGACTTTTCTACATTCAAGGATTTCCAGTTGAGTGAACGCTTCAGTATGCAGTTCCGGGCGGAATTCTTCAATATTCTCAATCATCCGAACTTCAACGCTCCTGGGTTTGGTGGCAATGGAGTTGTCGCTAAATCCGGTTCGACCGACTTTACGAGTTCGAACTTTGGAGAAATTGGATCCACTCGCGATGCTCCTTACGATCCGAGACAGATTCAGTTTGCTTTGAAGCTTTATTTCTAAGCAAGTGTGACATCACCGGGAAGGCACTTTCAATCAGCGCCTTCCCGGTTTTTATTACGGTTCACCCTGCAGCGTGCGGTGCTAACATACGAAGGCTGTGATCATCAGATACTGGTCGGGCTGCCTTATCTTGCTGTTTCTTCTGGCACGCTTGTCAGCGGCAGCGGACGAACCTCAAAGTCAGCACCTGAATCAAGAATTTCAGGCTGCCGTCGCGCAATACGACGCTGGCCGATATAGAGAAGCGGCCGCGCAGCTGGAAAGCTTGTTAGCTCGTTTGCCGAACAGCTTTGAAGTCCACGAGCTCCTCGGATTGGCCTACTCCGCGCAATCGCAAGATACAAAAGCTACGGAACACCTGGAAAAAGCGGTGCGCTTAAAACCAAATTCGACGGAGGCAAGGACCAATCTTGCGACCAATCTTGTACACATTGGAAAGCTGGTTCCGGCGGAAGTGCAATTCCATAAGGCCGTTGAACTCGCTCCCCGGAACTTCGAAGCGAACCATGATCTGGGTGAGTTTTATGTTCGCACCGGGAAGCTCGACAAGGCCGTGTCGTTTCTCGCACAAGCCCAACGAATCGATCCTGCTTCCTACGACAACGGGTATGACTTGTCACTTGCATATCTCCTAACAAACCGGCGCAGTGAGGCACGGGAATTGGTGCAACGGCTTCTCAAGGTTAAGAACACGGCCGAACTACATAATCTGCTTGGCGAGATCGAAGAGAAAGATGGAAACTTCGTAGCTGCGGCCAACGAATTCGAGAGTGCCGCGCAAATGGATCCCAGCGAGAGCAATCTGTTTGATTGGGCAAGTGAACTGCTTCTTCATCGCACACTAGATCCTGCGATCGAGGTTTTTCGTCGCGCGGCCGAACGCTACCCTAATTCGCCGCGGCTGGCGATCGGTCTTGGCATGTCACTCTACTCGCGTGGCAATTACGATGAGGCGGTCAAGTCGTTATTGAAAGCGGCTGATCTGAATCCATCGGATGCAAGATGCTATCTCTTTCTTTCCAAAGCATACGACAGTTCGCCGAGTCAGGCGGCGGATGTGATTAAGCGGTTCCAACGCTTTGCCGAGCTTCAGCCGCAGAACGCACACGCTCCTTATTACTATGCAATGAGCCTATGGAAAGGTAAGCGGGCGCAAGACGCGAGTCTGGATGTCAACGAGATCGAATCGCTGCTTAAGAAGTCGATCGCACTCGATCCAAAATTCGCCGATGCCCATCTTCAGTTGGGGAATCTCTACTCCGACCAGAATAAGTATGCCGACGCTGTTCCGGAATATGTGAAAGCTTTGGAAGACAATCAAGACCTTGCAGATGCCCACTACCGGCTGGGACAAGCTTACGTACACACTGGCCAGAAAGATCGTGCGCAAGAGCAGTTACAGATTTATCAGCAGTTACGGGCGCAACATTTGGCAGAACTCGACAAACAAAGAGCGGAAATTCGGCAATTTGTGTATTCAGAGAAGGAGGGTCCGCTTCATCAGACTGAGACCCAGGCTATTTCACAATGACTTCCCGAATAAATGCCGGCGTCTCGCATGAGCTAAGTAGCGGGCTAGCGCAAACGCGCCGCGAATTTTTGCAGAGCGCAGCAGGGGTTGCTCTAGGAAGCGCACTGATGGGGTCGAGCAGGTTTGCTTTAGCAAGTGCCGTCCTGAAGAAAAGAAAGATTGTCGTCGTCACTTTTGGCGGCGGTGCACGGGACGAGGAGACGTTTGCGCCCGAAGGACAGGAAAATATTCCGCATCTGATGCGCGAGTTCATTCCGCAGTCGACCTTTTTCACCCAGGTCGTCAATCAGGGAATTTTGGGGCACTACGTTGCGACCGCCAGTCTCGCAACCGGAGCCTACGAGACAATCAACAATTTCGCTTCGCTCCCGCCGGAATCTCCGACCATATTCGAATATTTCCGCAAAGACTTGAGGCGTCCAGCCACCGATGCCTGGGTAGTCGCTCCCAGCAACGGTTTCAACCGCATTGGAGAAAGTAACCATCGCTCATATGGGCCGGGCTTGGGTGCGGGCGTGATTCTACCGAAGCATCTGCTAACGGCGGCTCTGTCTGCGCGCAACAGTGACTTCGATCATTTGCTGCGGGACAACTACGAGACGCCTTATTATGCCCCGGAGCTCGGAGGCAGAGAATTTGAACTCCAGCAACTTGAGAACATCCTGAAACTTTCAGTCGATGACTTCAAAGCACATGCACGCACCCTGGCGAGCCCGGACGAGCTTTCGGTATATATCGCCCGTCAACTGATGAAGCAACTGGCGCCTAGCCTACTGTGGATTACTATGCATGACATTGACATTGCCCACGCTGGGACCTACTCGCTTTATATTGAGGGCATCCAGCGCACCGATCGGCTGTGTGCCGACTTGTGGAAGTCGATCGAAAGTGAGCCGGAGTACAGGGGGAGAACTACCCTCTTTATTCTTCCAGATTTTGGTCGCGATTCGGATGATGATTCCGGCGGCAACGGCTTTCAGCATCATCGTACGGGAGACACTCTTTCCCGAACGACATGGATGCTGGCTCGCGGCGCTGGCGTGCGCGAAGGTTTAGTTTTCGATCGCCGGGTGGAGTCTACCGATCTCGTGCCGACAGTTGGAGCGATGATGGGCTTTTCGCCGTCATTCGCACAGGGCAAACAAATATCAGAATTGTTGTAATAGCTATGGTTCCAAGCGATCTCAGACCAGAGCAGTTCAATAATTATCCGCCAGAGGCCAAGAAAGTGGCCGTGGCGAACCTCACCGCACTGCAACGTTTGCCGCTGAGTTTTTTGCCAAGTTTACTTCGAGAACTGATTGATTACGATTTCAAATTCCCGGCTGAACGCGAAGCGCTGGAAAGAGAACTCGCAAATCTAAATTCTCTTTCTCCAGAACAGGTGGAAGCATGGTTTGGTCCATTCGCAAAAATTCGCCTCTCATCGCAACTTGAAAGCTTTGCCTGGGCCAATGCTCCGGCGCAATTCGTGGAGAAATTGTCGGCATATCTTTGGACTACCCACCAGCTCGATGCTTTTCGGGCCGCCGCTACAGAGTATGCCGATCGCTTGCATAAGGCCGCTCCGCCCGAACCGCCGCCAATTCCCAGGCTTGGAATCGCAGTCATTGGGCAGAGTGTTACCGAGTATACGGGGCCTGTGTTTCGGAAGCTACGTGCACATGGCGCATATTACAGTCGTGTCAATTCGGCAAACGGACTTAAGCAATTGCTGGACGTAGTTGCCGCCAGAGCGAAAGCGCATCCCCTTGCTTTCGGTCATTGGTATATCGATGGCGGGCAGGAGGCAGATCACGACCCCGCGCTTACTTGTATCTCCTACAATGCGCTTGCTCCGGCGCGTGATGTTCTTCTCCGTAAGATGCGGGCACATATTGAACGACCGGGAATGGGACCGGAGGAATTGCGCACCTTGTTAGCGGAGATGCGTCCCGCAGACCTGGGCTTGAACAAAGCGGAAGATCCAGTGTTGGATCGCTTTCAAATCAAACTGCTAACGGAAGGATCTGGGACGCAAATCTTCAGTACCACATTTGCTCAATGGGCGGCACGCGAAACCCTGCGAAGAGCGCAACCGCTAACTTTGCTGGTGCGTTTCGCTCCGCGTCAAAGGCAGAAGCCAATGAACGAGATGTTATCCGCGAACTCCGGGCATGAGGAACTCGATCCTGTCGGCTCTTTGATCGATGCCGACATGGGCGCTTACTATAATTGGCTCAACCAGCAGCGCTTGCCGGGGGCGGAACAATCTTCTTTCCTGGTTTGGTTTGAGGGCCACAGCCAGGCTGTTGCAATTGGTCCAGCCGTGCCTCGAGGAACTGAATCAGCCTCGGCAACTGATCTGGGGCACATTCTCTCCTGGACTATGTAAAGCTGAGAGTACTTGAATTGAAGAGTTGAAGTTCCTCACTCATGCTGTTTCTTCCGCAGCCTGAGTAATGCTAAATGTCACTTCCTGTTTCCCCAGCTGTGGGTGTGTGGCGGTGAGCCGCACTTCTCCTACCTGTTCCTTCGCTCTGATCCAAACAGCTCCCGTGCCCCCGATCAAGGCAAAAGGATTGTCGCCGATCAGTTCAGCAGGACCATTCAGCTCAAACCGAATAGCGCCGTCGGCAAATGGCCGGATCGCTCCAAATTCATCGGTGACACGGAAGACCACGCGCGTCGAATCGGATCCATCTGCCACTAGGCTCGTATCATCTGGCAACAATTCAAATTTGTTATCGACTCCCTTTCCTGAATAGCTTTTCGTGACTACCTGTTTCCCTTTCAGATAGCCTTCGATGCGCAGATCTCCCCATTTGTGGAATAGCTCACCCAATTTGACTACAAATGGGGGATAAGGAAGATGGGCAAATTCGTTTCGATCAGGATCTGCTTCCGCAACCATTTTATCGTCGATATAGAACTTTAGATGATCGCAGTTCGAGCAGACGACGGCGGTTGAGAATCCGACCGATTCGTCGCCCCGCGCCCAATGAAATGCGGGCTCCAGGACAATCTCTTCTTCGGGGTCGCACTGCGACTTATAAAATCCCGCAGCAGGCTTCGGCTCTCGAAAAATATCCGTGGCTCCGTGATAACAGATACGATCACCGGACCCAAAATCTCCGTGGGTGTTGTAATCGAAGGCACACCATCCAATACCGCCGGCGTATTGTGGATTCGAAGCAAGCTGATTGTGAATTCGCGCGTGCCGTAGCGTGTGTTCCCGCAAGCGTTCCACGTTGTCGATTGTCTTGGTGGGATAGGTGTGGCCAACGAATTCGGTGTTGAGATAACGCGGGTGATTCGGCGGCTTCAGTGGAAATCCGAAATCATTCATCGTGAAGACATCTTCAAGGAATTCTGATTCCTGAAAATAGCGAATGCCTCCGGTCTGACGAGTGGGATCTAGCGCGTGAGCGACGGCATTGGTGCGAGTATAAAAATCGTGGTCATCTTTTGATTCGTTGATGCGAACGCCCCACAGAATAATTGCAGGATGGTTCCAATCGCGGCGGATCATGCGTCGTACATTGTCAACCGAAAGAGCTTTCCATGCTTCGTCTCCAATATGTTGCCAGCCCGGAATCTCTTCGAGCACCAGCAGCCCGATCTCGTCACAACGATCTAAAAAATGACGAGATTGCGGGTAATGCGATGTACGAACGATGTTGCATTTTAAGTTCTTGCGCAGAATGTCAGCATCGCGGCGCTGGACGCGCGCTGGCATTGCTTGCCCCACGAACGGAAATGTCTGATGGCGATCCAAACCCCGAAGTTTGATTATTTTCCCATTTAGCTCAAAGCCATGATCGGTAAATTCGGCGTGGCGAAAACCCACGGTTCGGGTGTCCTCATCGAGAACGTTCGTTCCGCGTAATAACCGGACACGCACAGTGTAAAGAGCCGGATTTTTCAAATCCCACAGTTTGAGCGTTCCCAAATTTTCGAGATGAACGGTGTGCCCGACTGGCTCGGCAACGGGATTTGAAGGCGCAACCTGCTGCGTGGCTTTGGCTAAGGTCCGATCACCGTCATGCAGTTCAACCTCAAGCAATAATTTCTCTCTCGAAGCTTCCAGGTGCTGAATGAAGCACTCTACGTCGAGTGCAGGATGTCCAGTAAGCACGTCTTTTGGCTTGGCAAATATATTTTCAATAAAACTGCCAGGCACAACCCGCAAGGAAACTTCGCGGTAGATCCCGCCAAATGTCAGATAGTCGATTTCATAGCCAAAAGGTGGAATGTCAGGCCGCTCTGTCGAATCCAGAGCGACTGCGAGGACGTTATTGCCGTCCCAATTCAAATGCGGAGTGAGTTCGAAAGAGAATGGAGTATATCCTCCCTTGTACTCTCCTAATTTTTGTCCATTGATCCATACCGTCGAAGCTGTCATTGCTCCTTCGAAATCCACAAAAACGTGCTTCCCTCTGGCTTCACGTGGAAGTTTGAAATGACGGCGATAGGCGGAAATAAATTCATAGGACTTCTCGTCAAAGCTGTGCCATGGAAGACGCTTGTTAGTGTGGGGAATCGCGACTCTCTCAAAACTGGAATCGTCAAATGCGGGTGCTTCAAATCCTTCCGGCGCCTCGGGATGGAAGCGCCAGTTCCGATTCATGGGCAATATAAGGCGTCCGGCCGGAGTTGTGTTTTCAGAAGAAAGTGTTTCGGCAAGGGTGCTCTTACCAAGCAGTCCAGTTGCAACCAACGCACCCGTGTTCTTTAAGAAGTCGCGACGATCCATTTTCACCTCGCATTTGCGACAGCCATACTAAGTACATTTGGCTGTAAATGCAATGGCTTAAACGGTTAACCGCAAAATGACACAATGAATCAGAGGACCAAACACCCGTCGTAATTCCTCAACATCCGCCCTTCAAACTGTCGGTTGAAACGCCACGTCAGCCATCCGGCGATTGATGCCCCTGTGAATAAAAAGTATTCTGACCACCATTCGCTAGACGACTAAGTAGTTCAGAAAGGATTGGGCATGAGCGTTATACCGATTAGGAAATCGTCGTGTTTGGTATTGTGAGCCAACCTCTGCATTATTCCAATGATAAACACCAGTAAGTAGTCCAAAAAGATAACGAGGGTCAATACTTATCTCACTTCTGGGTTCCCACGCAACTTCGGGAGTAGAAAATTTTATAATTGGTTTAGCATCGCGATTCGCGTTGATGATAGCCAATTTCGAGTCGGGCAGCTTGATAATAAAAAAGTAATCTTCTCTGCATTCGGATTTCTCGTTGGCTTTCTTTGCCGCAGAAGCCAACAGACGTTTCAGAGGTAGCTGATGTATCTCTTTTTCCGCGATTAATCTTTCATAGTCGAATTTATGAGCTGATATTTCTTGCTCTCTACGCTGAATCTCTTCGTTGCTGTACGGCTGAACTCTGACGGCAGACGGTCGGAGATCACGGGTTGAAATTTTGGCACCTCCGTCCCGAAGCACGATGGCCTTAGAATCAATCGTCAATACCTCTGTTGCATCGGCTACACCTCGAAAGCTATTTAACTTCGCGAGTTTTCCACCAAGTAGATATTGCCCCGCGAACGGAATCGTAACCTTCGGATTTAGGGCGGAAACCAGTCGCGTATATCTTTCGAAGAAAGATTGCTTCTTCTTTTCCGCCTCTATCAGGAGTTGGGGATCGTCAGTATCAAAATACGTTTGTGGATATGGACCTGCTCCGGTGTAGCCGCAAAGCAGGATGTCCGCACCAGACGCATTCTCTTTCATCATGCTAATCATGTCATCATCAAAAATCACATCATTAGCATTTACAACACAATGTTCTCGCTCGCCATCAAAATATCCAATGATCACCGCCGAATCAATGTCTGAAATGCTTCCTGTACAGTGGGGAAGCACTCTGATGGTGGTGGACCCGACCCGTATCGGCTCAGTGAGTATTGTGGGCTCGAATCCATCTACGCGCATCTTGTTTGCCAAGTGATTCGGCTGATGGTCGGCGATGATTATTTTCTTCTGCCCATAGACGGCGAAGAATTTTCTCAGAAAACTTGCATCATAGTGATCGGGATGAACATGTGAAACATAAATTAAGTCAACGTCCCCGATTGAACCTATTGGGTCCGATACCACCGGAAAATGAAACCACGAGCCGTCGTATATCCCCTCACTGAACCATGGGTCATGAAGAATTCTGACGTCCTTCGAAGAAGTTGTTATGCAAGCGGAATAAATATATTTAACCGTAATGCCGGGAGAAGAGTTATTGCCGGGAATACCTGAGTATGAAATCAAAATGGTTACCAGTTTCGCTCTTTAATAAGGAGTCTGAACTTGAATTGAACGATGAATTATACAATCACGTTGTCAACTTAGAGGAGACGTGGACTTATTAAAACGATTATTGAGGAGGTCCATTCGCATACTGCGGAATCCGGCAATTCTGGGAATAAACACTATCTGAGTTGGTGGTCCACGCTCAATGTGAGATGTCGGCATGGCAGACGGAAATGAGCCGCGGATTCACCTGAACAGCGAACGCATGCAGCTTTGAATACCCGTATAGCCTGATTGTAACCGGCGGGCGGCATGATGGATAATTCTCCCGCGCTAACTACTGAGTTCAATAAAAATCTAATCCACACCAATTCTCAATCAGGAGCAACCATGAAAAGACGAACTGCCATTCTGACTTTTGTTGTGCTGACCATCGCGGTCACCATTGCGGCGTGCCAGGAGAATAAGAGCAAACGTCCCAGCCCTTCCGCTCAGGCACAATGCAAGTTTTCCGACGGGAAGACTATTACATCCGATTACTCGAGCCCGCGGATGAATGGCCGCAAGATTTTCGGCTCGCTTGTTCCGTATGGCCAGGTTTGGCGCACAGGAGCCAATGAAGCTACAACCCTGGTTACAGATGCAAATCTAACCGTTGATGGCAAGGATGTTCCCGCCGGGAGTTACACAATTTTCACAATTCCGGACAAAGATAAGTGGACGTTAATCGTTAGCAAGAAGACCACGGAATGGGGCATCCCTTATCCTGAAGGCGAAGACCTGACTCGCGCTGATATGAAAGTCGCAAAAACATCATCTCCGGTGGAAAATTTCACGATGGGTTTTGATCAGACGGGAGGGAACTGCACGTTGCAGATCAGTTGGGAAAATACTATGGCATCTGCGGAGTTTGCCGAGAAAAAATAACGCTGATCGAACCCCGTTTTGCACAACAATGGGTCGCGCGGGAGCTTTAGTGCTGTGGCCGCTGATGTAAGGAGCTACTGATTAGCTTCGGACGGCTTCCAGCGCAGTATAGGTTTCCTCGCGGCCGCAGTTTCATCCAATCGCGACACCCGCGTGTTGTAAGGTGACTCCAGAACCATTTTTGGATCTTCCTCGACTTCTTCCGCGATTGACTTCATCGATTCAATGAACAAATCCATCTCTTCTTTTGATTCGCTCTCGGTAGGTTCGATCATCAGCGCGCCGGGAACAATGAGAGGGAATGCGGTAGTGTAAGGATGGAAACCGTAATCGATCAACCGCTTGGCTATGTCCATCGTTTTGACACCTTTTTTCGCCTGCACTTTATCGCTAAACACAACTTCGTGCATGGTAGGCGTTGAGTACGGCAAATCGAATACACCTTCCAGTCCTTTGCGGATGTAGTTGGCATTCAGCACAGCATCTTCGGTGGTCTGGCGTAATCCATCGGGGCCATTAGCCATGATGTAAGCCAGGGCGCGGACAAACATTCCGAAATTGCCATAGAAGGCTCGCACCCGCCCCACGGTATGGGGGCGGTTGTAATCAAAATCGAGCGTGCCATCGTTCTTTGTGACTAAGACCGGCGTAGGAAGAAACGGTTCCAGAATCTTCTTGATAGCCACAGGTCCGGAACCGGGGCCACCTCCGCCATGCGGAGTCGAGAAAGTCTTATGCAAATTCAAGTGCATAAGATCTACGCCAAAATCTCCGGGGCGCACCTTGCCAACCAAGGCATTCATATTGGCGCCATCCATGTAAAGCAGGCCGCCCTTCGCATGCATGATGTCAGCGATCTTGTGAATTTCCTGCTCGAATACTCCCAGCGTATTGGGGTTGGTCAACATCAATGCTGCGACATCCTCGTTCATCTGGGATGCCAACGCTTCTACATCCACCATGCCATTGGCATTCGACTTCAGATTCTCCACCGCATACCCAACCATTGCCGCAGTTGCAGGATTGGTGCCGTGCGCGGAATCCGGTATTAAGACTTTTTTACGAGGCGTACCCTTTGATTGATGGTAGGCACGCACCATCAGCAAGCCAGTCAATTCGCCGTGCGCCCCGGCTGCAGGCTGCAATGTGATCGCGTCCATGCCGGTGATTTCAATCAGGCAATCACTCAGCATCTTCATAATCCGCAATGCGCCTTGCGAAATCTTCCCAGGCTGATAGGGATGCCCGTTTGCGATGCCATCCAGGCGGGACACAACTTCATTCACGCGCGGGTTGTACTTCATCGTGCAAGAGCCCAGCGGATACATGCCAAGATCAATCGCGTAATTCCAGGTGGAAAGCCGGGTGAAGTGCCGGATGATTTCGATTTCACTTACCTCCGGCATATGGCCCACATCTTTTCTTTCGGAAGCTCCAAGCAGTTCGGCGCTATCTACTTCAGGCACATCGAGTGGCGGCAGCTTCCATGCCGCTTTGCCTGGAGATGATTTTTCGAAAATCAACCCTTCGTTCTGGCTAATGTGGCGCGTCGCTTTTCGAGTCATGTGTTTCATCGCGTCACCTCTTCAACGTCCGTTTCTTCGGTTGCAGCTTTGATTGAATGTTCGCTTTCCGCAATTAATCCGACTGCGGTGTCAATTGCGCTGCGAGTAGTCAGCTCCGTGCAACACCACAACGAAGCGTTTCCGAGTTCCGGATAAAACTTTTTCAGCGGTAGGCCACCCACGATCTTGTGTCCGAGAATACGGCTATTCACGGTTAGAGGGTCTTCACTGGTCTGGATAACGAACTCGTTGAATCTTGGTGCGCCGGAAAAAAGAACTTTCGCGTTTTTTTCAAACTGTCCGGCAGCATAGGCTGTTTTCGCGAGGTTTTGTTTAGCGAGTTCGCGGAGACCAACTTTTCCGTAGACCGTCATAAAGATATTGGCCATCAAAGCGACAAGAGCCTGGTTTGTGCAGATATTTGAAGTAGCTTTCTCACGTCGGATGTGCTGTTCGCGCGTCGCCAATGTAAGCACAAAACCGCGTTTACCCTTGCGATCGGTCGTTTGACCAACCAGACGCCCCGGCATTTGTCTCACGTACTGCTCACGAGTGGCAATTACGCCGCAGTATGGGCCCCCAAAGCCAAGTGGCACCCCAAAAGATTGGGCTTCGATGGCAATGATGTCGGCCTGCCGTGGAGGCTCAACGATGCCGAGCGAAACTGCTTCCGCAATGGCAACCACCAACATTGCGCCTTTATTGTGGGCAATATCCGCAATGGCATTTACATCTTCAATGGTCCCGAAGAAATTCGGTGATTGAATCAAAACGCAAGCCGTGTCTTGTGTAATTGAACTTTCCAGCGCTTTCAGATCAATGCGTCCGCTATCGGAATACGGCACCAGGCTCAAAGGCATGCCTTGATGATGGGCATACGTGCCCAAGACCTCCCGATATTCGGGATGCACGCTCCGCGCTATCGCAACCGAACGGCGCCCAGTTAGCCTTACGGCCATCATTGCCGCTTCCGCAGCCGCCGTCGAACCGTCGTACATGGAAGCGTTGGCAACTTCCATCCCGGTCAGCTCGCAAATCATCGTCTGAAATTCGAAGATTGATTGCAGCGTTCCCTGCGAAACTTCGGCTTGATAGGGCGTGTAAGCGGTTAGGAACTCGCCGCGGGAAATAAGAGAATCGATAATGACTGGGCGGTAATGATGGTAAGCGCCTGCCCCGAGAAACGTTGGATAACCATCGCCGTTTTCACGGGAGCGCTCACGGAACCAGTCGACAATTTCAGATTCAGCCATCTGCCGCGGCACCTTGAGATCGCGCTCTAAGCGGTATTCCGCAGGGATCGGCGCGAAAAGATCATCAATGGAGCGGGCGCCGATGGACTTGAGCATAACTTCACGATCGGCAGGAGATTTAGGTAAATAGCGCATAGATTAGGAAGTAACTAGTTTTAGATGTAACCAGAGGTCAGTTCGACTTGCAAAGTTGTTCGCCGCACTGAGTTGAGTTAACGTGAAACCTGTTGCACGAAGATGTCATTGGAGTGCAATTCTTGCCCGTCTGATTAGCTCCCGCCTTCTTCGGAAATGAATTTTTCGTAATCTTCCGCGGAAAGTAGCCCGTCCAACTCGCTCGGATTACTCAATGTAATTTTGATCAGCCAGGCACTGTGCGCATCTTTGTTGATCTTCTCCGGAGCGGTTGTAAGTTCGCCATTGATCTCGTTCACAGTGCCGGAAGCAGGAGCATATAAATCAGAGACGGCTTTGACCGATTCCACGCTGCCGAAGGTTTTGCCTTTAGCGATCTCTGTCCCGGCCTTCGGCGACTCCACAAAAACGATATCGCCGAGCGACTGTTGGGCATAATCCGTAATTCCAATGGTTGCAGTTTTGCCGTCAGACTTAAGCCACTCATGTTCTTTTGTATATTTAAAATCCTTTGGGTAAGGCATTGTCTGCTCCTGGCTGTTAGCGTTAATTCAAGCTTTCTTTGGACGTTTGTAAAACGGAGTAGGCACAATAACAGCCTTTACTCCTTGTCCACGAATCTCTACCTGTACTTCGGTTCCTATTGTGGCTAGTTCTGGTGGCATATAAGCCAATGCAATATTCTTCTTCAGGAACGGGGAAGGCGATCCGCTGGTAACGTATCCGACTTCCCGCCCGCTCGCATCCAGCACTTTGTAATCACCGCGAGCGATTCCGCGATCCACCATTTCCAGCCCCGCCAATGTTCGCGTCAGGGGCTTCGTTCTGAGCTCTTGCAGCGCCGTGCGACCTATAAATTCCGGCTTGTCAATTTTGCAGAACTTGTCCAGCCCGGCTTCCCACACATTGATTGTGTCAGAAATTTCGTGCCCGTAAAGCGGCATTTTCGCTTCCAGCCGCAAAGTATTGCGTGCTCCCAATCCGCAGGGAAGTACGCCGAACTCTTTGCCAGCCTCGAAAACCCTGTTCCATACCATGGTACTGGTGGTTTCGTCGGAAGGAACATAGATCTCGAATCCATCTTCGCCCGTATAACCCGTGCGTGCGATGAGGATATTTTCCAGCCCGCAAACTGTGCCGTGCGTAAACCAGTATCCCTTAATTTTGGAGAGATCAACCTTCGTCAATTTTTGCAACAGTTCGGCAGCATTCGGGCCCTGAATGGCAATCTGCGTGTAATCGTCAGAGAGATTCTCAACCCGGCAATCAAAATCTCGCGCATTATCGCGGACCCAATTGACGTCTTTCTCTCGTGTCCCGGCATTGATCACCAGTAAGTAGTCGTTCTCTCCCAACCGATGAACGATCACATCATCTACAAAAGTACCTTGCGGATAGAGCAGCGCTGAATATTGCGCTTGTCCGATGCTGAGCCGCGCAGCGTCGTTCATGGAAATGTGTTGGACGGCGTTCAATGCCTGCGGTCCGGAAAGGCGAATGTCGCCCATATGAGAGACGTCGAAAACGCCAACGCTCCTGCGAACAGCGTTGTGCTCGGCCATGATTCCGCCTGTGGAAGGATATTCCACGGGCATATCCCAGCCACCAAAATCAATCATTTTGGCGCCCATCTGGCGGTGCAGCGAGTTCAGGGCAGTTTTACGAATGACGGGCGTGGTGGCTTCGACAGGGAACAAAAGAACCTCAATCGGAATAGGGCTGGATCTGGTGAAATACGAAACTCATTACCCTAACATGAGCTGAGGACAGCTTCAACAGAGAGGAGGCCGGACCCGAAAGGTTCGAAGGAATTTCCCAACTTGTTTGACAATCCTTCGGGGTGTCCATGACCCTGCAGCTTACGTATACCTCTACTTGACCACACTCCAACTTTAAGGCACAATTGCGTCTCGACTCCCGTTTATCCTCCCCTGTTGCGGGTTCAGTCGAGCTGGCTTTGGTCCTTGCAAATAATCTTCAACTGCGCTCACGCGAGAGTATAGGCCGAACCCAAGGCTAATTAGCACCCGTCGCCGAAGCAGATCGTCGCCAGCAGGCCATTGTTACTCCAAATTGTTTATTGGAGGCCGTTATGCATGGCGAATGTCAAAAGCACAACTCTAAATCTACTGGTTCCAGTTTCGTACTCTTATTTAACGTTGCAACTCTGGCATTGTGTTATGTGCTTCAGCCGCTGTGCGTGAATGCCCAAACTCCAATCACAATGTGGCATTACAACAACGCTCTTACCAGCGCAAATACGACGGAAACCTTACTGACTCCTGCCAACGTAAATGTCAAAAGTTTTGGCAAACTTTTTACGCAGCCCGTGGATGGAATTGTTGTTGGCCAGCCGCTCTATTTGCCGGGACTTGCGATCCCCGGCAGTGGGGTACATAACGTTGTATTTGTGGCGACTATGCACGACAGCGTTTATGCATTTGATGCGAACACTGCGGGTGCCTCGCCGCTTTGGACAACTATCCTCCTAGATTACAGCCCCGCAGACGCGACGCCCGTCCCCATTAATTTCAAAGGTTGTGCGAATACAGTGGCATGGACTGAAACCGGAGTTATCTCGACTCCTGTAATAGATCCGGAAAGTAACACTATTTATCTCGTTGCTGAGACCTACGAGAGTGGCCATGTCATTCATCGGCTACATGCACTTGACGTCACAACAGGCCAGGAGAAACTGGGGGGCCCTACTACCATTTCCGCCACCTACACATACAACGGAAAAGCTTACACATTTGTAGGAACACATCAGATGAACCGGCCCGGTCTGTTACTGGCAAATGGCCATGTCTATATTGGTTTTGGCGGCGGTGGATGCAACGGTGGTGATCAGGGATGGATCATGTCTTACAACGCGGTGACTCTCGCGCAGGAAGGTGCCTTCGATCTGGAGCCGGGTGGAAACTTCGCTTCGATATGGCAGAAGGGTGCGGCCCTCTCTGCCGACAGTAGTGGGAATATCTATGCGGAATCCGGCGAAGGGACTTTTGATCCGGGCATCAATCTCGGTTCCAGCGTGATGAAACTTAGTCAGGTCGGAGCGACGCTTGCCTTGGATGATTGGTTCACTCCGCAAAATTGGTCCTACCTGAACCGTAATGATCAGGATCTAAACGATGGGGTACTCATACTTCCTGATCAACCCGGGCCTTATCCTCACGAGCTCATCGCAGAGGGAAAAGTCGGAACGATTTACGTTCTCAACCGCGACGATTTAGGGCAGAACTGCCCAGTTTGTAGTGATTTAACCGGGGATATACAAATCGTACAAGAGCTACCCAGTGCGGTTGGAAGGGAAACGGGCACTCCCGTGTATTGGAACCACACTGTTTACTTTACCGGCGGGCACAACGTACTTGCCTATCGCTTACAAGATGGGCAGCTTGTTACTCCTCCCACTCAGTCTGGCATCGTGGCAGGCAGCGGCCATTCCATCATTACCGCGAATGGAAATCTAAATGGCATCTTGTGGTCAGTAAGCGGCAAGGTGCTCTGGGCGATGGATCCAATCACCCTAAAGGTCATCTACACCACGGCCCAGGCTCCAAATGGCCGAGATGCTTTGCCTCCCTATGCACATTTTGCGACACCGATTGCCGCCGATGGAGAAGTGTTTTTCGCAACTCAGAATAGTCTCGTAGTCTACGGTCTTTTTCCAGCATTAACGGCCAGTGCCGGAAATCAACAAATGCAAATTGTTGGCACTACTCTGCCACATGCGATTAGCGCGCAAGCCATTGATCCTGGCGGAAAGGTCCATCCCGGAGTGACTGTTACATTCAGTGACAACGGTGCGGGTGGAAGCTTTAATCCTGCTACGGCCGTCACCGATGCTACCGGCACGGCATCGGCTATGTATACCCTCCCGCTCAAAGTAGGAACGTACACTCTTAACGCCTCTGCAACAGGATATGCGCCGGCTATATTTTCGGAAACGGGTACGTCCCCCGGGGTCGTTGCGTTGGCTAGGGTGGGGGGAAGCGGCCAGTCTGCTCCCGTTCAAACGCTCTTGCCCAAAGCTTTGGTGGCGAAAGCGCAGGACCAATATAAAAACGGAGTACCTGGCATTCTGGTGACCTTCAACGATAACGGCGCAGGCGGGACGTTGTCGTCAACTTCGGTAACAACAGATAATAAGGGGCTTGCCACAGTCAATTACACGACGGGGACAAAAGCTGGACCGGTAACGGTTACAGCTACCTCAACGGGATTAAAGGCCTTAAATATTTTCGTGACGGTAACAACGAGTGCTGCCACAAAGTAGCAAGGGTTTGGAGTTCGGGCTGATCACTAGCTTCGAAGTGGATTGTGATTGGCCCACCGCTTTCGCACTTCTTCTATAAATTTATTTTTGTCTTCTTGCATCAGCTTTACGAGTGCCTGATTTCCAGTGTCTTCGTGCGCCGCTGCCCAGAGCACCATTTCTGTGAGCACCGGTGCCAGATCGATTCCTTTCTCAGTAAGCGAATAAATCAGCTTTCGCCCATCGGACGCATCGGTTTCGGCTGTGATGATTCCATAAGCCATCAGCTTGCGTAGGCGGTCAGCCAGAATGTTTGTCGCGATTCCCTCGTAGTTTTCCAAAAATTCTTTATAACTGCGAAAGCCGCGCAGCATCATGTCGCGGATAATGAGCAGCGACCAACGGTCGCCCAACATTTCCACAGATGCGTTGAGCGGACACTCCGATCGCCATTTGGCTTTGCTTTTCATCACATGGTCGCGAGTAGAGTAGCATTTTTTAACTTGCAAATTGCAAGTTAATTATTCATAATCTTTCGCGTAACCTATTCGTCTAACGTTCTTGAATAAAATTAAGGAGTGTTTATGCAATTAAATCCCTATCTTTTGTTCGACGGTAACTGCGAAGAGGCTTTTAAGTTTTATGAGAAGTGCCTGGGTGGAAAAATTCTGGCAATGATGCCTCACGATGGTACGCCGATGGCGGATCAAGTTCCCGCTGAATGGAAGAAGAAAATCATCCATGCCCGCATGACTGTTGGCGATCAGGTGCTAATGGCTTCTGATGCCCCTCCCGATGGTTACACCAAACCCAAAGGATTCTCTGTAAACATCAGCATCCAAGATCCCGCAGAGGCAGAGCGCATTTTTCACGCGCTTGCGGAAGGCGGGACAACGCACATGCCAATCGCGGAAACTTTCTGGGCAATCCGGTTTGGCATGCTTGTCGATCGTTTCGGTACGCCATGGATGGTGAACTGCGAAAAAGCCATGTAGCCCCGGGTTCGCGGGCAAAATTCAAAATTTGATGTTCGCGAACATCTCAATAAAAATATTAATCTGTGTCGATTTAGCTGCTCTTCGTTCGACGTATGAATAGAGCCGAGGATTACCGGCAGAGTTCTGTTGGAAATCCGGCTCTCTGTTTTGGAGAAGATTATGCAATCAGCTACGCAAACCGCGCCCGTTTCCAGCAAGATACTCTGGGCAGGACGTATCGTTAGTGGCCTCGTGGTTCTATTCATGCTTTTCGATGGCACGATAAAAGTGATGAGGCTTGCTCCTGCCGTGGAGGGCACGACACGGGTTGGATATCCCGCGAGTGTTGTTTTACCTCTTGGGATTATCGTGCTGATCTGTGTTGCTTTATATGTGATTCCACGTACTTCTGTTCTCGGTGCGATTTTGATGACAGGCTATCTTGGCGGCGCTGTCGCTACTAACGTGCGGGTTGGCAATCCGCTCTTCGGTTATATTCTCGCTCCCGTGTACGTCGGCGTGCTGCTGTGGCTTGGGCTTTTCTTGCGAGATCACCGGGTGCGCGCACTTCTTCCATTGCGAAGTTAGTGCTTTAGTTTTGTGAGGTCATAAATGTGCAGAAATATCAAAATGCTTTTCAACTTCGATCCCCCAGTTACGGATGACGAGGTCCGGGCTGCTTCGCTCCAATTTGTCAGAAAAATTAGCGGATTTAACAAACCGTCGAAAGCGAACGAGGGGGCGTTCCTTGCTGCGATCGATGAAATAGCCGGCATCTCGGCCCGTCTTCTCCGTTCGCTGGAGACGAATGCGCCCCCAAAGAATCGAGAAGAAGAGGCGGCAAAAGCGAAAGCTCGCGCAGCAGAAAGATTCGGGGCTTGAATATTCGAGGTAGAGTTATGCAAAAGATCACTACGTTCTTGTGGTTCGATAACAACGCGGAAGAGGCAGCCAACTTTTACGTTTCCATTTTCAAGAACTCAAAGATTTTGAACATAGCCCGATACGGAGAAGGCGGACCCAGACCAAAAGGTTCGGTCATGATCGTTACCTTCCAAATCGAGGGACAGGAATTCATTGCTCTTAATGGCGGTCCGCAATACACTTTCACGCCTGCCATATCGTTATTCGTAAACTGCGAAACTCAGGCAGAAGTGGATGAGCTTTGGCGGAAGCTCACCGCTGGCGGGAAAGAAGTGCAATGCGGATGGCTGCAAGATAAATACGGCTTGTCTTGGCAGATCGTTCCCAAGGCTTTGCTTGAGCTGATGCAAGATAAAGATCCGGTGAAATCGCAAAGAGTTTTCAATGCCATGATGCAAATGGTGAAGATCGATATCGAAGGCTTGAAGCGAGCCCATCGGGGAGAGTGAAGTAAGTTTAGTGAAGTAAGTTTAACGAAAGGCGGACACTCCTTATCGTAATTTGTGCGGTTTTGCGATATACCGTGTGAAAGAACGAGGGATGTCAGCCGCGAAGCGGCATTGAGATTGCAGCCCAGGTCGTAAGCCCTGGATAGGACTTAGGAAATAAGAGCATAAGTTTTGATTGCGAAAAAATTTAAGGAGCTAATTCATGAGCAAAGTCCGAGTTCTAGTTGGTACACGCAAAGGCGCATTCATCTTAACTTCAGACGGCAAGCGCGAAAAATGGGACGTTAGCGGCCCGCATTTCGCCGGATGGGCGATGTATCACCTCAAAGGCTCGCCGGTTGATCCCAATCGCATCTATGCCTCGCAGACCAGCGGATGGTTTGGGCAGATCATTCAGCGCTCCGACGATGGAGGTAAGACCTGGCATCAGCCTGGAACACCTCCCGGCGAACCGGCCGCGGCTCCAGCGGGCCCGCCCAAGGCAGCTAGCAATAAGTTCGCTTATGATGCCGCTGCCGCACCGCTTACCACCCATCAGTGGTACGACGGCACACAACATCCGTGGGAGTTCAAACGAGTGTGGCACTTGGAGCCTTCGCTCACCGATCCTAATACGGTTTATGCAGGAGTAGAAGATGCGGCCATCTTCCGCTCGACCGACGGGGGTGAGAACTGGAAGGAGCTCTCCGGACTGCGCGGCCACGGCACCGGACCCAAGTGGCAGCCGGGTGCGGGTGGCATGTGCCTGCACACCATTATTCTTGATCCCAGCAATCCGCAGCGGATGTGGATCGCTATCTCGGCCGCAGGCGCCTTCCGCACCGATGACGGAGGCGCGACCTGGAAGCCGATTAATCGCGGGCTAAAATCGCAATATATCCCCGATCCGAATGCCGAGGTTGGCCACTGTGTTCACCACATTGCAATGAGTCCGAAGCGTCCCGGCGTGCTCTTTATGCAGAAGCACTGGGACGTGATGCGTTCGGACGACGCTGGCGACAATTGGAAAGATGTTGGCAGCAGCCTGCCGACTGATTTCGGTTTCGTAATCGACGTTCACGCGCACGAGCCGGAGACGCTTTACATTGTTCCGATCAAAAGCGACTCGGAACACTATCCACTCGATGGCAAGCTGCAGGTTTTCCGCAGTCGAACCGGCGGCAACGAATGGGAGCCGCTCACCAAAGGCCTACCGCAAAAAGACTGTTACGTGAACGTGTTGCGAGACGCAATGGCGGTCGATTCATTGGATAAGTGCGGAATCTATTTCGGCACGACGGGCGGCCAAGTGTATGCGTCAGCCGATGCGGGAGACAGCTGGAATCCAATAGTGCGGGATCTGCCAGCGGTGCTGAGTGTAGAGGTGCAAACGCTGGGGTAATTCGCGCGATCTCGCTAATGACGGTATGTTCCCACAGGAACCTATCGTCATCACTCATCTGTGCTGACAGATAAGTTTAATAAATAAAAGTGACTTGCGTGCCAGCACGCCGATGAGAGAACAGCTCGCAATAATCATGTCCCGGAGATTGTCTGTCTTCCTTAATGGATATACAATAAATTAATGGATATACAATGACAATGTAGATCATTTTTTTGATGGCGGAGGCAATATGCAAGTCTCTAAGTGGGGCAATAGTCTGGCAGTGCGGCTGCCGTCGGAAGTTGTGGAAGCCCTCAATTTAAAAGAGGGCGATCAGATCGAAATCAAGATTGCTAACACGCGGGTATTTGAGGTTCGCCGCGACCCCGCCCGGCAGCGTGCCCTCGCCCGCCTACGCCGGCTGCGTCGTCCTTTGCCTACCGGGTTCGTATTCGACCGGGCAGAGGCGAATGCCCGCTAGAGAGTTTTTCGATACAAACGTGCTGATCTACGCAGTGGCGAAGAATGATCCTCGTGCCTCCAAAGCCGAGGCGCTGCTTGCAGGCGGCGGGATTATAAGTGTTCAATCATTGAACGAGTTTGTGTCAGTAGTGCGGGGTAAGCTGGCTATGTCTTGGAAAGAGGTAAAAGAGTTGTTGGATCTCATTTGCATTCTATGCCCCGATCCAGTTCCGATATCACTGGATACGCATAAAACAGCTTTGATCATTGCAGGAAAATACGGATACTGCATCTACGATGCGCTGATAGCTTCAGCCGCTTTGGAGGCGGGATGTAAAACGCTTTATTCTGAAGATTTACAGGATGGACAGATAATCAATCGGCAACTAACGATTCGGAATCCGTTTCGATGATTTGAAGCGAGTCGCTCGAAAGCAGAAACAAAAACTCCGCCTTAAGTGTATGGATATACTTCAAATTACTTTCGCAAGCGATGATGGCATCGCAGGTGTGGATAACGATCCAAATAATCCATTAGCTCGTGCCTTAGGCGCGACGGTACGAATGGCACTTAACCGGTAAGGGATCGATGTCACACATTGGAAGTTTCCCAACGGTGGATTTGGGCGAGAATCGAGTCTTGTGGTTTGGTATGAGCGTAGCCTCGCCAGATGCTCTACGTGCAGTACGGGAGCGCACGGTTGTGACAGCAGAGGTACCAGAGACGGACGGTCGCAGAAGAACGGACACGTTTATTAGAGCTCGCGATGGAGTCGTATTCAATACGATTCTTTTTAATACAACTTACCGAAAACTAATTATTCCCAGCTTCGCACATTTTCCTGTGAATGACTTTAGGACGAAAGTTTTGTGGCAAATATCAATAGAGCAAACTGGAGTAGCAGCATGATTCGCGTCGTTCTTCCTTTCCATCTACGAAATCTCGCTCACGTTGGCAGTGAGGTAACGCTCGAAGTAGAGGGCCCAGTCACGCAACGCTCGGTGCTTGACGCGCTTGAGGGGCGTTATCCCATGCTTCGTGGCGCCATCCGTGAGCACGACACGCAACAACGCCGTGCATTTCTGCGTTTCTTTGCATGCGAGGAAGACTTGTCTCACAATCCGCCTGACGCACCCCTGCCTGAAGCAGTGGCATCCGGGAAAGAGCCGTTCATTGTCATTGGGGCAATAGCGGGCGGCTAGATCAGGCAGGCGTATTGTTTTAGAAGTAGATTTCCAGTGCTCTATCGTCATGCGGGAACGTCCATGGAAGACACAGTAGTGAATCTAAAAGAAATTCTTCGAACTGCTGGCACAGTGCTGGTAATCGATTGGCCGAGCAAAGATGTCCCCGAAGCGCTCACGCTTGCGGGATTCCACGTCATCGTCCATGGAGGTCTTGGGCCTGAAAATTATGCAGTCCACGAACTCGACGAAGGTAAAATCGTAATTCGTCATCTCGGCCACCGGCCGGAGAGCGCCGATTTAATTTACTCCTATCGTCCTTTCAGCGAATTACAACAAATTCTTGACACCGCCAAGGCTCTCCACGCGAAAACCATATGGGCACAATCAGGTCTATCGGCTGCTGGAGTGAATGACACGAAGGGTTGTGGCTTACTGAAGAGGAGCTGAGATGGGCCCGAGACCTCGTGCAATCGGCAGGGCTGGACCTCGTCACTCAACCATATATTGGAGACGTAGCTCGCGAAATTCAGACATCGCGCTAGCCAATCGATCACGATCGATCTGGTATTGTCTGTCATGTTATTGCGACCGTGAATGAAAACCGCGCCGCGTTCCTGCACTTCTTCGCCTCGCGCTAATTCGTGCGCATCGTAAACTGATTTCCGGCAATGATCACTCTCGAGCCAATCGTCCCAGAGAAGGTTTTTATTTTTAAAGCGGTTCGCCTTCGTGCGTTGCAAGACTCCCCCAGCGCATTCGGATCGACTTATGCAAAGGAATCTCAACTCACCGATGCTGATTGGGTCACGCGCGCAGTCCGATGGAGCAGTGACGGATCAACTGGTTATATCGCCATGGACGGAGATAATCCATGCGGCATCGCCGCGTCTTATCTCGATGAGAACGATGCCACACAAGCGCATCTAGTTTCTATGTGGACCGCGCCAACTCACCGTCAGCAAGGTATTGGCCGTCTTCTAATTAATGAAATCCTGGGATGGGCTCGCTTACGCGAAGCACGTACTTTGCAGTTGCTGGTAACCTCGAACAATGAACCGGCAATCTCATTTTATAAAAGCCTGGGATTCGCTCGGACTGGACGGACCGAACCCTACCCAAACGATCCGGCGTTGTTGGAATACGAAATGTCCCGGGTAATACTATGATTTCGGAGATTTTCACATGCAGAGTAGACATTCAGACTCACCGGAGAATTTCGGCAAGCTGACCGCTGGCAGTTTGCGGCAATCCTTCATCAACGCAGCCCGATTTTGGGAGCCCCGCCGCCTCATCTATAACTCTGTCCTTATTGTGGTCGTCGCGGTTTGGGTCATGATGACCTGGCCCCATTTCCGCATAGCATTGACGCAATCGTCGTTTCTCCTGCTCACGATCCTGGCCCTGCTCGCCAACGTTTGCTACTGCGCGGCGTACTTGGTGGACATTCCAATGCAACGCTTGGCTTTCGTTGGCAATTGGGGCCGCAGGGCACTCTGGTCACTGGGAATGCTTTTCGCAGCGGTGCTGGCAAATTATTGGATAGCCGACGAGATCTATCCCTTTGTTCACTGAGCAGCGCGGTATTGCGAGCAGGTCCGTTGATTTATACGTCTTAATACGTCGGGGCGGCCGCGTCAAGGAAGCAGGAACTCGCCGCGAAGGGATCACAATTGCTTTTCGCGAGGTTTCCAAAGAAGGCTATGCGGCGGATGGCGTTCTAACGAATAAAGAGCAGATCACTAATCTATCGGTACGTACAAATTTCCTTCCACTCGCTCAGCAATCTTTGGCAATTCTTTTTTAGCAAACTGCAAAAAATGAGGAGCGGCGCGGTGTGCCTCCAACGCAGCGTCATCGGTATATTGTTCGTAGATAAAGAAGCGGCGGGGTTCAGTTTTATGGCGATGTACTTGATACTGGTTGCATCCCGGTTCTTTGCGTGATTCTTCGGTTAGCTTGGAAAAAAGGCTGGATACTTCGTTTTCATGGCCCGCTTTCGCCATCCAGGTCACAGCCAAAACCACCATCACTTACTTCCTTTCTTGATTCTTAATTCTTTCCGGTCAGGACTTTCATTTCCTCGGAAAAATCATCGATAAACATAGTTTGCTGACGATCGGGCCCGGTTGAAACCATTCCAACGCGAGCTCCCGTCTCTTTTTCCAGGAAGGCCAGGTACTCGCGTGCCTGTTTTGGCAGTTTCTCTACATCCACGATATTTTCGGTTGAAGTTCGCCATCCCGGCAACTTCTTGTAGACGCATTCGACGCGGTCAAAACCGCTGGCGTGAGCTGGGATTTCCTCCGTCATCTTGCCATCGATTTTATAACCGACACAGACGGGGATTTCCTCCAATTCATCGAGCACGTCTAGCTTGGTCACAACCCACCATGAAATTCCATTGACCATGGCAGAATAGCGTAATAACGGCAGATCAAGCCAGCCGCAGCGCCGCGGACGCCCGGTAACAGCGCCGAACTCATTGCCGCGAGATCGCAATAAATCCCCGGTCGCATCGTGCAACTCGGACGGGAATGGACCCTCGCCGACTCGCGTGCAATAGGCCTTGGTCAAGCCAATCACCGTGTTGATCGAAGTAGGAGCGACTCCGGTACCGATAACCGCTCCACCTGTCGTCGCGCTTGATGAAGTCACGAACGGGTAAGTTCCGTGGTCAATGTCGAGCATCGTGCCCTGAGCGCCTTCGAACATCACCGATTCGCCTTGCGCAATTGCCCGATTTAGCAATGCGGCTGTGTCGCATACGAAAGGAGCGATTTTCCGCGATGCCTCCGCATATTCCTGGTACATCTTGTCTGGATCGAGCGGCTCTGAGTTGAACAATGCATGCGCGATCATGTTCTTCTCCCGGCAGGCATTCTCGATGTGTATTTTAAGCAGATCGAGATCCAGCAGATCAGCCACGCGGAGTCCCCGGCGACCCATCTTATCTTCGTAGGCAGGACCAATACCGCGAGAGGTGGTGCCAATCTTTACGCGACCGGGTGCATTCTCAGAGGCGAGCTCGATCATCCGGTGATAGGGAAGAATCACGTGGGCACGATTGCTTACGAAGAGATTGCCGTCCACTTGCACCCCGGTCTCTCGCAAAGCGCCAACTTCTTTCAGGAAGGCCACGGGATCAAGCACGACGCCATTACCGATCACACTACGGCAGCCAGAACGGAGAACGCCACACGGCACGAGTTGCAGAACGAATTTCTTGCCGTTGATGATGACGGTATGCCCGGCATTGTGTCCGCCGGCATAACGCGCGACTATGGAGAACTTTTCCGAGAGGACGTCGACAATTTTCCCTTTGCCTTCATCGCCCCATTGGGCGCCTACGATGACCGCAGTCTTACCTTTCCTCAAATCACACTCCAGGACAACAGAATCGGACGGTTTCCGACCGTATTGCGGGGCGCACACACTTGTTGCTGAATCGCAAGATAAACGCAAATTACTGGGATATTAAGTGGAGCAGGTGTGTACTAGAAATGATAACCCGTTGAGCGGGGAATTATCAATGTTTCATCCCCTGCTTTTCCGCACCGCGCTATTCGTTTTTCGCATGTATAGAAGTTAAGGGAAGTCCGCAACAACTCCTGTCGTAAACTGAATTCGTGCCTGAACTGCCTGAAGTAGAAACAATCGCGAATGGACTGGCAAAACGAGTGACGGGCGACGTCATAAAAGCCGTTTGGCTGGGATCAAAATCAGAGCCTCTAAAGTCTCCAGCTGGAGAAATTGCGGCGACGCTGGAGTCCCAGCGCATCGCTGGAGTTAGGAGAGTCGGGAAGCATATTGTGTTTGATTTGGAACCGGATGGGACGAGCCGGAAGAAGAAAGCGGGCGAGGGCGCCCGCCCCACACCGACTCGATCTGCCGCCACCCAGTGGATTGTGCATCTTGGGATGACTGGCCGCTTGCTCATCTGTGATCCGCAAGAAGAAATCCCCAAACATACTCATGCGATTTTGACTCTGGCGTCGGGGCGAGAATTGCGCTTCGTAGATCCGCGGCGTTTCGGACGGTTGAGTGTCGCGCATGGATTCAAGGCGGCAGGATCTGAACCTCTGGAAGTTCAGGTGGAGCATTTTGTGGAGTTGTTTCGTGGGCGCAAAATGCCAATCAAGAGCGCGTTGCTGAATCAGAAATTGTTGAGCGGAGTCGGAAACATCTATGCCGATGAATCGCTTTTTCGAGCAGGAATACGTCCCCGCCGTCGCGCGGATTCTCTTTCAAAACAAGATCTGCGCCGCCTTTATCTGGCAATTCAAGAAGTGCTGAAAGAGGCCATTGCGTTAGGAGGTTCCTCTGTTTCGGACTACGTGGATGCCGATGGCGAAGAAGGTTTTTTTCAGTTGCAACACAGGGTGTACGGTCGTGAAGGGGAACCCTGTCTGGTTTGCAAGACACCTATCAAGCGAGTTGTCATTGCTGGGCGAAGCAGTCACTATTGTCCGAATTGCCAAAAGTAGTCGATACTCGACCGTAGAATAAAACTATGGCTTATTTCTCAGTTGGCGTGGATCTTGGAGGCACCAACCTGCGTATCGCGGCGGTAGGCGAGCAGGGAAACCTGTTGGAAAAACTAACTCTCGGGACCCAAATTGCGTTGGGACGAGAACAGGTTATCCGTGATATGTGCGAGGCCATTCAGCAGATAACCCAGAAATATGAAAATTCAGACACTCTGCTGGGAATTGGAATCGGCGTGCCGGGAATCATTGACATGAAAACCGGTATGGTGCGCGGTTCGCCTAACCTGCCAGGATGGGCGGGATTCCCCGTGCAGGCCGAGATTGAACGTCGCTTACAGACGCGGGTCTTTTTAGAAAATGATGCCAATGTGGCGGCTCTTGGCGAGAAATGGCTTGGTGCTGCACGGGACGCCGAACACATGGCCATTTTCACCCTTGGTACTGGGGTGGGCGGAGGAATCGTTTTCGGCGAACGCATATGGCACGGCATGACTGGGATGGCAGGAGAGTTCGGCCACATCACGGTAGAACCTGAAGGCGTTCCATGCGGTTGCGGGAACCGCGGCTGTCTCGAACGGTACTCTTCGGCCACAGCGGTCGTCCGAATGGCGCGGGAGGCAATCGCCAAGAATTCTGCGTCGGAGCTCTCGCGGGCGGCGAATTCTAACGCAGAGTTTAGCGCAAAAGCGGTTTACAATCTCGCGATCCAGGGAGACGAAGAGGCAAAGAGGATTTTTCGTTGTGTGGGATGGGCATTAGGAATCGCGATTGCCGGACTGGTGAATGCGCTGAATCTCTCCATGTATGTCGTTGGTGGCGGTGTCTCAAGCGCCTGGGATGCTTTTTCGCCCACGATTTTTGAAGAGTTGCGGCAACGTTCTTTAGTTTATGCGGCAACCGATCCCTGCCCGGTTTCAAGTTCGAAAGAAGGCCGGGGAGCTGCCGGCCAAGTCGATCCCGGAGGTCCCACCAAAACAATTGTCACTCGTGCGCTGCTGGGAAGTGATGCTGGATTGTACGGTGCGGCAAGATTGCCGATGCTTGCTGGTGCCTAGATTTTTAGCGGCTGATTCTCGCAGCGGATTTTAGTTTGGTAATTTCTGGCAATGTGAGTTTGCGGAATTTTCCGGGATGCACATCTAACTCGAGAGGGCCATAGCGCACTCTCTTGATCTTCTCCACATGGTGTCCGATCTCTTCGAACATACGACGAATCTGCCGGTTCTTTCCCTCAATGAGCGTGACTTCATACCACGGATTTGCCGACTCGCGGATCACACTGATTTTGGCGGGAGCCGTCTTTACTCTGCGGCCTTTATCATTTGCGATAAATATACCTTCGCGTAATCGCCCGAGGCCGTCTGGTGTAGGAACTCCGGACACCTTGACCATGTATGTCTTTGGAACATGCGATGCTGCCTTCATCAAACGATTTGCAAACTCGCCGTCATTCGTGAGCAGCAGTAAGCCTTCACTCGCATAATCGAGCCGTCCGACGGGGTACACCCGGGCCTTGATACCGTGAAGCAAATCCATGACTGTGGGGCGACCTTCGGGATCATTGAGAGTCGTGACGTATCCCTTCGGCTTGTTCATCAATAAGTAGACATGCCGCTCCGCCCCATGAAGGAGCTTTCCGTTTACGCGGATGTGATCGCTCTCCGGGTCGGCCTTGCTGCCCAGTTCGGTGACAGTCTTCCCATTTACAGAGACGAGTCCGCCAGTAATCAATTCTTCGGATTTTCGACGAGAGGCAATTCCAGCCGCTGCGATTATCTTTTGTAAACGTTCTGCGGGCATTAGCCTTCAGGTTAACAGAGTATGGCGCTAGGGGGTCGAATCACCGCTGCCCTCGCCCGAAGAAAGATCATTTGTGGTAAGTTCGTGACCCTGTTCTGCTCCAGCAACTTCATGATTGTCCGGCAAATTAGCGTCGATCTCTTCAGGATTTGCGGTTTCCGGTTCGGAATCCGGGACTCCGGTCGCATCCGCGACGCCTTCCTGCAACGGGAGAAGATCACTCTGAAATGACTCCGCAACCAGCTTTTCGAATTCCTCCATGCTTGGCAACTCGTTCACATCTTTCAATCCAAAACGCAGCAGGAATTCTTTTGTTGTCTTGTAGAGAATTGGGCGTCCGATTACCTGTTTGCGTCCCGCCGTCGTGATCAGCTTACGATCTAATAACGTTGCGATCACGCCTCCGGAATCGACGCCGCGAATCTCCGAAATTTCCGGTACCGTCACCGGCTGCTTATACGCAATTACGGCTAAGGTTTCAAGGGCAGGCAAAGACAGTCGAATTGGAGGTTTCAAGCTCTTGGCGAAAGCACGTACCACGTCGTGTTGTTCGGGCTTGGTTGATATCCGGTATCCGCCGGCCACTTGCCGGACTTCAATTCCGTGTTCTGGGGAGGCGTACTCTGCGGTGAGTTCTTCCAGCGCGCCACGAATTTCGGATTTCAGGTCGCCATCACTGGTAATCGCATCGCCAGTTCCCGAACCCTTTACCAGTTGGGCGATCTGATCCAGGGTAATTGGAGTTTCAGCCGCGTAGATAATTGCTTCCAGTTTTGCTTTTAGGCTCATTTGAAAATATTCGTTATCGCCAATCATCCTTGACGGCAGCTTGTGCGTTCATCATTGCTTCAAATTCGATATGTTTGCGCAATAGGATCTCGCCAAACATCCGATCCTGCCGTAGTTGGATCGCCTGCAATCGTACCAGCTCAAGCAGCGCGAGGAACATGCACACCAAAGCTTGTCGAGACTCAACGTTTCGCAGCATTTGCTTCAGGCGAACTGGCCGGTCCTCAAGTGAGAGACGCCTTCGCAGATAATCGATCATCTGTCCGACCGTGACTGTCTCTTCGTCCACCTCGATCATGGGACGAGAACGCGCGCGATCAAGGATCTTTTGGAAAGTCTTAACCAGATCGATCACATCCGCGGCCATCTCCGGGTCGGTGCCTTCAGCATCCATGAATTCTTTCACTGCCGGGTTTGACCAGACCGCCTCTTCAATATGCTGCTTCTGCATGAGCATCTGTGCAGCTGACTTAAATTTTTCGTGTTCAATGAGTCGATTGACCAGTTCAGCTCGCGGATCGTCTTGCGCGTCCGATGCAGCCGCAGGATCACGCGGCAATAACATCTTTGACTTGATGTGAATCAGCACGGCCGCCATGTAAATGAACTCGGCGGCGACATTCACATCCAGCTCGCGCAGTTTTTCCACATAGGTCAAATATTGCGCGGTGATACGGGCTATGGGAATGTCGTAAATATCAATGTCCTGCTTGCGGATGAGGTCAAGCAGAAGATCCAGCGGGCCTTCGTAGACGTCGCCCACCATCACCGAAAAAGGGAAGTCGCTCTCCTGCTTCTTGGAAGTAGATTCTGAGGACGGCTGCTGCGAGCCCTTCCGCACGTGAGCACTATTCCCACTTCCGGGTTGTGGTCCCTCCCGGACCTCGCGCTCATTTTTTAAATCCGCAGTCATTGAAAAGTTAAATCGTTAGTACGACATTCCCATTGATTCGTGAACTTCGTGCATTGTGGCGGATGCAATCTTGCGCGCCCGTGCCGATCCATTCTCCAGAATATCCCAAGCGAGCTGCGGATTCTGCTCGTATTTTTTTCTTCGTTCCTGCATTGGTGCGAGCACACTAATTAAGGAATTAGCCGCCCAGCTCTTGCATTCTATGCATCCGATACCTGCGGAACGGCAGCCTTCGTTTACTTTGGCAATTGTCTCCGGATCGCTGAAGATCTTATGCAAATCACCGACAGGGCATACGTCGGGGTTCCCGGGATCGGTGCGGCGAACCCGGGCAGGGTCGGTAACCATGGTCTTTAATTTTTGGCGCACCACCGGCTCGGGATCGGTGAGCATGATCGTGTTCCCATACGACTTCGACATCTTGCGGCCATCGGTCCCTGGAAGTTTGGGAGTGGGAGTGAGGAGAGGCTGCGGCTCGGGAAATACCGGCGACCCATGCAGGTTGTAAAACTGATTGAAACGCCTTGCAACTTCGCGTGTCAGCTCCACATGCGGCACTTGATCTTCGCCCACAGGTACGAAATCGCCTTTGTAGATTAAAATGTCTGCCGCTTGCAAAAGAGGGTAGCCTAAAAATCCGTAAGTGTTCAGGTCTTTCCCGCTGATATTTTCCTGCTGCTCTTTATAAGTAGGGACGCGCTCCAGCCAGCCCAGGGGCGTAATCATCGAAAACAAAAGATGCAACTCCGCATGTTGCGGAACATGCGATTGAATGAACATGGTGCAGCGCTCCGGATCGAGTCCAGCTGCAAGCCAATCCATCAGCACTTCGAGCGAATTTTCTTTTATGTGTGATGTGTCGGCATAGTCGGTAGTGAGTGCATGCCAATCGGCCACAAAGAAAAAACATTCGTAATGATCCTGCATGCGGACCCAGTTATCGAGCGCACCGACAAAGTTTCCCAGGTGCAGTTTGCCCGTCGAGCGCATCCCACTGAGTACACGTTTCCGCTGCGGTTGTCGAGAAGTCATCTGGTTAAGAAGTAATTCTAATCAGAATGGAATCGGCAGCGCCAATAAAAGGAGAAATCAGTCTACCAAGAAAATTTCCACCGAAATAGACAAGTGCCATCAGCCCAAACCATCCTACTGTGTCATAGGCTTTCCGCACGGGTTCGGGCAGAAAGTGCCGCAGAACATGGCTGCCGTCGAGGGGAGGTACTGGTATGAGATTGAAAACGCCCAGCACGATATTGATGACCATCAACTCGTAAGTGAAGAGGCAGATTGGCATGAGCACTGAATTGGTTTGTGAAGCGAGCATATCCAAGTGGCTCGGATATACGTATGGAATGTAGTGAACAATGCTTGCGCCCAAATGCGAAAGTAGCGAAATTCCAATCATCACTATGAGAGCAAAACTCGCGATTAAAAAATTGCTTATTGGTCCAGCCACAGTAGTAAGAATGTCATCCAGCACAAGATTCTTGAAATTTCGCGGATCTACTGGCGTTGGTTTTGCCCAGCCAAACATTGGTAAGTGAGCAACCACGGCGATTAGCGGCAACAGGATCGTCCCAACCGGGTCTATATGCTTGATCGGATTAAGAGTGACTCGCCCCAGCATACGAGCTGTCGGATCGCCCCGAAGGTTGGCCATCCATGCGTGTGCTGATTCGTGAATACTGATAGCGAATAAAAACACGATCAGCTGAAACACAATGTCAACGTATTGTAGAGTCATTGCGCGGTTGGATTTGATACTAACATGCGACCAGCGTCACTCCCCTTGGCGGCAGCTCATTTCAAATGCGTGTTTTAATGCTTTTCGAATTGCGTGCGTATCTCTTCCGGCGCAATCGGCTTTATCTTAATAGGCTTGGCTGGAACTCCCGCGACAACCGTAAATGGTTCGACGTCTTTCGAAGCGACCCCAATGGATCCGACCATGCCATGTTCGCCGATTTTCACGCCGCTCATCACGGTTGCATGATAAGTAACGCGAGCCCGTGGACCAATTTCGGTCTTGTGATTGCTAACGATCATGCCATCATTGAGATCGTGCGCATGAGTGTAAACATTGGCATAATCGGAGATCGAGCTGCCCTCATGAATAATCAGCTCGCCACGATCGTCGAGCAGAACGTATTTATGAATAGTGCAATTGTCTTCGACTACTAGGTTGTAGCCGAACGAAACTTCTATCCCGTGAAATAGTTTCACGTTTTGGCCACAATGTTTGAAGATGTGCCTGGCCAGCATGGCGCGCATGCGAAACCCCAACCAATGATTGAGCCCAACAGGCGAGCGGTCGTACATCATCCAAAACCAAATGAGCGGCTTGCGTCCGGCATATTTTTCGCCATCCACATCGCCGTAATACTCAGGCTCAAGGCTCGCATTCCGCGGATCGAAAGAATGCACCAGTGTCTGTTCCGCCAGAGATGATGCTGGACCCGGCGCAACATACGGACACCCTAGATAAAGCTCATACAGTGCTTCCCTAACTACAACGCTGCGATGTTCGGGATCACGGTTCGCAAATTCCTGGTCCAGCTTGGCGATCCATTCAAGGAAGCTTTTCTGAGCTTCCGGAGTGGGATTGATCGGTCTATATTCGTATCGCGGCATAACGGCCTCAGTTCATTATTGCAATCAGAACCATAGCATATGGACTGTTTTCGTACGGATATGTCTCTGGCTCTTTCCTTTATAATTCGCGACGTCAACTCTTGAGAGTATTGATCTGCAAACTAAATAATGAAAATCTCACGTATCACTAAATCAATTGCAATCTTTCTGCTAGTCAGCGCCGCCAGCTTGCTTTGGGCACAAATGCCTCAGGGCGGCTCACCCTTCGATATTGTCATAACGAATGGCCGCATCATTGACGGTACTGGTTCTCCTTGGTATTCGGGCGATGTCGGCATTCGCAATGGCAAAATTGCGGCGATTGGGCGACTCAATGACGTGCCTCGTAAGCGGACCATCGATGCTCAAGGCAAAGTGGTTGCTCCCGGATTTATCGACATGCTGGGCCAATCAGAGTTGACCATTCTTGTAGAGCCCCGAGTGCCATCCAAGATTTACCAGGGAATCACTACCGAGATTACGGGCGAAGGTGGATCCGCCGCTCCTTTGAATGATGCCATTATTCAGGCGGATCGCACAGGATACGACCACTACCATATCAATCCTGATTGGAAGACCTTTCGGGAATATTTTGCGCGGCTCGAAAAGCAGGGCATGGGCATCAATCTCGCGAGCTATGTGGGCGCAACGCAGGTCCGGCGTATGGTGCTCGGCGATGACGATAAGCAGCCTACACCCGAGCAGCTCGATCAGATGAAAGCTTTAGTACGGCAGGCCATGCAGGATGGAACGGTCGGAATCTCGACTGCTTTGGAGTATGCGCCTGCCCCATATGCAAAAACTGACGAACTGATCGCCCTTGCTGGCGAAGCTTCTAAATTTGGAGGCATCTACGCGACGCACATGCGAAACGAAGGTGACGCAGTCATTCCGGCAATCGACGAGGCATTACAAATCGGACGGAAGGCGAATATCCCAGTTGAAATTTGGCATATTAAAGTTGCAGGAAAAGGAAACTGGGGGCGCATGCCAGAAGTGGTCGCCAAGATCAATGCTGCTCGGGCACAGGGAATCGATGTGAGTGCGAATACTTATGCCTACACCGCATGGTTCAACGACATGTCTGCATTCATTCCGCCTTGGGCTCACGATGGCGGCGGCGCCAAACTTGTTGAGCGCTTGAAAGACCCTGCGATGCGCGCTCGCATTCGCAAAGAACTCCTGACTCCGTCCACGAGTTGGGACAATGAATGGCAGGAAATTCCCGGACCTGAAGCCGTTCTGATTGGCATTGTTCAAAACCCGGACCTTCTACCCTTGCAGGGGAAAACATTGGCGGCAGTGGCAAAAATCTGGAACAAAGATCCTATGGACGCGTTATTCGATCTGTTGATTCAGGACAATGCATCCACGGGTGTCGCCGTGTTCGGAATGTCCGAGTCCGATGTTGCTCTTGCTCTCGAACAACCATGGGTTTCGATCGATAACGATTCTTCGGGCGCCTCTCCCGAGGGAATTCTTGGGCAGGAACATCCGCATCCTCGGGCTTATGGAACTTTCCCTCGCATCTTGCGAAAGTATGTTCGCGAAGAGAAGAAGCTAACGCTCGAAGATGCGCTTCGAAAATTCTCGGCTTTGCCCGCTCAGCGGATGCGCCTAACCGAGCGTGGAGTATTGAAGGCAGGCATGTGGGCAGATATTGTTATCTTCGATCCGGCAACCATCCGCGACGTGGCTACTTTTGAAAACCCGAATCAGCTATCACAAGGGATGGAATACGTGCTGGTCAATGGCGTTCCAGTAATCGACAACACAAAGATGACCGGTGCTTTGCCTGGCAAAGTGCTGCGAGGACCTGGATATACGCACTAGTTGATTATTTTTGGGTAACGGTTAACGTGTGAAGCCCAACCGACGCTGTGTCTAGCCTGTCAGGCAAAGCGAACTTGGAATCAAGACCAATGTTGGGGTATTTGGGTTTGAGATATTTGTCCGCGAACATCTGCAGCACGAAACGCGGAATCTCCACGTCATCGAGTGAAACAGTTTCCACACGTACGAAGCCTCGCCCGCCAGCCCCATAGGCTTGCGCAACAACCATCACGTTGTGAATGCCACTAAAAACCGACAGCAGAGGATTTGCGGAGTTGCGTCCGGTTTTAATCTCGTCGAAGTCGATTCGCGCTCTGCCAATGATCACTCCGGGCTGACCTTGAAGCACAACTGACTGCACTCCCGCCGGTAGTTTTATCTTCCCGCTGGAGATGTATTCGTTGATTTCTTTTTCCGTAAACTCTGTCGGCGTTTGATCTGGAGCGGAACTGCGGCCATTCTCTCGGATATGTTGGAACTTCTGTTCGATGGTAGGAGCGGATATTTGCGGTGCGGGCGCAGGACTGGATGAAGTATCGACTTGCGTTTTAGCCTTTTCAGGAAGCCAAACGATAGAAATGGAGATCAACGTAACAAACACTAAAGAGGGAAGCTTCATGGTTTCAATGCAGCTTCCGCTTCATGTGTGTTGATTGGCGATATCCGGGGCTCAGCGAGCGTTCCGGTGATGTCGAAGCCGGCTGCGCCATCACGCTCTAATTTCAAATGCAGGTCTTGACCAAGACTTGTGGTGCCGCTGACGCGGTAAATGTCGCCTTCGGTCTCCAGTTTGCTGCCTTCAAAGTCGAGACTACTGTCACGCAAGTGGAAATTTCCCAGGAACCGACTCGCTTGAAGTGGTCCAGATGCACTGCTGAGAATAATGTGAGGCAGTATGACTTTATATCCATCGACTTGCAATTTCGCAGTTGCAGAAGTAACCAATTGATTCAGATTTAGTCCTGAAGTCGCAGCTTCATACGTTGCATCTGCTGTACCCCCGATCCAATCATCGTGCATCAAATCGGCCAAATCTTCCAAAGCGACCTGATGCAGAGTTCCATTACCGCTATAGACGGGTGGCCTGACCGTGAAGTCAGCTTTCCAATTACCAGAATGATGACCTCCGAGTACATCTCCGCGCAAATCCGAAATCATGAGTTTTCCATGATTCAATTCCACGTTAGCTGAGACATTATGAGCAGCAAGCTTATGAATTTGAACTCGATCAGCGGTGAGCCGGCCAGTGGCAAGGAGTGTAAGCGGAAGCGAAGTTCCGGTTGACGAAGGTATCAATTGATACCAGGAACGCTTGCGAAACTCCGGATTTAAGTTTTGATTGAGCTGGTCCGTCGCAATCTCATTGGCATGAAGATTAAATCGAATAGGGCACGTTCCTGGTGTTGCACACAGGCGAGGTAAAGCCAGAGAACCGCGCCATGTAGCTCCAGCCATCAAAGCATTTACGTTTTGTACAATAACCTGATCTTGAGTCAGCTCCAGATTCGCGGATTCAATTTCCACTGGCTTTTCAAGTCCCCGAATTCGCGCCTGAATCGAGTGTAGTTGCACCTTTCCATTCGCCCTGTGTAAGGCAAATCCCTGCCAATTACCCGCGAGTTGTAAGTCAATTCGAGCAGGACCGTCCATGGAGGTCTGAGCTGATGGCACCCCAGTGTTACGGGCTAATTGCAGCAGCCGTTGCAGTTGTACATCTCCTATGATGCTTAGGTTATATCCAGATCGTGAAAACCAGGCTCGTACCACGGCTGGAGCTGGTCGTCCCAACGCTACGTTGAAAGGTCCCACTTCCAATCGAGTTTCAGAGCCGGTATTCGTAGCAATTGTTCGCCTGTTTCTGGCTGTTGAGGCGGAATTTGTTTCCGGAGAGATCGCAAGTGGGATTTTTTCGAGCACCAATTCCGCAGTTGTATGGGATGACCGCACATGAAGCCCCATAGCTTCGCCGTTCCCATGCCATGCGATTTTCGATAGATCCCGTTGTACGCCGACGTTCGCATTTAATTTTCCAGTTGCGACCAAATCGTCTGGCAGATTTGCTTTTGTATGGCGTGCAAGACCAAGTAGCGATTGAGCGGGCACATCATGCGCCGAGAGTTCGAGGCTATATACAGTAGAATTTGCCCCGCCAGCAATGCTGCCCGTCATCGTAATATCACCCTGGCCCACGGGCGCCTGGCAATTTATATTCGACAAAATCAGATCCACAGAGCTGTAGTGGCCATTGCAGGTCGCACCCAAGGCTAACGCGTCGCCGCCCACAATGTCATAACGTCGAAAATCTTGCAGAGAAGATGTGACTTTCAGAACCAAATCTGCGGGAGTACCCTCTAAGCTTGCGGATACTCTTATCGTGCCTCTCCACCCAGCATCGCTTCCGCGAATAAGTTTTGTTGCTTGACCAAGTTGCGCTTGCTGCCACAAAAACGTGAACTGGACAGGGGTTTCACGCAAGGTTGCCGCTCTTTGCCACGATCCAGTAACCGTGAGCATTCCTGTATCGCTCAGATTGAGATCGGTCCGGATCGGTTGTGCTTTCAATCGCATTCCCCAGCTATTTTCCGACTCCTGCCACAATCCAAAATCAGCGTCGCTGAGAGAATAAGGTTTTTTTTCCAACCCTACTTTGAAGTTGATACGGGCACGATTGGCTTGAATATATGGAAACGCTGGTCGGCTTTCGGATTTCGTTTTACCAGTAGGAGCCACAGGTAATTTGGCGGCTCGTTCGAGGAGAGTTTCAACGTTCCATTTTCCGCCGTTACGTATAAGGTTGAGACTCGGTTCTGAAAGACTGAGCTTCGAAATCTCTAACCGGCCGTGCAACAGGGAAGTCAGTCGCAGGCCTGCAGTGACCTCGGCCGCCCGCAGCATCGGTTCGGCACCGAAGGAAGGATCGTCGTGTACTGCAAAGTTCTCCAACTCAAAACCAGGCTGAGGGAGAAACTGCAAGTTGACAGAACTGGCCTCTACCTGTCGTCCTAAAGCTGAACTAATAGAACTTACGATGCGTGTCTTTAAGCGGTCGGCACCGGGCCGGATCAAAAACAGCGCGAGAATCAGTACCGACACGGCAGAAGCAACGCCGAATCTCGACCGGAAAAACTTCACCGAATCACCCTAAAGGTGCGTCGCCAGCGGGTTTCATCGAAAAAATGAATTACAACGTGCGCCAGGAATCCCAACCTTTGGCCGACTTCGGTTTGCAAATATTGATTAGCCGGAGTTTCAAAAGACCAATAGATAAACATCGGACGCCCAATTACATTCTTGCGAGGTATGAAACCCCAATACCGGCTGTCGTAACTCACATCGCGATTGTCGCCCATAGCGAAGTAGCTGTCCGGCGGTACAACCAGATCATCCCCTTCAACATGTTGCGGCAGCGTTAGTTGCCACTCCGGAACGACATTATTGAAATCGGAAGGAGGAACAGCTGGGAAATTATCTGCGTAAGCATTGTAGGCATGATTTGGAGTATGAATTACGTAGGGTTCGTCGAGCCTAACTCCATTACGGTAGACCGCACCATCGCGCAAATGAATATGATCCCCGGGAACGCCGATGATCCGCTTCACGACATAAAGTCCAGGCTCCGCAGGTGACAGGAATACCACGATATCCTGGTCTTTAACCTGCCGGTAGGGAAGAATTGGCATCCAGTGGGTTGGAGGTGAGAACTGAACGCGATTCACAAATACATGATCGCCAATCAAAAGCGTGTTCTCCATCGAACTGGAGGGAATTTCAAATGCCTGGACAATAAAAGTAATAATGAACAGTCCTGTTACCAGCACCGCGGCAAGCGATGCCAGAAACTCAACTGTACTTTCGCGCGGTTTTTCTTCTATTTGACTTTCTTTCTTCGGCACCAGAAATTGTCCCCTTGCGGGCTGAGATTGCCCTTAATTGACTACTCGAAATGTACGGTCCCAACGAGCCATTTGAAATACATGAGTTATGGCATAAGCGAAATGGAAAAGTTTATCACCTGCAGTTGGCGACAATGGCAAATCATCCGGACCTTTCTTCATGGACCAGTAAATAATCAGCGGCCGTCCAACTATATTTGCCCGCGGGACAAAGCCCCAATAACGGCTATCGAGGCTCTCGTCTCTATTATCTCCTAATACGAAGTATTCTCCCTCCGGAACGATCAACTGCCCATCTTCGACCAGCTTCTTCATTTGTAGCCACCAGTTACCCTCCAGTCCCGGCACCGGCACGTCCACTTTAGGAAAGTCGTCTCGGAATGGCTCGCGCAGGTGCGAACTGTAGCGCGTATAACTTTCCTGCAAAGCGACTTCGTTGACGTAAACCTGATGATTGACTAGACGAAGATGGTCACCAGGGATCCCCACAACTCGTTTCACAAAATGCTCCGCTGGATTTACCGGATAGTGAAAGACAATAATATCGCCGCGGTGTACTGGCCGGTAAGGCATGATGTGATCCCACAAGCCGCTTCCTCCGTAACGAAGTTTGTCCACCAGCAAATAATCGCCGATGAGCAGAGTATTCTCCATGGACTCAGAAGGAATCTGAAACGCTTGGACAATGAATGTAATTACGAAGATCGCAATTACAACCGTCGTCAAAAGCAATTGCAATGGGCTGGCCCATTCACTTCGTGGGTGGTAGAGGACTACATCCATGCTGTTAACTATGATGACCTAACTTGTAGCCCTGTCGCTAAGGGGCACTTTCAACTCGATGACGCAAGATACTCGAGTACCTGCCGGGCGGCTTCCTGCTCCGCATATTTTTTGGTCGAGCCTTCTGCGCGCGCAACGAATTCTTTTTGTCCTTGCTGTCCTAAGGCCTGCATTTTCGCTTCGACAGTAAAAGTCTTGCTGTGCTCCGGGCCACGCTGCTTAACCAAAGTATAAATTGGTTGCGGACGCCCCACGGCTTGCAGCTTCTCCTGCAACGCAGATTTATAATCTGCAACCGGTAAACGGCTCTCGGTTTGAGCAAGAATTTCCAGCTCAGGAACTACAACGTGTTGCAACACTAACTGTCGAGCAACTTCCAGTCCTGCATCAAGGTAGACTGCCCCCAGGATTGCCTCCAGCGCATCTACCAGTAGAGCGGTTTTAGCTCGGCCACCGCTTTTTTCTTCGCCTCTTCCCAAGTGAAGGTAGTGGCCAATTTCAAGCCGTATCGCCACCTTGATCAGATGCTTTTCACTCACCAAATGAGCGCGTAATTTGGAAAGATCGCCTTCCCGGTAATGCGGAAAAGTTCTATATAAATGCTCCGCCGTTATCAGCCCTAAAACTGCATCGCCCAGGAACTCAAGCTGTTCGTTATCTACCGCCCGCGTGATTTCAGAAGGCTGGGAAGCTTCCAATTCCCGGGCATGAGAACTATGCGTGAGGGCCTGTTTCAGCAACTCCGCATTTCCGAAACTATGACCTAAGGCTCCTTCCAGCGTTGTGGTGTCCCGTGCTTTCATGGTCGGAGCCGAGTTCATTCGCGCAATACTAAGCTCGCTTCAATAATAGGCCATGCGCCTATTGTTTAGGCGGAGTCCCTGGTTGAGCCGCGCTGGGCGTAGTCGAAGTTGGCGTGGTCGAAGCCGGTGTGGTCGAAGACGGCGTGGTCGAAGACGGCGTTTGAGTGCTTGCTCCCGGAGTCGTACTGGTTAATTTCTGTAACCGGTCCTGTTCTTTGCGTGCCGTGCTTCCTATATTGGTGCTCTCTTGTGTAATGGCTACAACCTTGGTGGCTTCTTGCAGGGCTTCTGGATATTTGTCCTGCTTATCAAGCGCGAGCGCCAAACGCAACATCGCTACCGGATCTGGTTGTGAAGGATCAGCGTCGATAGCTTTGCGCAGCGTACCCTCGGCATCCGCGAACTTTTCTTGATCAAACTGAATAGTGCCCAGTACTGCATAGGCGGTAGATTTCAGATAGCGCTTGTAAGCCTCAAGTTTTTCTGGTGGAGTGCCTGCCGGCGCCGCAACGTCGGTATCGATCGTCTCCAGCGCATGCTCCGCCATCTTGGACGCTTCGGCATATCGCTGATCTTTGTCGAGGTCAGTATCACGAGTACGCTCCGCCAATACTTGAGCTACACCTAATGCCGCTTCCGGATCGTTTGGATCGAGCGTGAGAATCTTGCGTCCCATCTCCATCATCTTGTCGGCATTATTGGCACTCTGATAGCTGTTCATGCAGGCCCGATACAGCAGCACGCGCAAATCGCTGGTCGGGAACTTCGCGGCAAAATCGTCGGCAGCTTTTTCCATCGCCGCTGGATCTTTTATGTTCGCGATGGCGGCATTGTAAGCATCGAACTCGGGTTGAGTTTTAGCTTGTGGCGGACGCTTGCCTTGCGGCGCAGCTGCTCCCGCTTGCCCGGTATTTCCAGCTCCGGACTGCGTTGATGGGGTTGACGCACCTTGACTTGATCCCGACGGCTTGCCCGCAGCAGGCTGCTGCGCCCATAGAGATGTTGCCGCCGCCAAAGTTACGACCAATAGTGCTCGTTTCATTCTTTTCTCCTGGTAATTGGCTCCGAGCGGTTGACGAGACGTCCAGCTCTGGAACGAAGATTGTACAGTTAAAGCATCAAAGATGGCGCATTCTACTGTTGAGGATGGCTCGGCGGCTCATAAGGTTGCTGTAAGCCTTGCTCGGCCGCGGCTTTTGCCTCGGGCAACGTAGAACTGGCGGTCGCCGCTGCGCGGTATTCGTCGACAGCCGCGTCGCGGTCTTCCTGCAAATCAAATATCCGCCCTAAATAGATGTGAGACCACGCTACCACTTTCGGCTCCCGCGAATTCTGCAACGCTTTCTGAAAATAATCGCGTGCCTCATTGATTTGCCGGTTTGCAGTCGCTACCTGTGCGAGGATGAAAAGCGCCCGGCCCGGATCTTCGCTCTTCTCGTCCAGTGCTTCCTGCGCGAGTTTCTGCGCGGATGTGGCGTCTCCCGCCGAAAGCCGCTGCTCGGCTGTCTTGAGGAGCTTGCCTTCCGTCGGACGCGCCAAGTGCAGAAGCTCCGGATCGGCGTTCGTTGCGAACTGAATCTGCGACGCACGGCGTTGCTCTTTTCTCACGTCAATGCTGAGTAACATATTGCCAAAAACATTCCGCAGGCCAGCCGAATCTTTTTCGAACTGAACCAGCGCATCATAAAAATATTGCGTAAGCACAAATCCCTGCTCCATCGATGCAGTGACCGCGCTCTGCCGTAGCGCCTCGGCTTCCTTGGGACTTCCTTCAGTACGCGCTTCCACAGCGCGAATCAGGCACTCCGTCACCAACAACGACGCATCGGTTTTAAAACTTTCATCCATGGGCGCAGTTTTGATTCCATCCAGTAAAGGATCGAACCGCTTCATCACGTCAGGATATTTAAGCGCCAACGGATCAAGCAAATAATGAAGGTAAGTGTGCCGGATCTGCTGCATCTTCAATGACGCGGTTTTTCCCGGCGAGATGACCACGTAATAGTCGGCCGCGTAGTTTCGGGCATTGGTCTGCCCCGGCGCACCCATGGGATCGAGATACACCGTAAACCCCCGCCCCAAATAACCGGACGAAGGCATCTTCAGGTAGATCTCGGTATCAAAAAGCATCTTCGCCAATGGATCGTGATAGCGCTGTGTGAAGGCGTTGTAAGCCGCTTCATGGCGCTGCCAGATTGCGTGCAATCCGTCTGCGACATAGAACTTCTGCAATAAGGGCAGAATGCCCACCACCGCGCTCACGTCCGGAGGGAGATCGGCTTCTTTAACCTTTGGAGCAAACGCCGGAGGCGGCCCGAGATAGAGCGCCAATGAAACATACTGCGACAAACTCCGCGACGGATCTGACTGCTGCTTGTTCTGATAGAACTCGCACATCTGCGTCGCCGCATCCTTGGCTTCGTCGGATGCCTGCATGTTCTTGGCAACTTCAGCGCGAATATCCGTCCGCAGCGGATCGGAGATATCCAACTCCGAATCGTATCCGCAGGTGTTCACAGCGGTGAGCACCGTGAATAGAGTCTCGCTGGTGTCGAGAGTGACCTGGCTCTTCTGCGCGAAACATGGAGATGTAGCCAGCGCGAATAGTGCGCCAAATTGCAAAGCTCGCGATAAAGATCGCCATGTCAAACAATACAAAAAACGGTTTGTCAGGGAAAAACCTCCCAGGCTGGACGAAAAATGAGGCTTACGGAATAAGTTTAAGGGTTGAGCAGCGAAGGGTCAAACAAGGGGAGAGGGGATGTGAAAGGAGCCGCGAAAGTTGCACCCTCTTGGACACAAGACCGGGATCGAGCCGTGAAGGAGGGCGTGTTGAGTTGCAAAACTGGGCCGCTCTTCTAATATTCAGTAGGCCACTCGACAGGAAAAAGCTTCCCCGCCTCTTCAGCAGTCAGGCTGACGCCCACCAATTGAGCCGCACGAGCCAGCGCAGGGTCTCGGCCTCCAGCAAGATCGGCGGCGGTGGGAAGCACGCGCGTTCGTCTGGCATCACTCCGGCGTTCTCCAAGCTCTTTCCATCCGCCATGATCAGGTCGGCTTCGGTGATGAGGACTCCGAAACGAAAAACTCCGGACATGGTTTCGACGTCGTGGGGATGCATGAAGCTTTCCATCACCTTGCCCGAGGACCGGTTACCAAGCACGACGCCTCGTTTCTCCAGTTGAATGACACGAGCAAACAACTCGGCGGCTGAAGCAGACTCGCTATCTACTAATACGACAAGTTTTCCGGTAAACGTCTTTGAACCACGGGATTTGGCAATAGAAGCATGCAGCGGCTTGCGTCCCAAGCGATCTGCCATCTTTACATCGTGGTCGAACATGCCGCCTAAGAACTGCAATAAAAATCCCTCATAGCCGCCGGGATTCCCGCGCAAGTCGAGTACGATCGCATCGTGAGAACGGATTTGGTCCAGCATTTTGTGCGCGCGGTCGGCATCGAAGGCGAAATCAGGTAAATTGAAAATAATCGCCTTCCGCCCATACTCGAAGAAGCGGGGTTTGTGGTTTTTTGACTGACTTTCCAATTGATCGCGCCGTTTCCAAGGGTTTCGGGTTCTGGGACGCAGATCGGCCATAACGTCCAATTGCCTAGTGACGCCGTCTGGCGAGCGAAGAACAAGGCGCAGCCCTGACTGTGGCCTTAAAGTGCGGAAAACATAATCGATTTTCCAAGCATCTTCTCGAATTGCTGCGTAGCCTGCTACTGAGAGCAGTTGATCGCCAGGCTTGACACCTTTCCTTTCCGCATCGCTGCCGGATCGAACCGCCGTAATAAAACAATCGGAGTCACCTTCGGCTTGCATCCGCCAACCATATTCGTGAACGTAGGGACGGGGAGGGGGAATGAAAATGGTATGAGAGTCACCGAGAGCACTCACCGCCCCAGCGATGTCGGCTATAGCGTAGTTGCGGGTCGAGGCGGACTGGACTTTTTCCAGAGCTTGTTGAAAACGAGAATCGACATCTACACCATGATAGTGAACGTCGTAGTAGTACTTCTTTATGTCATCTCGGGTATCGCTGAGGACAGATTTCAACCAAGAGAGGTCAGCCTTGGTCAACTTTTGCTCGGGCCCTTGTGCTATCGAGAGTTGCGCAAAAACGAGGAGCAGACCCCAAGTTTGAATACCTTTCGATATTATTCGTCGTGAAGTCGCCATGGGATTTGGTCTGATTACCTGACAGTAAAGTAAGTTGGGGTGCTCGCAACGATCCTACGACGGAAAGTATTCAGAATCCAGAGTAGAATTGCGCCCTTGGCCGGTGCCCCACCTATGCGCTTTTTTTGCAAAGGTGGCACGACAAGGTATGCCAGATCTTTAATCTTCCATTTAAAGAAAACCGCCAACTTATGGTTGGCGGTTCGAAGTCAATTTCCACTTCAGTTTCCGGGTGAAAACATGAATGTACCGTAGAGATTGTCCTGATAGACCACGAATTGTGTCGGACCAACGTAGCCTTCAGCCGGACCTACGATCGCAAACGAAGCCGTCTGGCTCTTTGAGTTATTTGTAGTTTGATTAAACTGATCGGTCCAAGTGTAGGTATTCGTTGTTCCCAGGTTCTGCGTAAAGGTAGCGGAAAAAGTCTTGCCGCTTCCTTCCGTCGCCGAGAATTTGCTTTCGAGTGAAAAGCTCTGCTTGTAGGTATATTTATCCATCTGTCCTGTCGTGGTCGTCGTCGAGTACCCTTGTGAATAATTCGTATTCAGATTGGGCTCGTAGTCAATGGTTGTGGTGCAACCCGTGCCGTTACATGCAGTGAAACGACCGTCAGTTGTGGTCGTTGACCCCGACGGGAAAGCTAATTTATAGCTCGGATTCGAATACGGGTCTGCAAGGCAAATGTAATATAGATCCTTTCCTGGCTGCTGACAGAAGTTATACGGGGGGACTGACGTGGCCAAAGAAGGAGTAAGGCCGGGTCCCGAGCCGTCTGTGTTGTTAAGAGCCCAGCTACGGTTGAAATTAGTGTTGAACACCGTTTCACAGGTGAGCCAATTCGTATTGGTGCCGCTGGTGTACTGGGCGTAGAAATCGCCATTCAGACAGCCGAGTTGGACACCGACTAAATCCATATCTGGATAGTCTCTCGTATCGTTCAGGTCATATCCGTATCCGGTCCACGTGACCAAGTTCCCGTTCGCCTGAGGATAAATAACAAAATTCGCGATCGGATTCAGCCAAACGAAAATGTAATCGTAATCATGGTTTATTCCGTTTATCGGGTCAGCATATCCCGAAAGGCCCGTGCTCGAAGATGTGGTTTGGGTAACCGCGACAGACGAGGAGGTGTCTTTCTCCTGTGTGTAGTCATTTGAATAGGTAGACGTTTCCGTGGATCCAAAACCGAAAATGCTAAATCCGGCAGACGTTGTAACGCTCTGCTGATCTTGTGAGGAGAACGTGCTCATAACTCCGGTGCTCGTACCAACCACGGTATTCGCACCGTAAGTCACAGAGCTTTTCGAGCCAGGAGGCGCATACTCCACCCCGATGATCTTATATTTTGGGTTGGCCCACCCGACCGTCCCAACTATGGCCGAGCCGCCCGTCGTAGCCGATGGCGTAAATAAGATGGAAACCTGTGGTGCTGTCAGTGTGACTTGTGGATCGCTGCTTTTGGGGCAATTTTTGTTTCCAACGGGAGGAGGCTCCGGATCGTAAATGGAGGAGGCGGATCCCAGCAGATTGGCCGTGCCGCCACCGCTATAGCTGAACGAAAATGAGCTATAGGTGGACTGATTGTAGGTGAAATTGTATACGTGAGCTCCCAGGATGTACTGGCAGGTTGCATTGTAGACCGTCACGTTATAGGTCAGTGTTCCGATTCCCGCTGGAATTGAGTACGTTGTGGCATAGGCAATGCGGCTTAAGAACGAAAGTGCGAAGGCGGCAAACATCAGGAGCAGAACCCTTTTTTTCATAAATCATCCTTTTAAGGCGTGTGAGCCTTGTTCTAAGCAATCGAGTGGGGCCCGTGAAACCATTTTTGGGAATGTACGGTAAGTTGCTGGGTATGGCAGGATAATTTCGAGATTTTACGGAAGCCGAACGAAGCCTAACACTTAGAGTCAGCCGGGTACGTCACACGCCTGCGACGCTTAGATTTCGGCGGTGGCCCACTTTTGGGCTTTTGCAAAGATGGAGGAAGTAAGCAGCCACACTAGCTCCTATCATTGGCAGCCATTTGCATATTTGCACTGCGGACCTCGTCCCATATTGAATCGGTGAAGCACCACCAATCTCGTTTCTCCTTGACCCAGTCTCTGAATAGCAGCTAGCTTCAAAGAGTCTGTTTTAGATGTTCTTTGAAAAACCGATTTCGGCTAAGTCATTGTTTGTCTATATTTTTACGCGTAAGTCTTTATTGCTCTAGATTTTGAAGTGAATTATCCCCCCTAACTCTTTTGTTTTCTGGCTGGGAGGAACGAGGTACGCTAAGCCAATCGATTCACTGGGTCTCTTGCGGCTTTGGCTTATCCAGCGTGATCTCGTGTTTGGCTTGGCATTCCGTTGACGGATCGTAAGCCGCGAGACCCACGAGCGTGTCCTTGGAAGCATGGAACTCAAGAGGAGGCCGGCGTACCTGGGCGGGAAGTCCGATAAATTTCACTTTGCCATTTGAGTTGGTTCCGGCTTCCAGATCCAGCTTATGGAACCCGCCAAAGCCGTAGGCGATGTGAACATTCACAGTAGCGGCGAAAACAGCTTTGCTGTCGGCGCCTATCACTGTAAGCTCCAGGGAGCAGGGACCGGCGGCGCCGTCTATGACGGGAACCTTCTCCGCAGTCTGTGACGCTGGAGCCGCCTGTTTAGAGGTGGTATCAGACGATTGCGCTTGCGCTAGGGAAAGACAACCCGCGGGGAAGTTCGCAGCAATTACGGCAATACACATAACACGAAGCACTCTGTTCATAGGTCCCTAATTGTATCGACGTAAAGACACGAAAGAGAATGACGCGAAGAATACGGCAATTGCAAACCACGAGATAAGTGGTGGGCGCTGTAGGATTCGAACCTACGACTTCCACCGTGTGAAGGTGACACTCTACCGCTGAGTTAAGCGCCCAAGTGTCACATTATACCAAGGCCGTTGTGCCAGCGATCGCGAATGCGATTTGAACGCTAATCAAATAACCATTTGCATGCAGGCCAGTGGTGAAGGCAGCATCTATGCTGATGGGGCAGTGGCGTTTCACAGTCGTGTTGGGTCTGCTGGTCGTTTGGCTAGCAATGCCTGCGCTCGCATGTTTACCCAATCTGAAGATGACGGATGCGGAAATGGCTTGCTGCAAGAAGATGGCAGGCGATTGCCACATGGGTGCCAATCATCATCCATGTTGTGAGCGTGCCTCAAACATCAGTACCCCCGTTGCAACGGTTCAACCGGTACCGCAAGTTCATCCTGATTTTACTTTGCTGGCAGTGACCGCCATTTCTGAAGCGAACTCCACCTCGGAGATTGCGCCTGCACACGTACGGCTAGATATACCGCCTCCCGAAATACCTGCTATAGCCTCAATCTCAATTCTCAAAATCTAGAACTCCGCATTGTTGCGTTGGCGCACAAGAGTCCACACGTGTGTCTCTAAGCATTGCGGAGGAGAATATGAAACTTGCAGTAATACTGTTCACTGTACTTGCCATGCCGCTATTAGCTGATGCAGCAGCGCACGGCCCGGTATTCGGACTCGCCACGCCGACGAATTCTCAAGGCGAATGGAGTTTTGATGAAGGCGTGTTCGGGCGCAGCACGGGCCTTGGTACACAAGCGTCGATCCGAAGTTTAGTTGCGTATGGCTTTACGCCCCACTTAACGCTGTCCTGCACTCTTCCCACTGTCTTGGGAAACACCACTCTTCCACCCACCCGAATTCAGCCGGGTGATGATTTCGATACCACAGTAGCGTGGCGCTTTCAGCATAGAGCAACAAAGGTTGGCACACGAATCGAGACCACTGGCTTCGCGGGCCTGGCCGTTCCGGGGCCGCAGTCTGGATTCAGAATCGCACACACTACAAATGTCCCCGGCACTATGTTTGGTGTTGTCAGCGGCATTGCATCCCGGAGCCATTACATCTGGCTTGGCAGCACCTACACAAAGTTTTATGAACACCATGGCGATAAGCGACCTGACGTATTCGATTACAGTCTGGTCTACGGCTATCGCCCTCTGAAGTGGCGCAGACCACCGGATAAATGGGATTGGAGAGTCTTCGGCGAACTTGTTGGAGAGCGCTCCAATAGATTCCTCCAGGCAAACATTTCAATAGCAGACACCCAAGCTCATCAAGTGTTTCTTGGCCCTACGGCGCTGGGAATTTTTCACAACTACACCGTCAGCTTCGGCGCTCAATTCCCGATCTATCAGAACGTCGGGCCAGCATTTCCGAATGAGCACGTTCGTTTTGCATTCAATTTCAGTTACTTGCTTTTCCAGCACGGCCATTCACATTAGGAGGATTTATGAAAAAGACCATCGCTTTTGTATCGGTGCTTTTGCTACTCGCAGCTTCTGCCTCGGCAGAAATCAAATCAATCGACATTACGATTTTCGGCATGGATTGAGAGGTCTGTGCACACGCCGTGCGCGTGTCCTTGAAGGCAGTTTCTGGTGTGGACTCGGTTAACGTTAGCCTGGAAAAAGGGCTGGCTTCTGTAAAGATGAAACCTGGTAATGCCGCCACGCTGAAACAATTGAATGCAGCCATTGCCAAGAATGGATTCGCCATGAAGCAATCAACGGCAACGGTTGCAGGCACTGTGGAGAATGCAAATGAAAAATTAATACTGCGGGTATCAGGATCGAATGACTTGCTCCAACTTGTACCTGACTCCGGCTCTGCTGCGATTGCAAGTTCTATGGTGGGGAAACCGGTTGTTGTCACCGGCACGATACCTGAAGGCGAAAAGGGGAAAGCGCCGGATTCAATTCGTTACCGGTCAGTCGAGGAAGATCACACAAAATGAATACACTGGCAGCAACAAATCCAAAACGATCAGCATTACTGAGCTACTTCTCTCTGTTTACTTCGGTGAGCACTTTGCTCTGCTGCGCGCTTCCGTCATTGCTTGTGTTGTTCGGCCTGGGCGCATCAGTCGCCTCCATGCTCTCGTTCGTGCCCTGGCTTGTGACTCTCTCACGGCATAAGGTGTGGACATTTTCAATCTCGGGCGCTTTGATTGCGCTGAGCTTTGTAAACATGTACTACATCGCACCGCGGATTCAAGCTCGAGAGTGCAATCCCGACAATCCGACGGCCTGCGAAGACGCAAGCAGACTTAGTAAAGTCTTCCTTTGGGTTTCAGCAGGTATTTATGTAATTGGTTTCTTCGTCGCCTACGTACTTGGACCTTTGTTGACGAAGTTAGACAACTATTAATGCGAATATTTGACGGTCTAAAATCTTGTAAGTTGTTGTATTAACTAGGAATACACACCATGTAAGGTGAGACTCTAGCGGTGAGTTAGGTGCCTGGAAAGGGCTACATTGTCATAGGCCCAGTTTAATAACCCAGGTTTCCTGCTACCAAGGCTCGTGATAGCCTAATCACGCCAGTTCCAGGCCGATGCATCGTAGTTGCGCACAGGCCGGAGCTACTCTCGATGTGGGGTAAATCCAAACCCGGAACTTCGCCCGTAGCTCCTTCTAGCAGTGGGAGTTCGGCCCCGTCCGACAATCCAGATCCCACGCAACTTTCCTCTCAGGATGGGGTTGATTCTAGTGTGAGCAGCATAGCCATTGATCGTGGATTACTGGCGGTTGCGGGCATACCCCCAACGCAGATTCCCGCGGCGGGCACCTCCGGAGAAGTGACCGACGCAGACATAATGCTGCGGGTGAAAGCTGGCGACGATTCGGCTTTTGAATACCTTGTCCAGAAATACCGGCGGCAAATGGTTAGCTTTATGTATCGCATGTCGCATAACTCGGCGGTAGCGGAAGATCTCGCACAGGAAGTTTTTCTGCGAGTGTACCGCTCACGAGCTAATTATGAAGCCAGTGCAAAGTTTACGACCTGGCTTTACAGAATTGCGACCAACCTGGCAGTGAACCATGCCCGCGATACTCGACATGAGCGTCCCGAGAACACTGTGAATCTGGATCAGCCCGACTCTGAGACCGGACAAACGCCGGATGTGCCGGATAGCTCGATGACAGTTGAGGAAGCAATATTGCGGCGCGAGCGGTTGGCCGCAATCCGGCAGAAGGTTCAGGCATTGCCCGAGCGACAGAAGACGGCAGTGCTCATGCATAAATATCAGCAAATGGATTACAAACAAATTGCCGAAGTTTTAAAATTAAGTGAATCCGCCACTAAATCACTTTTATTCCGCGCGTATGAAACATTGCGCGTGCAGTTGAAGGAATTTGTATGAAGAACGTGATTATGAAATGCGATGAAATTCGAGAGTTGATGCCGGACCTGGCCTCCGGGATGAGTATGGTTACGCCCGAGATCAACCGGCATATACAGTCGTGCGCTGGTTGTGCGGATACATTAGCCGGATTCCAGCAGACGATGGCATTGCTTGACGAGTGGCAGGCGCCGGAGCCGTCGCCCTATTTTGATGTGCGGCTGCACGCGCGGTTGCGGGAAGAGATGGCGAAACATTCGGCAGGGTGGCTGCAATGGTTCCGTAAACCTGCGCTGGCAGTATCATTGGCTGCGGTTTTAGTAGTTGGCGTAACGTTTTGGCGCACTGACAGCAGACACAGTACCAATAATCAAGTTGCGAATATGTCGATTGACCCCGGGACTGCTGTCGGCGATTTGCAGGCGCTGGATAAGAATCACGACTTGTATGCCGATTCGGACGATGATGTATTGGATGATTTGCAGGTGCAATCCAACGTAACCGCGAATCCGTAAGCAGATTAAGCCGGGCAAGATTGATGGAGGACGCGGCTCTTAGCCGTGTCGTAGAGATTTGCATTAAAGTCTCACCGCAGGTTGATACAGCCGCGCTACCGTGAACGAGTTTATAGGGGCGCTCTTTCCGAAAGAGCACACAATTGAGGCGAAGATAATGGGGTGGAAATCCAAAAGGAGAGGTGTAGCGAACGCTACTCTGGTTGTGGCGCTCATAAGCGCAAGCCTGTCTTTTGGACAATCATCCCATCAACAGCCTCATCAAAACTCGTCCCCTCAAAGTTCACCTCATCAAAGTGCGCCACATCAGAATACTCCGAGCCAAGTGCCACGGCCCCCGGCTTACAATCAAAGTCCAAGACCGAACGGAGCGAATTCGTACTCTCGTCAGGCACCACCCAATCAAGGGCACCATGCGGGGCAATGGCTTCGCCAGTACAAAGACGCACCACCTGACCAGCAGCGGCGTGCGCTGACCAGTGATCCGAATTTCCGACGTCTTCCACCTCAGCAGCAACAACGCTATATGCAGAGGCTGCAGGATTTCAGCAAACGTCCGCCTGAGCAGCAGCAGCGGATTTTGAATCGGATGGAAACCTGGGAGCACCTGACTCCGCAACAGAAAAGCGAAGCCCGGCAATTCCATTCACAGTTGCAGCAGCTTCCGCCGCAACGGCGGCAAGCGATGCAGAATGCGATTCAGGCTTTGCGGGGAATGCCCCCCGATGCGCGTCAGCGCGCCATAGAGTCAGGGCGGTTTAGCGATTTTTCACCACAGGAACGGGATCTTCTCAACGGGGTGTCGCGGCTTCCACTGGCTCCGACGCAGCCCCCGGAAAATGTGCCGAGGCCACCGCAGTAGAAGTTCCAGCTAGTGCCGATTAATTCATCAAAGCGAGCATTCGTCGAATCGACAGTGCGGTCTGGCGGATTTCGTCTGCATCGGAAGCATCCGGGGACATTTTCAGGTACTCTTCGAGATCATCCGCTGCGCCTCTAGATTGGCCCAGGCTATAGCGCAGGAGTGCCCGCTGCTTTACATCTTCCGGCGATCTTGGATATGCGGCCAAAACCAAATCAACAATTGGCAATGCTTTTCTGAAGTTGCGCGCCGTGAGATATACGGTTTTTAAATTATTCAAAATGCGCGTAAGCATCTGCCGACGGCTCACCGCGAAGAGAAATTCGGGGCGAAGCGTCATCTGGCCAGAATAGATTTCATCCAAACGGCGCTGGCAATCCTGAGGGCTGAGAATGTCACCGCCATTGAAGCAATCGATTATCGTTTCGCGGCCATCGATATCGTAATTCTTCAGGAGGAAATGTCCGGGCATACCCACACCAAATAATGGGAAGCCCAGCCGGCGGCCTACTTCCATGTAAATCAATGCCAGGGTGATGGGGATTCCGAGCCGGCGATCGAGCACTTCATTGATAAATGAATTTCGCGGGTCGTAGTAGTCTTCGCGATTCCCTTGAAGTGCTGCCTCTTGGAATAGCACGTAATTCAGAGCAGCAATAACTTCCCGCGGATCGCCAATATCGTTTATGCGAGACTCCGCAGCATGGGCGAGTTCATCCACCCACTTTATATAGGTTTCAACATTTAGATCGGGGTATTCGGTACGGGCGATGGTGAGAGCCGCGCGAATGAGGTCAATTTTCTCATCGTCCACCTGCGGCCCAGCAAGGGCTGCAAAGGCCTCCGTTAATCCGGCTTGGCCGCTGTTACCCATGCGGTAATGTTAACAGAAACGCAGGTAGCCCGCACTTTCCATAAACTATGCAGTAGCCTTGCGAGACTGGCGCTTAATGTTTTGAATATTGGGTAAGAATCCCGTCAGCAGGCCAATGGCGGGTAAGTACGAACAGATGTGATAAACAAACCCTATGTTGGTCATATCGGCCAATTTACCGAGTAAGGCAGCTCCGACCCCACCCATTCCAAAGGCAAAGCCGAAGAAGAGCCCGGAAACCATTCCGATTCTCCCCGGTACCAGTTCCTGCGCGTATACCAGAATTGCTGAGAAGGCAGATGCCAGGATCAGGCCGATTACAACGCTGAGAATGCCGGTCCAGAGTAAATTGGCGTACGGAAGTAGAAGAGTAAATGGAAGCACGCCTAAAATGGAGCACCAGATGACAAGCTTGCGGCCAAATCGATCGCCAATGGGTCCGCCAATGATTGTCCCTGCGGCTACTGCTGCAAGAAATACAAAGAGGTGAATTTGCGAACTGCGCACGGAAACATGAAATTTGCTGATTAGATAAAACGTGTAGTAGCTGGTAAGGCTTGCCAGGTAAAAAAACTTAGAGAAAATAAGCGCAATGAGCACAGCAATGGAAACGGCGATCTTCCTTGATGAAAGGCGGCCAACACTGCCGGAAGTTACTGAAGATGTTTTTTGCTTGGCGGTTAAATGCGCTTTATACCAATTGCCTACGTTGAGCAAGATAATGATGGCTGCCAAAGCTGCCACCGAAAACCAGGCGATCGCGTGCTGGCCCCTGGGAAGCACGATAAGAGCAGCCATCAATGGCCCTATAGCAGATCCACTGTTACCTCCTACCTGAAAGACGGATTGGGCAAATCCGTGCTTTCCTCCGGAAGACAATCGAGCCAGCCGAGACGACTCGGGGTGGAAGATCGCGGATCCTACGCCGACCAAAGAAGCCGCGAACAGAAGCATGGAAAAATTCGGAGCGACCGAGAGGAACAATAATCCCACCAGAGTTAAACCCATTCCTATGGGTAGGGAATATGGCCTTGGAGTTCTGTCCGTGTAAAAGCCGACGACCGGTTGCAATAAAGATGCGGTCATCTGGTAACTCAATGTAATAAGGCCAAGTTGCGCAAAGCTCAAGCGGAAGGAATTCTTGAGCATTGGGTAAAGCGAGGGGATCAGCGATTGCACCATGTCATTCATCAGGTGGCAAAAGCTGATCGCGGCTAAAATCGTAAAGACTGTACGTTCTTGTTTCTCTATGGGAATTTCTACGGCGGTTCCGTGCAAGATTAGCTCCAGGGCGTTGCTTCTCACCTATTGTCGCAGCAAATTCTTCGCAATGAAAATTGCGTTTGCGGGACGTTCGGCAAGACGCCGCATCAGGTAGGGATACCACTCTGTTCCGAAAGGGATATAAACGCGCATGCGCCAGCCTTCCCGGACCAAACTCCGCTGGAGATCGCGCCGAATGCCGTACAGCATTTGGAACTCGAAGGCATCCCGCGGAATATTTTCTTGTGTAGCGAAGTCTCTGGCTTGATTGATTATGTTTTCGTCGTGCGTAGCCAGCCCATGATAGACACCACTCTTCATCAAAATCTTCATTAACCGGACATAACTCGCGTCGACTTCTGATTTTTCTTGAAATGCAATTTCTGACGGTTCTTTGTATGCGCCTTTACACAGCCGGATCCGAATGCCTTCAGCAAGGAGCTTCTCGACGTCGCTTTCAGATCGGCGCATGTATGCCTGGATCACCGCACCTACACATCCTTGATTTCCCGGAATTCGATGAAGGCCATGGACGAAATCTAAGGTGCGCTGAGTGTAGGGTGACCCTTCCATATCGACGCGAACAAAGTTGCGGGGCTGCATCGCAGCAGCCTTCGCAACTAATTTTGTCACCAAATCATAGGCAAGCTTCTCATTTACATCGAGACCCATATGAGTAAGCTTTAGGCTGACGTTGGCGTTAAGCTTACGAACGGAAATTTGATCCAGCAGTTGATGATAAAGTCCGGCACTCTCACGAGCCTCTTTGATGTTGGTTACATTTTCTCCAAGGTTGTCGATCGAAACGCTCAGCCCTGATTGATTGACTGTTTGCGTGGCGCGGAGAGCATCTTCCACTTGTGTGCCTGCGACAAATCGTCCGGACACTCGCCGGCCAATCGATGAGCGCTCGGCTATGCTACGCAAGGATTGGTTACTGGATAAGGAGATGAAGAGCGTTCTCAGCACAGTTTATCCGCGGTGGGAAGATTCAATGCACTGAGAATTAAGAGAGAATTCTGTTGAATTCGCATGAAGACCACTCAATTTTGTATCACAACAGGGATATTGAAGTCCTTGCATTGCAGAGGGTTGAGACACCAGTAGAAACTTCAGGCGAGTATTTTTACTTCAGGGTGAACGTGATCCCGATGATTTCAGTACTCAGGACTGAAGGTGACTTCGATGACTTCAGTGGAGTCATGAGGACCTTTTTCCCATTTCCACTTGCGCACCGCGTAAACGGCAGCTTGGGCGAGTACCGGATGGCCCCCTTTTATTTCAACCGTTTTGGGACTCCCGTCGGTGGAAACCACAGCTTCTACTTTGACTGTGCCCCGCAAATTCATGTTGCGCGCCAAGGTAGGGTATTCAGGGCTCACTTTGCTAATGACTTTTCGTCTTTGAGCTTGATCTTGTTGTTGGGAAAAACCGTGACTCGGGAAGGAAAGGATCGCACCTAAGAGAAGCACTATTACAACTTGAATTCGCCGCAACATAGAGGCCCCACTACTAGCGGCAGCGTAACTTGAGAATCAAACCGGGACAAGATAACCATAGTAATGAGATCAAAACCTGTTCCGGGACATCCCTTATTCGATTCCTTGCTCCTCTAGATATTTTTCGGCTTCGAGAGCAGCCATGCAGCCCGAACCGGATGCGGTAATTGCCTGGCGATAACGGCGATCCTGCACATCGCCACAGGCGTAAACACCTCCAACTCGGGTGAAGACGTAGTCTTTGGTCTTCAGATATCCGTCTTGATCCATATCTAGTTGGCCTTCGAATATTTTTGCGTTGGGGATGTGACCAATGCCGAGGAACATCGCACTCGTAGGGAAGTCCAAAACTTTTTGCGTTTTCACGTTTCGAAGTTTGAGAGCAGTTACTTCTTTCTGGGAAATGTCATATACATCTTCCACAACTGTATCCGTCAGGAACTCAATCTTTTGATGTTTCTGTGCGCGTTCCAGCATGATTTTGCTGGCGCGAAACTGGCTGCTGCGGTGGATCAATGTAACTTTGGTAGCGAAGCGCGTAAGGAAAATAGCCTCTTCCATAGCGGAATCGCCCCCGCCAATCACTGTGATTTCCTTGCCCGAGAAAAAGAAACCATCACAGGTGGCGCACGATGAAACTCCATGTCCTATAAGGGCTTGCTCGTGCGGAAGCCCCAGCCAGCGTGCCGAGGCGCCACTCGCAATTATCAAGGTTCGAGCCTGGACGGTCTCTTTACCAAACTGCAAGGTGAAAGGACGCTTACTTAGATCGGCACTCGATACATGGCCAAGCTTGTATTCGGCGCCAAAGCGCATTGCTTGCTTGCGCATATTCTCGATCAACTCTGGCCCCTGAATGCCTTCGGGAAATCCGGGGAAGTTTTCCACCAGCGTAGTGAGAGAGAGCTGGCCTCCCGCCTCATGGCCTTCGATAATAAAAGGCTTTAAATTGGCGCGGCCAGTGTAAAGGGCTGCGGTGTGTCCAGCACAACCCGAGCCGATGATAACGACATTGCGGACATTTTCCATAGCGTTCAATGATTAGATTGTAGTTTTCCGTATTCGGTGCAAGCCGGTTGGATGAAGCGTATTCGAGCCTTCTCGCATCGAATCAGTTTCCTGCCGATTTCTTGATAGCCGATTTCGAGGCGGCAACTGACTTGGTCCGGCTTAACTCATCGGGCACAGTATGACGGGCGCCCAGTATATTGCGGTAGTTCGTAACAATTGCGGAAGCGTTTTGAAATAAAGGCTCGTACATCGTCTGGTCTGGCGCTGGCCCGCGGTCGGTTGCCGCGCAACGTGCCAATACGACTGAAGACCTACCAAAGCGCTCCAGCTTGATCCGGTTTACAGGCGTGCTGGTACCGAGCATCGCGACTGGGCTGGTCACCGCCGAAGCAGTATCTTCAATCGAAATTTCCAGCAAATCCTTTGGATCACGAACATGAAAGACCAGCGTCTCCACCATATCTTTGGTATCTACACTGAACGAGTACTGCACGGTGGAGAATAAAGCCTGTACGGAAAATTCTCGTCTAATTCGGACCCAAGTTGCGGAAGCTGCGTCAGACAGTGGCGCGCTCATCCCCGCTTGCAGGAATTCTGATTTCTGGTCGAAAGTCGAGCGTCCGCGATCTACTTCGAAATCTGTGCTAAACAGCGGTTGTTTGGGAACATGCGTCAACGCAGAGGCGATTTCCTGCTGCTCTTCTTTCGTAGGGGTACAAACGTTAAGAATATTCACTTTTACCTGAGGCTTTGATCCGCCTTGCGAAGGGGCAGGCTGCTGGGCGCTGCCGATGCTTGCAAAAACGAGGATTGCCATTACCGCCGAGGATTTTGGGAGCACACGGCATTTTAGCAGGAATGATTTTATGTTCCAGGCTTCAGACTCCAGGCTTCAGACTCCAGGCTTCGGGGTTTAGGCTAGAGGAATGAAGCCGATGAAGAGGATTCGTGTTCGAAGTTACAAGGCGACAAACGTAGTGGACCGAGCGATTAGAATCAGAATATGGCAAATCTAACGCTTGTATATGGATTACGGCTGCTTCCTTCAGAAGAGGTCGCGGAAGTAGAGGATGCGACTCTCAAGTTAAAGAACGGACGTGAAGCAAAGGTCACCATGCACGTTCTTGAAGGCAGCAAGGAAGAGATCGAAAAACAACTTCAGAGCAGCCTGGATGCATTTTTTGATTTCTATCCTGAAATCTAATTGTCGAAATCTGAAGGGAACGCAAGTCTCCGTCTATAATTCTGTGCTTAGCCTCAGTTTCACCAGTTGGACATCTTAAATCCGCCGTGGGCGGCTATTTTTAGGTTATGGCCGTAAATTACCGCTACTTGCGCATGCGATTGAGCGAGGCCGGCTTGCTGCCTGCCAGTAAACTCGCGTTCATTACGTGGTACCTGCTGGGCCTGGATTTACTTTTGTTCGCACTGCAAAAAGTTCTCGGATTTTCAAAGCGGCCCTATGGTCAGAGCCTGGGAGTTTGGGTTGGATTCCTCAGCTTCGTAGTTATCGTTTTATTAGGATGCCTCGCTGTGCGGTGGGCAAAAGCCAGGATGCTTTGGCGCCTGCGAAACCGCCTTATCGTTACTTATGTTTTTATCGGAGTTATCCCTGTTGTTCTCTTGGTCGCGCTTGCGGCTGGTTCGTTCTATCTTTTCGCCGGACAGTTCGCAACCTTCGTTGTAACCGCGCGGCTCAATTCAAAGCTCGATAGCCTCGACGCGGCAACCTCGGCGATTGGACACGAAGTTGCCCATCGCATGCAGCAGGGTAGCATTACCGAAATCGGGGCAATTGAGGGATTAAGGCAGAGCAATAAGGCATGGGCGAATCGCCGCGTCCATATCTGGCTGAACGGGAATCTGGTTATCAGCAGCTATCCAGCAGGCATAGCTGGCGTTCCGGCTATTTGCCCTTCTTACTTGAAAAACAAGTTTCACGAAGTGGTGCGCGATCACGATCGGTTGTTCTTGCGATCTGCTGAGATTATTCCAGTCAATGGTGGCAAGATGACCATTATTGCAAGCGAACCGCTGGATCAGACTTTGTTACAGGAACTCTCAATAGATCTTGGTGAGATAACCTTGTACTCCGGAGTTTCGCGGCAAAAGGTGGATCAGCCCGCTGCTAATTCCAATGCAAGCAACGATTCCTACGTGCTCGACACCAGCAAAGCGACTCCCACTCTGGTAGCGGGGACTGTGCCACCTCCTGTCCGCAGTTTGGATCTTCAGATTCCGTTCGGAACCTCGATATCAGTGGTGAATTGGGAATCAGGAGATACGTCCAGTCCTATAGGTCTAACGGTGCAGACCAGAGTCTCGACGCTTTACGAACAACTGTTTAGAGCGATTGGCGATTTTGCTCCAGCTATCGAAACGAGTCTGCTCATCGCAGCCCTGGTATTCGCACTTATCGAACTGATGGCGCTCTACATAGGCACGCGACTCACGCGCACCGTGACTGGCACTGTGGCCCAACTCTACGAAGCAACCAAACACATCAACCGCGGGGATTTCAGCCATCGTATCCCCGTTCGTTCTACCGACCAGCTCTCGGCTCTGGCGAACTCATTTAACTCCATGACAACTTCGCTGGAAGAACTCATCGAGGAACAGAAACAAAAGCAGCGGCTCGAAAACGAACTGGTCATTGCACAGGAGGTGCAAGAGCAGCTTTACCCAAGGACCATTTCTCAACTCGCTACGCTTGAGGTGCACGGATTCTGCCGCCCCGCTCGTACAGTTAGCGGCGATTATTACGACTTTGTATCTGTGAGTCCCGGCAAACTTCTGGTAGCAGTAGGCGATATTAGCGGGAAAGGAATCTCGGCAGCCTTGTTGATGGCGACCATTCATTCTGCCGTCCGCGCTTACAGTTTGGAACGGCTTCCGGTTGAGGAAGAAGCGTTGGTGGTTGGGGGAGGGACGAGGTCGCGTGATTCTTCTTTTGATGCGAATGTCTGTCCCGGAACATTGCTTTCATTTTTGAATCACCAACTTTATGAAAGTACCCCAATAGAAAAATATGCCACGTTGTTTCTTGCAATGTACGAGGAACAGCATAAGAAACTCACCTATAGCAATGGAGGTCATCTGCCGCCCATTATTCTTGGCGAAAATGGGTCTCTGCGGCGGCTCGACCGCGGAGGAACCGTTGTAGGCCTATTTGATCATTGTCACTACGAAGAGAGCTCAGTGCAGCTAAAACGCGGAGAAATCTTTCTGGCTTACAGCGATGGAGTTACGGAACCCGAGAATGAATTTGGCGAGTTTGGCGAGGAGCGTCTAATTGAACTGGTTCACGAAAACCGCAATTTGCCATTGGAAAGAATTACCGAAATCGTGACTGCGGCCGTAGACGACTGGATTGGAGCGCATGAGCAGCCGGATGATGTGACCTTGGTGTTGGCCAGGGCGCGATAGCTACTAGCCCGACGAGCGCTTTCCAAAATTTAAATTGTTGATACAAATTACTTCATTACTATGACGCGCTTCTTGCCGCCCTTTACTGTCAATTTGTAGGCCTCAACTCCGTCCGATAGTGGATGGGCTTCAACTTCTCTGGGCGTTAACCATTTGGTCTCAATCGCCCTCGCGACTTCTTCCAAAATTACGGCGCAATCGGTTGCATTCAGATTGAGTGTGTTGAGTCCGTGCAGCTGCAAATCGTCGCGGTAGAAGCGAAGTAAGTCGAATTTAACCTGATGATCTTCTTTCACGGTGATCTCCACCATTCGGCCGTGCTTGGCCAAGGCATTGAGGCCAACTTCAAACATCGGGCCGCTCACAGTGTCGAACACGACGTTTACTCCTCCACTAACTGCTTTCTTAAGATCCTCGGCGAAGGTGCTCGATTCTGAATTAAGGAAAATATGGGCGCGTGATGATTTGTCGTCTATTCGGTCGACGGCAATTACTTTCGCTCCCGCCCAACAAGCCAAGTCGACGGCTGCATGACCAACACCGCCACTGGCTCCGACAACGAGCAAAGTCTCGCGTTGTTTCAGGCCTGCACGATCGAATAGTGCTGCCCATGCCGTAACAATATTCAGCCCTAAGGATGCAGCTTGCTCGGAAGTAAAACGCGGAGGCTTGGGAATGACTGCCCGCTCGGGCACAACAACGTATTCGGCAGCAGTGCCGTCGCGTGTGAAGCCAATATCGCCGCCTGTTCCCCAAACTTCCTGGCCGATCAGGTTCGCGTCGCCTTCTTCTACAATTCCGGCAAAATCGCGTCCAGGAATGCGCGGGAGTTTGGTAACTGCCGACATCGCCCCCTGAACATTTTTCACATCGCTGGGATTGACCGACGAGGCCAATACGCGAACCAATACTTCGCCAGCTTGCGGTTGAGGTTTGGGGATATCTTCCAGCCGGAGATTTTCAAGTCCGAACTGATGGAATCGCAGAGCCCGCATTACTTTCATCAAGGCTTGGATGCGAACAAATGCGGAACCGATTCGTCATGCAAAACCTTCCGAAGGCGCGGCTCGGACTCAACGGTGGGCGAAGCTGTAGCTGATTCCATATAGCGAATCACCGCTGGCGTAAACAATGAAAGCGCGCTCCATTTTGTGTTGATGGATGCGATGCAGCAAATAACTGATGGCGACTACACCGGCAGTTCTGCCGCCAAAAAAAACTATCTGCCCAGCAGTTCCGCTTTCACATAGCGCCTTTGCCATGGAATCCATTTCCGTTCCGCCTCCAGCTAAATTGTGGTGCGTAATGCCGAAGTCAAGCGCCTCCAGGCCTGCATGGCTCGATAGCAGGATTTTATTGGTGCGATTCCAGAACTCATGTTCTGCATGCTGCTGAGAGGGACTTTCAACGACTGTTTCTCTTGTCACGCTTGTTACATCAGATGCATAAGCGATTGTGCAGAGTAGAAATACCGAGAGGAATTGGAGAATCTTTTTGACATTGCTCATGGGGTTGCCCTCATGAGCGATCCTAGGGGGTGCGATTTGTGTACTGCGAGATCACGCAGGTATGCGGAGAGGTTATGTGAATCCGAAGTGGGATTGAACGCGAATCGGGAAAGAGGAACGGTTGTTGCTATTTCGCTTTTGATTTGGGCAATGCTTCTACTCTCGCCGTGACCTGCTGGCCCTTTTGCATTCCCCCCATGATCATCAACTTGTCGTAGGTTACAACTAATCCGCTATTTATCGATGGATCAGGCGTGTTTTCGCTGATGGTCTCCCATTTATTGGCTCGCAGATTGAAAGCGAAGGTCACCGGAGATGGTTCGGCAGGTTTGCCGTCGTAACCCATACCCTTATAGTCGTAGGGATTTTCGCTGCCGCCACTAAAATATATTTTTTGATCTTTTTCCGATCCATCCGCGGCGATGCCAAAGCGAGCAGTGCCAGGATGATCGGGCAGCTTGCTCCATTCGATTTTGGAGGGATCATGATGCTGGATTTTCCCCATCCAGCACTCGTCGGAAGCTACGTATTTCGGCTCATCAGGGGCGCCCTTATGAGCCCCATCGATATAAATAATTGTGTCGCCGACGACAGCACCGGCATGCCCGAAAACGGCGCTGCCCGGTAGCGGCGTTCCTTGCAGCCATGCTTCTTTTTCCGTGTCATAAACCTGCACAGTTTGTGTCGCATCCGTTTTTGATCGACCGTCAATGACATAGATGTAGCGATCACGATAAACACCAGCGACGGCATTACTCACCGGCGTGGGAAGATCAGGCCCACGATACCAACGTTTTTCAATAGGCGAATATACTTCCACGTTGGAAACAGTGGTTTCTCCCCCTTGTGAATCGAGCACATATCCACCTAAAAGGAATATCTGTTCGCGCAGGCCGACAACTACTGCGCCCAACCGTCCCGCGGAGCCAGGAATCGCCCGTACCTCAACCCACTTGCCATAACTTACGTTGGACGCATATCCGGCGTTCGAAACCGCGTCCCAGGTTTTACCAGCTCCAATTCCCATAAGCGAGAACACCAGAACACGATTGCCGAGTTTAATCGTGGTAATCGCGCTGCCTGAAGTTGGCGCGGGGAGTGGATCGAATTTGGTGCCTGAGGCTGCGAATAAAAACCCGCTGAGTGCGAACAATAAAATGAGTGAACGGGTGAGTTTCATAGGTTCAATAATGCGTGAGCTCGTGGACTGACTAAAATAGCACGGATAGAAACTGTTATGTCAAAGATGGGGATGGTTTGCTTCATTAAAACCAAGTCTTCTTGCGATATTCGCGGTACTCTTCGCCGAATGTTTCTTCCAGCACTTTCGCTTCCTGACGCGCGCGTATGATCTGTGTCGGCAACAACACAACCAGGATCAAAAACAGCAACGGACGTTGCAGCGTAAGTAGGAAGCCAAGGACCAGCAACGCGCTGAAAACGTACATGGGATTGCGAATCTTGGAATACAGCCCTCGGGTGACAAGTTTGCGCGCCTGCGGGGAAACCGAAAAAGACCTGCCTAGCTGGAAGCGCGCGGTGAGCAACAAGACCATGGCGGGGACTGCGATGATTATTCCTGCCCATCGCTCTTTATTCCATTCCCCGCGCCAGAAAATCACTAAAAAAAATACCAGGAGGGCCGCGCAGGTCTGTGCGATCAGCAAGGGGACGAAGCTTTTATTGCCAGATGACATTATTTATTCGATAAATCTTTGGCGAACGCTATGAATAAAATCCGTATAAGCCGGCTCAAACCCGGCGGCTCGCATGTCTGCCGCGATCTGTCCGCGATGATACACAGAATGCATGACCACATGCATGAGAATATCTTGTACTTCGTTGGTGAAACTTTCGCCCTTGCTGTTGGTGTACGTAATCTTTTCGGATAAAGTGGCGGAGTCCTTTCCACTCAAATATTTCTCGTAGAGCTGTTGAAGATCGACAGTTTCTTTCTCACACTGCTGCAAGCTCAGATTCGGCCAAACCGGCAAACTTTGCGGACGGGCTTCAATCCGTTCGAGCCACAATCGTTCCGCAGAAAGGATATGGGCCAGAAGTGCAATCGAGCGTGCGGGCGGTTTCACGACTTTTTGCAGAGACGCTAAAATTTCCTTGTTGGCCCATGCGTCATAAATGAATAATCGACGTAGATGAGACATGTAATCCATACAGAAGACTCCAAGGGAATGTTGAACACAACTCTAGGGCAGATCAGAAATTCGAGCAACTTGCATCCTCTCCCGGTTTAGAAGCGCTCCCATTCTGTGTTCTCTGTGGTTATCTCAGCAACTGGACATTCATTCGCTCACCTCGGCCGTAATCCGGTCACCATGAGACGGAGGATTTGAAATAACCAGGAATTCGGCATCGACTGAATGACGATTCCAAAGCTGGTGGGGTGTTTTGGGTGGAATCTGTACACCTTGACCAACCGTTAACTCAAACTCCCGTCCTTCCACTTCGACCGAGAGAATGCCTTTCAGCACGTAGAAAAATTGATTCGACTCCCGGTGATAGTGCCTGACTTCCTCGGTTCCCGGAGGCATTCGCTCTTCAATAACGCTCAATGTCGGAGTTTGGACCAAGCGCCATCCGTCGCAACCTCCGCCCCATACATAGTGCTGCGCCGTACTCTTGTCGATCATTCTGTCAGTGTACGCAAAACCAAGGTGACCTCTATTCTTTGGTTGTTCTCATGTTTCTCTCATTTTATTGGAAGGCGCTCCCATCCCGTGTTCTCTGGGTCCTCTGTGATTATCTGAGCGAGCCGGCTTCTCTCTACAATTACTCCGAGGACGAACTCAAGCCCATTCTCGCTCGCACTTGCTGCCATTCCTCGTTGACACGAGGCTCACGCGAGAGCTCGAAAGCGCGATGTAGCGATTGTTCGGCTCTTGGCATGTCGTCAAGTTTGAAAAAGCATTCCCCGCGACCGGCCCAGGCATACCAATCTTGTGGGTACTGTTGAATTGCCTGTTCGAAGATGGGCAATGCTTCGTCGCATCGCCCTGCATCATCGAGACTCAAGGCAACTTGCACGTGCGCCCTCGTAAGATTCTTAGCTACAGGATCGTTGTGCGGCGCCATCTGGTGAGCTACCGTGAAAATCGTTAAATCATCCTTCCACATGCTTTCCTGACTCACGGTTAATATCCCGCAGACAACAGCCACCAATGCCGCCGCTGATAGCAGAAAAAGGCGTCCTTTTTTCACCAAGTGCCATCCAATTGCGGCGAGCAGCATCAGCCCCGTCAACGGCAGGTAAACATATCGGCCATGCAGAAAATCACCAGGATTCAACGCGTTCAGGTTTAATGCCGGCAGAATTGGGAAGATGAGAAGGAAACAACCCAGCAGCAACGCGCGGCCCACATTCGCTGCTTCTCGATCTGGAAGATCACGCTTTGCTTTTCGGCACGCCCAGATACATCCCGTCACGAGAATTGCAACCGCGCAACAAACACCCAATCCCGGTAAAAACACATTACGCAGCGAAAAGGTTTCCGTAAGACTGGGATCCGCGAAGGCATACGACCGGACAGGCCAGAGCAAAACCTTTACGTAGAACCAGAGAGTTGCGGGCCAGGACAGCAGCACCGTGCTCCAAGGTAAATGCTGGGTAAGAGCGATGGACTGACCCTTAAGAGCATTGACGCGCAAGAAGAGGTAAATCACGGTTGCGCACAAGAATGGAAGGGTTTCGCGAAACGCCGAAATCGCCCGAGTTCGAGAATTCAGACTCTTCGCGCCCTGCGCTTGGTCTTCGCCCACTTTGCCGAATGGCACAATCAGGGCCAGGGCGAAAAGTATGACCGGCAATACTATAGCTGTTTCTTTGGCCATCAGTGCGGCCAGACAGGTAATTACAGAGGCGGTTATCCATACCACTGAAAAGTCATTCTTAGATTTGCTGTGTATCTGCTTTCGCGATTTTTTGCGAAGTTGTTCCTCGCGGAGCTGCTTGACTTCGGAATGCTCTTGATAGCGCAAAAATAGTAATAGGGTGCCGAGCACGGCCGCAGACATTAACGGATCAGGCACAGTAACCCATGCCACAGATTCTGTCTGAGCGGGATGCAGCGCAAATAGGGCGCCAGCAATCAATGCGGCAATCCGATCCTGAAGAAGCTTCCACACGAGTAAGCCAAGTAAAACGGCTACCGATACATGTTTCGCGATACTAAGCAGGTGCCATCCCCAGGGAGACATTCCACTAAGAATGAAGTTCAGCCGCATCCACAACACGAAGAATGGCCGATAAAAACTTAATGGGCCGCCAGGGATTTGTGCCCATACATAGCTCGTGAAGTATTCCCATAGATGTCCAGGTGACTGCAAACGTGGGTCGCTAATGAAGCGGTGATCGTCCAGGACAAATTGATAGTTCAATGCAGGACTGTAGATAACAAAAACCGCTACCGCCAATGCGACGGTAGCTAGGCCAATGCTCAGGGATGAGAACAATGCTCCCGGTATTGCCGGTGCCACTGAGTGGTAAGCCTTCCGCTGCCGAATCGGACTAGGGGCTGACATTTCTAGAGGACATTGTAAGAGTCAGAAGAGAAACCGAACAGTAGGTTTTTGCAAGCATTAACATCCACTGATTGTAGTGGAATGGCACCGGCTGGAAGTAAAATCACCAAGAACACGGAGTACACTGAGAAAAGAATCCTTGCGGTTCTACTTCGCGTACCTTTGTGTTCTTTGTGGTTCGGAGGGGTTTTCAAATGGCCACTGCGGCAATTCCAAAATCAAAGATCTCCGGCGGCAGTTTTCTTCTTGAAGAGCGCGGCCCTGATGAGGTTTTCACTCCCGAAGACTTCACCGAGCAGCACCTGATGATCGCTCAAACTGCCGAAGAATTCGCGGTCAACGAAATCGTCCCCCATATCGAAAAGATGGAGCACAAAGACTTCTCCATCACCCGCGATCTACTGAAAAAAGCCGGCGAACTTGGCTTGAGTGGCGTCGAGATTCCCGAAGCCTACGGCGGCCTCGAGATGGACAAAGTCACTGCCGCCCTGATTGCCGACCGCATTGCACGGTACGCGGGATTCGCGACAACTTGGGGAGCGCATAGCGGCATTGGCATGTTGCCCATCGTCTACTTCGGTACCGAAGATCAAAAAAAGAAATACCTGCCGCGTCTTGCCTCTGGTGAAATCGTTGGTGCGTATTGCCTCTCGGAAGCATCCTCGGGTTCCGATGCGCTGAATTGCCGCACTCGGGCTGAGTTGTCGTCCGACGGAAAGCAATACGTTCTCAACGGCGAGAAGATGTGGATCACCAACGCCGGATTCGCCGACCTGTTCACCGTATTTGCAAAAATCGATGGCGAAAAGTTCACTGCGTTCTTGGTAGAGAAAACATTTCCGGGAATTTCCATCGGTGGTGAAGAACACAAGATGGGAATCCGCGGCTCATCGACCTGCCCCGTAATTCTCAATGATTGCAAAGTCCCAGTCGAAAATGTTCTCGGCGAAATTGGCAAAGGGCATGTCATTGCATTCAACATCTTAAATATTGGACGTTTCAAACTCGGCGCGATGTGCGTGGGCGGCGCCCGCGTCGCACTCGAAAGTGCGATTGCTTATGCCAAGCAACGCAAGGCCTTCAACAAAACCATCTCCGACTTCGGATTAGTCCGCGAAAAAATCGCCAACATGGCAGCTGGCGTATACGTGGGCGAGTCCCTGGTCTACCGCACCGTGGGCATGATGGACGCTGCTCTCGCTGAAATTGATAAAGCTGGTGCCGAAGCCGCAAGAGAAAGCCGCAAAGCTATCGAAGAGTACGCCGTCGAATGCTCCATCGTAAAAGTCTGGGGTTCTGAAATGGTTGACTATGTGGTTGACGAGACCGTCCAGATTTATGGCGGCTATGGTTTCGTCGAGGAATATCCGGCAGAGCGGTCTTATCGGGATGCCCGTATCAATCGCATCTTCGAAGGTACAAACGAGATCAATCGGCTTATCATTACCGGCTTTCTGCTGAAACGTGCCATGTCGGGCCAACTGCCGCTTATGCCTGCGATCAAGAAGTTGATGGACGAAGTTCTTTCCGGCCCATCACTCAGCGAAGATGCAGAAGGCTTGCTTGCCGAAGAACGCAAGTTGGTTATTGCTGCTAAGAAATTGGGGCTATTCGCAGCCGGAGCGGCAACCCAGAAATACATGCAGACGATTCAGGATCAGCAGGAAGTTATGGGCGCCATTGCGGACATGGTCGTTGAAACCTATGCGATGGAATCGGCTGTGCTTCGGACCCAGAAGCTTGCTGAGAAGCAGGGCGAATCCGCCGCTGCTCTTTCCATAGCGATGACTCGCGTTTACCTGTCGCAAGCTATGGATAAGATCGAAGCTGCCGCGAAGAAGATAATCGCAGCAATCGCGGAAGGCGATATGCTCAGAACGCAATTAGCGATTTTGCGGCGTCTCGCTAAACACGAACCCTTCAACACAATAGAATTGCGTCAGCAAATCGCGCAGAAGATGATCGAGCGAGGGAAATACACGCTGGCATAAGATTTTGTCCTCTCACTGAACATTAATCAGAGGGAGTTTGCATTGCTTTATTATCCACCGTGCTCTTCTTCGTGATGGCAATGATGCTCAACTCGTTTCGTTGTTTTCGAGGCACTGCCGCATGCCTTCTGGTAGCACTTTCAGCTCCCTGAAACCAAAGAGGCGCTGGTGTTGATGGCGAAGTTTTTCGATCAGAAATTGGGGCACTAAGACTTCAGCTCTTCCATCACGCTCTGAATCAATTCTTTCGCGTCCGTGAGATTCTTCATCACAACTTGAATATCCATCACCGGCTTCCCTGGCCAGCGCTGGCTTTGGCAATAGACTCCATGCTGTCCCACTAGCGCCATGGCATCCGTAATCGTGTCGAGCGTCACCGCTAATCGTCCTCGCGGCACTCCCATCATAGTTTCGTAATGTTCCAATTCCTCACGCTTGTCGTCGAATACCGGCATGCTTTGATTGTAACTTGCGGATAGTTGGGAGAATAATTCTCATCGTCCACCATCCTAGTCGCGTTCTTTGCGACGAGGGTGGGAGGCGAAAACCTTATCTGACCTTTATTGCCGTGATTTGCTGGTAGAGCAGTGCAGTCTTCTTCTTGGCTTGAATCACATAGTGCTTCACTTACGTAGGGACAGCCGCCCTCGGCTGTCCAGTCGAGCAAGGCTCGACAATTAGCCCAGCAAGAATTTTGTCATCCCGAGCGCCGGACGAGGCGCGCTTGCGCGGTGAGTGCAAGCCGAGGGACCTGCTTTTCCTCTATCACAACCTGAGGGTGCCCGATTCTAGTCGCGTTCTTTGCGACTAGGGTGGGAGGCGAAAATGCCAACTCAATAACTCTGTCATCCGAGCGCCGGTCACGCCGTGCTTGCATGGCAAGACAAGCCGAAGGGAACCCCTACCGCAACGAAAATCTAAAACGCACTTCCGCCTCCGCCGCCAAATCCGCCGCCTGAAAACCCTCCGCCGCCTCCACCCCCTCCATCAAACCCCGATCCGCTTGAACTTGCCCTCGGAGCTGACACAAATACCTGGCCCATATCCGAGGCCATGCTGTGCATCGAACTCGAAAACAAAATTGGATTAAATCCCATCCCCGGCCCGTAATATCCTCCCGAGGCAACATACCAACCCGGCGGATTTGTAATCAGCCCCTGAAAAGCCTGGGCCCAGTGATGTTCCACTCCCAGCGCCATGGCATACGCTAAATACTTTTCAAACGTATCGGGAGGCATTTGCTTCAGCCGCTCCGCATCCACGCGATTCATAAATTCCTGAAAACCAAGCACTGCAACCTTGGTCTGCACGCCTTTCATAGTCTTGGCTGTCATGCGCCGCGCAAAAAGCCACCAGACGATTGCAGAAATAATTCCGCACACGAAGGCTAATGGCGCCGAATTCAAAAGATTCGCATACCCCATTGCTTCTAAAAAAATTAACAATGCAACGATAGCTACCACGCCTCCTACGCTGTACCCATTCGCTGAATCGGGATCGACCGAGTACATGCCTTTATTTTTGAGCGCCGCCATAATGTCTTGTTTCACCGCTGGCAGCGCCAGGTAGAAGCGATTTTTTAGTGAAGAAAGCCGTGTCTGGTCATCTTGTCCGAATATGTTTTCCAGCATCACCCGCTCGTGGGGAGTAAGCCCGTGCCAGTCTCTTCGCGCTTGTTGCAAATGGAATACGTAATCCTTGTGATGAAAAATTCCCAGAGTTGTCTCTGAAACTTCTTCAATCTTCAAATATCCGCGAACTGCCAGGTCGACAATCGTTGACGTGATATCTCGCGGATGAATTTTGTCCTCGAGCAGCGTGCCCGCTTCGGCGGGAGTCATTCCTGCCGGCGGCGCATACATCGGGGCAACGGACAACCCTGGGTCGGGATCGCGCCCCTTATACCACCACAACGTGAACATCACTGCCAAAGTAAGAAACGGAACGAACACCACAGGATTGCTGCCGAGAAACCACATCAGCTTGGTGAACGAGCCGGGCTGTTTAAGAATACCCTTGGGAATAAAAATATCGATAGTCATCCCGCCGCGCATGGGCAGCGGATTGTTAGTCTCAAACCTGACTTCCGAACCATTCACTTGGGCGGTTGCGCCACGCTCGGCCGATCCATATACGCCGGTAAACGCCTGAGCCCGCAACGATCCCGCGGCAGAACTTGGCAAGCTGACCGTCGCCTCAGCATGGTCAATAGGAATCGGCCAGTCATTCCCCGTGACGTTCCAGTAAAACTCGTCGTGGTCATCGAAATAACGGATTGCGTTGCGAACTGTGTAGGCGATCTCAACTGTGCGGGTCGCGTCGACTGCATCGGGAATGTAAACTTTTAAATCGCGAAAACCGCGCGAGCTGCTCGAATCGTACTTGAGTTTGTTGCCACTGCCGTCGGTTACGCTCTTAACATCCAGAAAAAGCGTGTAGTTAGTGCCATCCGGGCCGGGATATTCAATGGGAATGGTGCGGTGAATGCCATGCCACACGCCATTGAATTCAAGCGTGATGCGTTCGCGAACCAAAGTCGATCCGTTTTCGCTGACAGTGATCGTGTTATTGAAATCAGTGATGCGCCAATCTTTGGCTTCCGCGCAATGCGCGAGCAGGCATAAAGCCAAAGCAATGAACAAGAAGCGAGTTGCGAGATGGCGCAGCAACTGTTTCGCTTGCATGGTTAGAACTTTACGGCGACAGGCTCGCGGTCGGCTGCATCCACTTCAAAGAATTGGCGTTGCGTAAATCCAAACATGCCCGCCAGAATGTTTGTCGGGAAAGATTGAATTTTTGTATTCAAATCGCGTACCACGGCGTTGTAATAGCGGCGCGAGTTTTGGATCGTGTCTTCAGTCTGGCTGAGCGATCCCTGAAGCTGGGTAAACTCTTCTGAAGCTTTCAGTTCTGGATAATTTTCCGCCACCGCAAACAAACTCTTTAATGCTCCAGTAAGTTGATTTTCAGCAGCAGCCTTGTCCGCTGGTGAAGTTGCCTGCATTGCTTGCGAGCGGAATTTCGCAATATTTTCGAACGTGCCCTTCTCATGCGCGGCATAACCCTTTACGGTTTCAACCAGATTGGGGATAAGGTCGTGCCGCCGCTTAAGTTGCACATCAATATCAGACCAGGCGGAATCGGCGCGCACCCGCAACTGCACCAGGCTGTTGTACAAACCAATGAGCAGAAAGACGATGACGACTAATACGCCGAGAACGATCCACGCCATATTTTCCCCCCAAAAACTTCAGATCAAAGGGACGGTAACACACGGAGAACACAGGCGCAAATAAGACATCAGCCCTTCCGGCGGAATTGTGGTTCACTGGAATTTCGATCAGAGGTAAAATTACTTTTCGGTTAGCCGCGCCGTAGAGAACAATTTGGTTTACCCGAAATCGGCTAACCTTGTGTCTGAGGTGGAAGAGCGGCCCTTTCAGGGCCGCGTTATAGTGGCTAGGGTTATTAACGCGGCCCTGAAA
>DASRFC010000034.1:0-38379 GCA_035651835.1 Terriglobales bacterium
CAATTTAATGTACGACGCGCAAACCGCAGCTATTCGCAGCGAAGTCGCTATGTTTGCCCTGAGTACTAATAACTTAACCTACGACCGTTATCCGCGTGGAGAAGCAGTTCTGAATCTGCTAACCCGGCCAACGGGTGGAAAAATTCTGCCAGCGCGGGAAGATTCACAGCTTAGGGGCGCCTTCCGGAACATAGAAACCACCTTGCATAATCAGTATGCACTGGCATACGTGCCCCCCGACTTTAAGCCTGATGGGAGTTTCCGCCACATCGACCTCATTGCAAGGAAACCCAAGTTGAAAGTCTCATGCCGGAAAGGGTATTACGCACGCCGCGAACAAGCGAAAAACATATTCTCTGTAAAGGTTAATCCTTGAGCACCTGATCAAGTAGCTGCCCAACTGCCCTTCTGGCTTCGAGAATCGAACTGCGATGATCCATGATTCCCGCCAAGTCAGTATTAGCAAACGCAATTCGGCCAAATGGAGTGGCTCTCAGAATATCGCTCGGAGCAGGTTTTCCGCCTTTGCCAAAAAAGAAACCGGGTTGGGGGTTTAAATACGCGTGCCCCCACCGGTTCAATATAATTCCCGCGATATCCCGGCGCGCATCGAATCCGGTTCGAGCGAACATGTCGGTGAATTGCTGCCGGATTCGCCGTTCATACTCGCTGAAAGGAGTGGACAGCATCTCACTGCGTCCACGGTGTCCCTGATTCGCGATTTGCATGCCCGGATACGCATAAAGAATTTTTAAATTTAGGACAATAGGCGAGTCTGGACTGATGGTCGGCGAATCCGCACCTATAAGGGCAGTCTTTCTCACCTCAGCGTAGTTGCCTATCCCTTCAAACCAGCGAAAACCACTGATACCAAGCTTGTACAGGAATCGCCAATTGCGAAGCGCAACATTTGCCATTAAACAAGGAGACCGATAGAACTGGTTGTACGCCTCCCGCTGCTCTGTTGGCAGATCACGGACAATGTGTTTGGTTGTCCAACAACCACCAGCCATCACCACTGTACGCGCTTTCACTCGAAATACTTTATTCCCCTGCGCGTAGATAACCGAAACAGATTCACACTTTTCAGGGTCGCCGTCATGCTGCACCCAAACTGCCGTCGAATTTAATCGCACACGTGCCGCAGAAGATGGATGGTCGAGAGCCGAAAAGTCTACCCGTCCCTTGCAAACTGCTGCGACCGTATGGTCTCCGGAAATCGAATTCGGAATCAAAGTTTTCATCATGAGCCGCGCAATACCAGCGTTTCCCCTCGGAAACATCTGATCGCCGTCCTCAGTATCCAGCGGATGTAGCATGTCAGCGGCGTAGTCGGCATAAGCTGACAAAGCATCTGGTCCAAGGCCAGACCCGCCCCCCTCGACAGGAGATAGATATGTCCGAATCGTATCGCGGCTAATACCAAAGCGCTGCATCATGTGCTCTTCCAGGGTGATCTGATCCAAGGCACGTGAGATCTCGTCGCCGTGATATTGCGGCCGTTTCTCCGGTTGTTCCGATCCACTACGCCATTTAAGTAATTCTGTCCTTGCATCTGCTGAAATCGGAGCGCCCTCTAACTTCTTGCCCCACGGATCAGTAAGCCATAATCCGGGATTCTGGCCGAACTTCGAGCCGAAATAAAACCCGTAACTCGCAGGCTCGCTTCCGACCATGTCGTAGGGAGTTTTGCTCAGGGGGATTTCGCGCGAAGTCCCAGCCCAGGTTTGATATTGCAATTTCGGAGATTTCAGTCCAATGGAATCATAGAAACCAGAAATGAAGCTATGCGGATATTGCACGAAAAATACAGCCGAGCCCTGGTGGCCCATAAGGCGCTGGCCATCGACTACAAATTCATTGCCTTTGGCTTCCCCGCCGAAAATCGGGTGATTATCTAGCACAAGGCACCTGCGATTTGCACCCGCTTGGCGGACAAAGAACAGAGCCGCAGCTAATCCACTCATTCCGCCCCCAACAATTACGCAATCGTGGACTTCCCCGGTATCAATGGCATCCGGCAACGATTCGAACTCGCCATTGCGGATTCTGTGGCCAGCTTGCACGATCTCATATGTGTTGCCGTTTGACCGGGAGTAGTCGCCCACACCTCCGTATCCCGTCCAGTCTTCCTCAGAAAGAAGTTGGGTTGGGGCAAGTGAACTCATGAGCAGCCCCCCGGAAGCAAGCAGCGTGGAGTTCAGAAAATCCCGCCGCGAAATCTTTTGATCCATGCCAAGCGCTTTGTCGTGATTCTGCTTGAAGCCTGAATTATCGGATTTTGGCATTCGATGTAAGCCTCGCAGTGAGTTGAAACCTACATCATAAAACGATTTAATAGATTGTGGAATTGAGAATGAGCTGAGTTGTAAAGTGAAACAGGATCAACTGAGATTAGTGTGTAATCTGATTTGTGGACGGCCACTTTAACCGGAGCAGTGGATCCCCAAACAAAATGTAAGTCTTGCGAACATCGGGATCGGTTATTCCTGACTTCGCAAAGATAATGGCGTCTCCTAATGCCGGAGTGGGCTGAGCGAAGAGTGACTGGACCAACACTTTGTCCATCAAGGCTTGGGGATCAGCTTGGTTCAATCCCGATGATGCCCATACCGCAACTGCTCCGCCAGTGCTGGAGAGAAGCAGGGTTTCTGCCAGGCTTTGCGTATAAACGTCCTGGAAATATCCGTTCAGGCAATTCATGGTCAGGAACACGGGTAATCTGTCGCCATTAGTCAGAGTCGAGGCTGATTCATCATCTAGCAACGTCTCGCCCGACCAGACTTCTATTGAGCCGTGCCCTGTGTAATTTACGACCAACTGGCCATTGTTGATGTTGGTTAAAACTTCTTGGCGCGCCGTCTCCGGATCGAGGTTGCTGGCAAACACGTCGAAGACGTTCATCGACTTGGGCAAAACACTCTGAGTGTCAGTCGCCTCCTGAGTGAAATTAATATCGCTGTCGCGATCAGCTACCATCAATGTCTGATTCGTCCAACCGGCTGGCTCGGTATTCGCGTAGGTCACGATCTTGCCGACTACTGTGCTGGCTTCATCACGAGTACGCACTGGCAATCGACCTGTGGCGATTTGAGCAAAACCGGAATTATTAAAATCGGAGAACCAGTCATCCGATGCAGTCTTCAATTCGGAAGTCGGAACCATCCTTGTTGGGACAAAATCAAAAAAACCAAAACCTAGATAATCCCGAGGATCGAGTGACGCATCCCCTACCAGCAATAAATATTTCGGTTTATTGGTCCATACCTGAGTTGCAGTTTTCAGAAAGTTCCGTAGAGCATAAGGGCTGCGCTCGCCGAAATTGAATTCGTCGTAAACATCATTGACACTAATCACTGCAACAGTTCTTCCCTCCGCTTTATGGAGTCGAACCAATGGCTTTAAGTCTTCGACGAATTCCGGATAAGAGATCAGGACGACTTCGGCGCCGGACTGAGGGTTATGCCATTCGCTGGGTTGATTGCGGAGGATGTCAAATGGTTTCGTAATGTGCTGGTCAGAAACCGCCAACAGAGTGTGCTTGCGAGATATTGACCAGGGAACTCTAGCCTGCAACGAATAAAACCCCTTTTCGAGAGAAATCTGCGGAACCAGCTCAATCGGCTGCGCGGGATTGGTGACATCAACCAAACGGGTTGGAACATGATGGAAGCCGCTAACTACGATTTGGTCTCCAGCTTGGGCGGTGAATTCCAACTCGTCGTTCTGTGCGCGATAGATTCGCGGATAGGTAAGCTGGATGTAATCCACCACGCTGATATCGTTCTCGCCATTTTGCGCAGTCAGAGTTACTGTATTCGGGCCATCATGAAGAATTCCAGCAGGCACTTCGAAGTTAGCCGCATTCTCTATTTGTCCAACAAAGTTCAAATCCCCGAGAGTCACACCATTTAGCGTGACGGTTACATCGTGAGTCTGGCCCTCAATCGCCCCCTGCAAAACAATCCGCAGATTTGCATTCTGTAGAGAGGGCGCGATATCAGGAGTATTAAGCACCTGATCTACCGGAGTAGAAGTAACCACCGCGCCGAAAAAGTTATCAGTATCTTCTCTCAGTAGCGCGGCAAAATAAGTCGTGCGCTGCTTCAACTCCACCGTTTGCATGAAGTTTTGCGACTGCAGTCCTCCTTCTTGATAACTCTGACGAAAAATTCGTTTACCAGGCTGACTGCCAGAAACTAGCCAGTAGACACGCTTGCCGGAGTAGAAAGTGTCGATTCCCGTACCGTAAAACTCGATGGCAGCTTGCGGGCCAAATCCTCCACTTCCAGATCTTGCACCCTCAACCCGGATTGCCTGCTCAGTACCTTCCGCAAAAAGTTGTAACGAACTCGGATCTACAAAGGGATTCAGCCCGGCAGCTACCAATTCTGGCTGGGTAATTCTGTACCAACCTTCATGGCGTATAAATATTTTTACTGCGGGATGAGCTGCCAGCTGAAATTGCTGCTGCTGTTGCTGGGAACTGGTCGAGACGTTCGCGACTGCTTCAACCATGTGACTGGACGCCGCATCTTCAGATTGGGTTGGAGCAATGTTATTTAAATCGTGAATCAATAATGACCGTTTCGAGGCTGCTGCAATCGAGTTATCTCGCGCGGACACCGAAACCGGCCCGTGGAAAGTTCGCGTCCCGCTTAGATCCACATCTTCCAGCCAATACAATCCATTAGCAGTTCCTGAACGATCTATCCACGCGTAGGTCTTCGCTCCATGCTGCTCCAGTCCATGTCGCATTCTCAGGGCAGATCCTGCAATCAATGAAGGATTCAGCCGAACGCGTTCTCCATTGATTTCCTTATAAACATTAAAGCCGAGGTTCCGGAGTTCTCCTCCTGTCTTCCATTTCAAACTCACGCCACCATCGATGATGGCCGCTGAGAAAGTTTGCAGGTTGACCTGTGTCACAAAAGTAATGAGTTCGCTTTGCGTCGCGGAATTGTTTGTGACATTGGGATCAGCCGAACTCTCCGTCACTGAAGCTGTGTTGACAGCTTGCGACGGAGTATTTGCCGTGACTTTTATCGTAATGGTCGCACTCGCCAGGCTGGCCAGCGTACCTATATTGCAAGTGACCGTTCCCCCCGCCTGAGAACAACTTCCCACGGTAGTGGTCGCGGAGATGAACGTAACATCTGTAGTGGGCAGAGGATCTGTGACAACCACACCGGTTGCCGACACGGCTCCATTGTTGGTTACAACTACAGTGTAGGTAAGGGTCTGGCCTTGTTTTATGGGGTTAGGCGCTGCTGATTTAGTGATTGATACATCCGCGCATGGCGCAGTTGAAATAGGGCCTGGACTGGATGCCAGGGTCGCATTCGTAACGCTCAACCCGGCCGCTCCGCTAGTGGCTCCGTAGGGATACGCGGCCTGCAGAGTAGTTCCGTTAGCCCCACCAGTTACACTGACGCTCGTTGGAGCCCCGGATACCAGTACAACTCCGCCGCCCCCTCCGCCGCCTGGACCATGCCTGTCCGCAAGTGGCGATCCTGCATGCGGATCGTTGTCCCAGGCGTCGCCCCCCTTTCCGCCATTTGCAGCAATGGTCAACCCTGCAACCGAACCTGCTGCGGAAAGAACTACGACTGTACCGCCGGCACCGCCACCACCGCCTGCATCGTTAGCAGTACCGGCGTAAGCTGCTGCACCATTGGCTGAGATGGTTGCAGTTCCTGTGATACTCCCGGCGCGAAGAATGACGATTCCACCGCCCGTAGCGGCCCCGCTAGCCTGATTATCTCCATCGCTATTATTCCGGCTTCCTGCGCCGCCTCCGCCGCCCATGGTTACGCGCGCGACACTGGCAGGAAAAGAAGTGCCTCCAAGCCCCCCTACGCTCATATTGACGTTCCAGGAATTCCCCCCCCATCCGCCTGCGCCCCCATTGGCGCCGCCTCCACCTCCTGCGTTATCGTCGTTTGCTCCGGGATCTGCGTCGGTACCGCCCCCGCCTGCGTTGCCGGGTGCGCCACGAGCCATACTGCCAACCGGATAACCATCAGTGACAGTACTTAAATAACTGGTACCTGACTCTACCCATAGCGGTGTGCCCGCAATTCCTTCTCCCTTGGGCGCTTGCGCCCCTGCGACCACAGTTCCGGTATAAGCGGCAGGTGCTGTGAACACATAGTCTGCATTCGTTGCTGTGGCGCTGCCATTAAGCTGAAGCCCAGCTCCGCCGCGGAAGCCAAGCCCGTTCACTGTAATAGTATTGCCAGTTCCAACATTCAATGCGTTCTCTACATCCAGCGCAAGAACGCCGCCAGTAGCGCCATTCCATGCTGAAGCCGTGAGACCGGCTCCAATTGTCGCAGTACCATAGTGCGGCACACGGATCACCTGGAATGTGGAAACTCCCTGCGTGCCAGTAGCCGCCGCGCTGGTGTAGCTGTACAGCAAACCGCCGCCCGGTCCAGCGCCGGCAATAGTAAGTGTGCCACCTGTGGTCGTGATGGCGTTCGTTGCTGTTACAAATTCGTATAAGCCGCTATTGTTAATGTTCGTGGAACCGGAGCCGCTCACGCCATCGCCGTAATTCGATGTATTAGTCGAGTTGATCGAGGCATTCTGCATTTGCATCACGATCAACAAATCACCAGCAGCTACGGAAGTTGAGAGTCCGGCGGCAGCTCCAACCGTAATAGAGGTTGAGCCCGCAGCCACGCTGGCTGTGCCAGCAAAATAAGTATTAATAATCCCAGCAGGTGTACCGACTGTGGCGGTCGGAGTCGTGCAGGTATTCGCTTGAGAAAATGCAACGCCACTCGAAGAATTATTGCCAAGATTGAGGTCAGCGGTGGTCGCCGTAACACTGGCATTGTTCGGATATCCGCCGCTTGCCCCCGGCGTAGCTACTACGGTCACAGTATCGCTGGCGCCTACGGCGAGAGTGCCGAGAGAACAACTAATCGAGGTCGTACCACTGCACGTTCCAGCTGAAGGTGTTGTGGACACCCAGGTCAATCCACCTGCTAAAGTATCTGCGAGAGTCACACCCGTTGCCGGGGAGGTCCCGTTATTTTTGATCGTAATCGTGTAGGTCAGATTGCCCGGATAGACAGCGGATGTTCCCGCCACGCTTACCGATAAATCCGCTTGCAGGGGCCTGACGGAAACCGCGCCCATCGACCAATTTGATGTAGCGCTGAAGTTCTCCGACATGGGAACACTCGGTGCTCCCGTTCGAGTCGACCCGTTCCCGTATACATCGCGAGTGTTGCTGACGCCTGACGTTGAGAACAGCCCCCACTGCTGGACTTGGCTTGGGCCCACGCCAGTGACAGTCTCATCGCCTTCAATAGAGACGGTATCGAGCACCATTTCGCCGGGTCCGCTTGGCACATCCAGTGTCGAAAAAGCGGCGTTTGCGCCGTTTGACGATACAAATGGCCGCAAAGGAGACGTCTGATCCGCTCCCGTAAACGTCACCGCTCCCGCGACCACTCCCACAGCGGCTGCTGAAGTCACCGTGACCACAACATTGTTGGTTCCTGTCGCCGGGCCAATCAGATACCAAATTTCAACCCGCTCCGTGCCAGTGCCGGCGTCATTGTGAAAGCCTGCACGTGTCAGGGCGACTCCGCTATAGGTAACGCCACTCACGGTAGCAGCCGGGTTACGGCTGAGATTAATAGATACGCCGACGACCATGACCAGATTTGTTCCGGCGGTAGTATGAGGAAACGTAAGCGGAGTCGCGGTAGTCATGCGCGCTCCACTGGAAGTGGTGGCATCAACCGCGACCTGCGCCAGCGAGAACGGTGGAATTGCCAAGAGGGCCAATAAAAGGAATATGCCGGTTAATTTTTCTAGCCCTGAACATCGCGCAAGAAAATCTTGCACCGTCTGCCCACGTCGTTGATCGATAAGATTGATCAAACGAGAGCAGACGCCTCGCGCCTTCGAAGTAAGAAAACGTGCTTGAGCCGCAGCGCCATGAAGAAGAATCACCTGGATTTTTTCGCTGCTATCTTCCTGCTTTTCTTTCGCTACCACCCTGCCTAAGACTTGCTCGGCGTGAACCGGAGTGTCGGCATTCGGGGCAGCATCACCGCGAGTATGAAATCCATCTCTATTTCGCCCAATAACGCGATGCGCTCTGAAATTCCGGCCTTCCGAAAATAAAATAATGTCTCGCTTTCTGATTTCATCAATCGCGACCGGTTCTACATGAACGATTTCGCCATCGCGAATCGTCGGCTGCATGCTCATTCCACGCGCCTGAAAACGAAAAGTCAGGCCCGCTGAAAGCAATTCTTGCCCGAGCGATTTGAACAACTGCGAATTCTGTTTGTCGTCAATCATGTTTTGGGCAATGTCGCCAAGCTTTGCATCAGTCTCTGAAGTTAAGAATCGCCTCTACCGCGCTCGAATCTGGAACAAAGCGAAACCGATAGCAGGGCACCGCATTTGCGATCTCTTCTATATACGAGAGGCTGGAAGACAAAGGCTCTCGTCCATGAAATGGCGGAAAAGAGCGTGCAAATAATTCAGCGACGGTTTGGCTTTTTGTCATCGGCATGATCTCATTCGCATTGCCATGTTCCAGAATAAAAATCCTGCTGATACTGGCTTTCTGCGGCAGCGCGAATCCCGCATCTCCATGCCACGGTGTTCCGTGCATCCAAAATTTGTTTTCCTCTTTTCGCAGGATGATGCGGTCATCACTGAGCACTTCAGCGTTGCGCACTGACTTCCAGATAAGCGTGGTTGTGCTCTTACCCGCTCCGGAATGCCCGAGGAAAAGATGCCCCCCAGTTTCGCTGTCTACCAGTCCGCACCCATGCACTTCGATCCCTCTCCCCTGCGCCAACCAGTTCGTCACCAGTAACTCGTCGGCTGGGTACTCAAGTGCGTACACTCTCTCGATACCAGCTAGACACTCCCGATTCAAGACCAACCGCGCATCGGAGAAATCTTTGGTAACCAAAAGACGCTTATAAGGCTTAAGTCCAAGCACCGGAGAGACGAAATCGATAGCGTAGCCGGAGTCAGTAGCAAAGATTGTCCAGAGCGAGCCGGAGTCGAAAAGTTTCTTGCCCTGCCGGAGGTGGAGATGGTCAGCCCATTCGATAGTGATCTCGATATCGCAAGGAGTGGGGGTTGCTCCAGAGCTGACGGTAAATGGAATTAGTTCGGGGCTAAGGAGAAGATCTTCGGGACTATTGGCAGTGAAACCAATAGAAATACCGGCTATTCGGATGCAATGATGATGCATCTTCGATTGCGAGTGAAGGTTTTTCTGTAGTACCTCAAATTGGTTGTTCACATTTGCGCAGGATGGGGAAACGTGCCCTAGGATCCAACAGTTGAACAATTACCCAGAGTCGTACAAGGGGTATTAGGGCCGGCAGAGGAAGCGTTTTTACAGTGTCCTAATACTGCTTCCTCAGGACGCAAACCTATTACCTTGATTATTGGCGGTTCGTATTTCTTCCTTTCCCAAACTTTGGGCGCATCATTCATAGTCCAAATACCTCCCCGCTCTTCATTGATGCTAGTGCGCTCCGCATCCTCCGCAACCCAGGTTCGACGTCGGCGACGAACTCAGGATGGGAAGAAGAACCGATGGATTCTTCCACTCACCCACATTGATCTCTTTCGCTGCGATTTTTCGCGCTGACTCTCTTAGTTCGGAATAATGCGATCCCCCTACGCAAAACTCACAGTCGCCGTGTGCAGGGACTTCAAACCCCAGGGCCATCGCACGCAAGTGCGCAACCTCGCACAAGAAATCAACCGGAGTTTCTGCATTTTTGTTTTCCAGCTCCCCATTCGCCGCACACATGCTGCACACTGAGTGAAGGCGGCACCTAACACACTTTGAAATGCTCTTGCGTTGCCGTTGACGAATCCCCCCAAGAAAGCGGTCCCACCCTTCTCGTACGCTACCGGAACGAATGTCATAGGTCTCTTGATGCGAGAGAACGCAGATGCTCATATGTCCATAAGGGTCAACTGCGAAAGCCTGAAGTCCGCCACCACATGTGTAGACACCGGTGGAATTTTCGAGGATTGGGGGCCGGGCGATTTCGCGTTCGATGCCTTGACGATATTCCTTCGCCACTGCAGGAGTGTGTAAATCCAAAGCTACTACTTCTTCTGGCGAAAGCCTCACCGCCAGAGGGGCCTGAGAGCAATCGATTCGAGGATTGATGAGTGATTCGAACTTGAAATCCAAACCAAGCTCGTCTTCCACGAATGCTTTCATCGAGAGCACTTCGTGCTTGTTAATACTGGTGCCGACCGTCTTGAGTTTTAGCGGCAACCCGCGCTCTTTCAACAAATTGATCCCGCGCATGCAGCGATCGAAACTTCCGGGTACAGCCGTTAGCGCTTCATAGGTTTCGCGAGTGCGCCCATATAAAGTGATTTCGATGGCAAATGGCGGCCATTCCAGCAAATGATCCGCGATCTTCTCATTGACCACGGTTCCGTTGGTGAACAGAGTAATCAGAAAACCTTTTTTCTTTGCGTGGGTATAGATTTCGAGAAAATCTTTTCGCGCAAAAATCTCGCCGCCGGTAAAGAGAATCCAGAAGACTCCCATTTCTGAAAGTTCGTCGAGCAGTTTGAAATGCTCTTCTTTGGTCAGCTCTCGATTGCGAGCCTCCATATCTGCCATGTCGAGATTGTTGTAGCAATGCTGGCATTCGAGAGGACAGCGGCGGGTCACTTCAATAGCAACTTCAAGCGGAACACGCTTTCCTGCGTAGTGGTCATGCACAGTCTGGCTGAACTGAGAGTATGTAGCTGTGCTCATAAGCCTAAAATCACTGTGTTCTTGCATGTCAAACCGTCTTACCAGTTGAGTTCATAGGCGCGACCAAACCGTTGAAACGCATTTCCTCTAAGAACTTCGACACATCCTGTTTCGCCTGATCCGAACTGACTTCATATTCTGCTTCAACCAGTTCAGCCAACTCGTCCACAGCTTTGGGTCTATCCAGCGCCTGCCAAATCGTGCTTCCCACGGCATTCAAGCTATATATCGAAGCCAAATCTCCGACATTGCCACGAATTGGAACCACAAGAGTCTCGCCGGCAATGACCCGCGATACAACCGAATCCGAGCGGACGTAAGTCTCTGATGTCATCATCGTGATCACGCAGCCTCGTCTACATTTGAGACTGCAAGTCCACCTTAGCAAAATGCAAGGCTGATTTATGTTTGCTAGATAGGTTCTTCTTAAAAGGACCTTAGCCTCTTGGCATTCAAAGACTATCGGCCTGGGGCTTTCTCTTGGTTGATGTCGCAAACTCCATTCGTCGGTTGTATTGGCAAAGCAGGAGGAGTCAGGAGCTGCGGCGAGCTGAAGTCAAAGAATTCTGACATATTGTCCGCTGCCGCGTCACGAGCGGTTAGTGGAGCAACGTTAAATCTGTCTTCAATCAGCCGCAGTATCGAAGTGTAGTCTCGCCAAACATGCGAAACATGGTGCGGATTCACCCAAGGAGAAACCACGACCATTGGAATGCGGAATCCCGAATGGGCGAAATCTCCGGGCAGATCGCCCGGTTGCAACATCGGAGGAATATTATCGGGTGCGATTTCGCTCGCAGGGACAACATGATCATAAAGTCCTCCACCTTCATCGTAAGTAAATATAAGTGCAGAAGACGCCCATGAGGGGCTGCTCAATAAAGCGTTCATGATCTTCGCAGCGTCGGCCGCTCCAAGCTGGATGTTGTTACCAGGATGTTCGTCCAATCCGGAAGGCCCTGCGCGTTCAATAAAAATTACCGAGGGCAGCGTTGCTTCATTTTGTAGATCGGTATACCACGAAGAAATCGGTGCCAGCTTTGAAGCGTCTCTTTGATATGTAGACCATTGCGGCAGGTAAGCGCCGTTATCCTGATAATAGTAGCGCCATGAGACGCCCGCCTGATCCAAGTGATCGAAAATGGTTGGTTGCGTCCATCCTCCCTGTGGTGGAGTATCAGGAAAGATATGTCCAAACGAAGTTGCCGCAAAAAGATACATGCGATTTGCGTTGGTGTTTGTTAACACCGGCGAGAAAAATCGGTCGCTGGTGGCGAACTGAGTGGCAAGCTCGTAATAGTAAGGTAAATCCGCCTGATCGTAATAACCCATCGCGCGAGTCCCCGTCGTATCAATGTTTGACGGGACCGACTTAGCGACCGTTTTCATGAAGTTGTCCATCTTGCCGCCGTCTACATCAGTGTGAGCTTCGTTCCAGAAGGGGCTTAAATTTTCGTGACACACAGTTTTGAAGTGATAAGGATGGACGGGAATGCCAGCTGAATCGTAGAGCGTAGTTTTTAAATTCAATCCATCAATTGAATTCGGCAATCCCTTAGAGACACGGTATTTGCCGAGCATGCCGAAGTAGTGGTCAAACGACCGATTCTCCTGCACAAAGAAAATAATGTGCCGCAGATTGGATAACCCAGAGTTCGAGGCTACGTTGACGGTCAGTGCCTTGCTGAACGCCACCCCCGTGCTGTCTTTGGTGGTTATCTTTACGGAATGTTTACCAGAAGAAATCGACGTGAGATACGCATCCAAAACTCCAGCATTCGTCTGATAAGAAACTTTGCCATCAACGGCAACTTGTATGGATGGCACCGGATTTGAATCTGTAATTCCCGCAACCAGATGAACTGGCGAACTGACTAAAGCGTCAGTGGTTGGTGTGCAAACGGTGATCGATTGATTTCTGGTGCTGAGTACGCACGGCGGTGTCATAGCGACTGGAACATTCGTCTTGAACGTCGCTCCCGTATTGTCCCAACCCTGCACCGTCACCAAATGATTTCCTAAGGACAAATTGATGTAAGTATCGATTGAAGCGGCACTGACTTGCGTCACCAGAGCGTTATCAACGTAGATTTGGACCGCGGTTACAGTATTAGAATCCGTGGTCGTAGCCACGACATGCGTAGGAGTGCTAACGATCTCATTCGGAGTAGGTAAACATACCGTAACCGAAGGGTCCGTGTTCCCTGGCGTACACGTCTGTGCCCGGGCCGTTGTCGATATTGCCGAGTAGGCAAGCAGAGGCAAAGCGGCTGAGAGTACACGTCTCATCCAGACTTGGCAGGCAAGTCTACTAAAAACGTCAAAAGAAAATCGTGTGAGGAGGTTCATACGTTCGCCAACAGGCTGTCCGATCAAAAGAGGGCTGCTCTGGAATGAAGGTTGCCTGCGGTCCATGAAAAGATTGCAATAAGAGGGCTGCCACTGCCTTCTGGAGCAGCAGCAGGCCGGGTCAAAGAAGAGTTCGCGATAGTATTAATTATTTTTACCTTTGTGATATTTCAGCACTCTTCCGAGATTGATTCCGCGAATGATGTTGGCGGAGTGGTAGGTCAGCCCCCAGGAGTCAATCGACGACATATCAGGGAAGATGCAAGCTTCCAGGCTCTCATCAATGGCGCCCCATTCCACCCATCCGCCTCCTGCAAAATTTATCCCGCCGAAAAGATCCGTGCCCCCGAGCTGCGTACAGTAGTAAGACGCTGGATTGCCACCGCCAGTCTGGCCGAGTGGAACCTTCGCATAGTAGGCGAGCGCTGCCAACGTCGGTTTAGTCGCAACTAACGTGCTTAAGAGGACATGGATTCGTGAACCTCCATTTTTTTCGGTGTACTGGCAAAACTGACGCATTCCCGCCAATCGCAGGGGGTTCGGGTTATTCGTTCCAAAGTAAGGGTAACGAGTCTCGACTTGGCCGCCAGTCGCAGTACAATAATTCGCGGCGGACACAGCATCATAGGTATCGTCGGTCGCAGCAGTTTGTTGTGCACTGGCGCCTGTGAGCGAAAATAAGACAACCACGCACACAAAAAAAACAGCAGCAATACTTTCCTCCAAACGTTTCATTAGGCCTCCTGGGAAGATCAAGAGCAGCAATTTCCTTACGCGAAGAGAGCGGGAATTCTAGCACAGGAATACAAGAATGAAGCTGAAATAGAACATCGATGGCTGCCCGATAGCGTTGATCAGAAAATCAGCTATGACCACCGGTGAGTTCGCGCACAATACTATTCACGAAGGATTTCGCATCCCCAAAGAGCATTAAGGTTTTATCAAGATAATAAAGCGGATTATCTATACCCGCGAACCCAGGGCTCATACCACGCTTGATGACCATGACCGTGCGCGCTTTGTCCACGTCAAGGATTGGCATGCCGAAAATCGGGCTGCCTGAATCGGTGCGGGCTGCAGGATTGGTGACATCATTCGCGCCGATCACCAATGCCACATCGGTTTGCGGGAAATCGCCGTTAATGTCATCCATCTCAATGAGCCGGTCATAGGGAACATCCGCCTCAGCTAAGAGCACGTTCATGTGTCCCGGCATGCGCCCCGCCACAGGATGGATAGCGAAGCGAACGTCCACTCCCTTCTTGCTAAGCGTATCGTAAAGTTCACGCACTTTATGCTGCGCTTGTGCGACGGCCATGCCGTAACCGGGAACGACTACCACTCGATTTGCCGCTGCCAGAATTCCTGCGGCTTCTTCGGCACTCGCACTGCGCGCGGTTTTGGCTTCTCCGGCAGCTACTGCTGTGGCTTGCACCTGTCCGAAAGCTCCAAAGATCACGTTCGTAAAAGAACGATTCATCGCCTTCGACATAATGACCGAAAGAATGAAGCCCGAAGAACCATCGAGCGCACCAGCGATGATCAACAGCTTGCTATCCAGCACGAATCCCATAGCAGCCGCCGATAAGCCGGCATAAGAATTTAGGAGCGAAATCACCGTCGGCATATCGGCGCCCCCAATTGGAATGACCATGAATACGCCGAAAACCAAAGGAATTCCTACAATCAACGGAAACAGTTGCTTCGCTTCAGGATGCAATACGAGGTAAACCGCAACTCCAACGGAAATCGCTAACAAAAATAGATTGACGAAGTTTTGCCCTTTATATGTGATTGGCCGCTGCGGCAAAACTTCCTGTAATTTTCCTGCTGCCATCAAGCTGCCTGTAAAAGTAAGCCCTCCAAGAATCACTTCCATGGACAACACAGACATGGTGAATTTCGGAATATTTGGCGAGCGCAAGTAGAATTCCGCGCTGCCTACCAGAGTTACGCAGAATGCCCCGAAGGCATGACTAAGCGCGGTTCGTTGCGGCACCGCAGTCATCTGCACCAGTCCAAGCGGAATGCCGATTCCGCTTCCAATTACAAGGGCGATGGCGATCCACTTGTAATCGACAATGCCGCGAGTCAGTAGCGTTCCGGCGATTGCCAGCAGCATTCCGATTTCGCCGGCGCGAACACCACGACGCGCCGTGACCGGAGAGCTCATCCATTTCAATGACAGGATGAACAGAGCACTGGCTATCAGGTAAACGAATTCAATCAGTGTTCCACTCGGCAGAGTTGTCATGGTTTTGTCGGGCGGCTGCTCTTGAACATCTTCAACATTCGATCGGTAATGAGGAAACCACCTACAATATTGCTTGTGGCGGCGATCACTGCCAGTACTCCCAGAATCGCCGATAGCCGGCTCTCGTGCTTCCCTACCAGTACAATCGCACCCACCACGGCGATCGCATCCAGAGCATTCGTCAGTGACATAAGAGGAGTATGGAGTAACGGCGAAATTCTTCGGATAACTTCAAATCCGATGAATGCCGCCAGCATGAAGACAAATAATCCGTTGATTAAGGTAGAGCTCATTCGATTCCCTTATTCCCGGGCGACTGTACCCGTGCTTGTCACGCTGCTTTAACCGCCAACATTTATTACTAGACTGCTGCTTGAGCTTCGTCCCGCGGAGTTAGCGTCGGAAGCGATAAAAAATCCCGTACCCGCTGGCTCACAATTTCTCCATCTCGGCTAACCAAGGTCTCGCGGATAATTTCATCCTGCAAATTGAGCTGAAGCTTGCCGTCTTTGGCTAAATACGTGAGAAAAGAAGTGATGTTGCGCGCATACATTTGGCTTGCGTGATAAGGCACGCCGCTCGCGACATTGATCTTGCCGATGATAGTTACGCCATGCTGAATGATCGTTTCTCCAGGTCGAGTCAGCTCGCAGTTTCCTCCGCGCTCGGCGGCGAGGTCAAAAACCACGGAACCCGGCGCCATACCCTTGACCATGTCTTCGGTGATGAGCACTGGAGATTTTTTCCCGGGGATGACTGCAGCTGTGATCACCACATCACTTTCAGCAACTACCCGCCCAAGAAGCTCGCGTTGCCGCGCATAGAAATTTTCGTCTTGCGCAGTTCCATAACCACGCGCGTCTTGCGCGTCCTTGGCTTCTATTGGAAGCTCAACAAAACGACCGCCAAGACTTTGAACCTGCTCTTTCGCCGCTGGCCTTAAGTCGTATGCGGAAGCGACAGCGCCGAGTCTACGGGCGGTGGCAATCGCTTGGAGTCCCGCCACGCCAGCCCCAATGATAAAGATTCGCGCCGGCGTTACCGTCCCGGCTGCTGTGGTGAGCATGGGAAAAATTCGCGGCAAAGTATCGGCAGACATGAGCACAGCTTTATATCCGCAGATGGTTCCCATCGAAGAAAGCGCGTCCATGGCTTGCGCTCTTGTAGTTCGGGGCACGAGTTCCACGGCAAACGAAGTAACCCCGGTGTTAGCGAGTTTCTGTAGAACTTCTCGCGATCCCAGCGGACGTAAAAATCCAATCAGAACCTGGCCGCGTCGGAGCAAGGGCAGATCGGCTTCACCGGTTACATCATTGGATCCATAACAGAGTACCTGAACAAGAATGTCCGCGGAACCGAATACAGCAGCACGATCCGGCAGAATCTTGGCGCCTTTTTCCATGTAGTGAGAATCCAGATAACCCGCCTGCTGTCCTGCTCCGGCTTCCACGACAACTTCAAAACCCGCTTTGATCAAATTGGGTACGACCATGGGTACAAGAGCCACCCGCCGCTCTCCGGGATAACTTTCTTTAGGAACGCCAACGATCACTGAGTCATCTCCCTGTACTTCTAATTGCCGCAGGCCTTCACTAGCCAATTAACACGTTCATTTAAATAAAAACTTGAAAACCGAACATTGTAGCTTGCATTTCCAGAAAGTCCACGGCTTTTGAAATGGCTTTTTGAAATTATTGACGAAAAAGAGGATTCGAACCTGCAACTTCATCCTGTGAATCACCTTGTTGAAGAGGAAGAACTGCTATCACCGCTGTACCTTTAATATCGGATCGAATTTCGAATTCTCCCCCGAGTTGGCGAACTCTTTCCCGCATGCCTTGAATTCCAACCCCCGTTTTCACCTGATTGTCTGGCTGTGAAAAACCGCTCCCCTTGTCACTGATTTCAAGCCGAACCTGCTTAGGATCGCGAGTGATTTGGATCGCGGCTTTCAAACTTCCCGAGTGGCGATGAATATTCGTTAAAGATTCTTGCACAATCCGGAATATTGCAGTCTCCAATTCTCTGGACAACCTTCCTGCCTCTGGGACTAACTGCAAATCCACAGGAATACCGCTGCGCTCTGAAAATCCGTGCACAAACCATCGCAAAGCCGATTCCAATCCAATTTCGTCCAAAAGTGGGGGATGCAGCAGGTAAGACATCGTGCGAAGATCTTTCAGAATGGTACGTGCAAGTTCGAGGCTGTCATTCACCAATTTTAAGGCCTTCGGCCCCCATTTTTCGGCTTCGCCTTGCATAATCGACAGGTTCATCGTTAGAGCTGCGAGCACTTGGCCGGAACCGTCGTGCAATTCTCGAGCGATGTGACGCCTTTCGTCGTCCCGCATTCTCAACAACCGGCCAGAAAGCGCTCTAAGATTTTCTTGCGCAATCCCGAGTTCCGCAGTGCGTTTCTCGATTCGGCCCTCAAGTTCATCGTGGGCTCTTTGTAAGGCTTTATCTCGCTCTTGGATCTGCACAAGCATCCCGTTAAAAGCCTCGATTAACGTGGAAACTTCATCGTGATTTCCAGTCGCGGCGGCTCGAACGGAATAGTTTTTTTCGCGTGATACTATTCGCGCAGTTTCCGCCAGACTCATCACCGGATCGGAAATAATTTTCTGGAACTTGTGAGATACCATGAGGGCAGCCAGCAACGAGCCTGATAAAATTCCGAGAATTATTAAGGCATAGCTCTTCAACCGCGTCGTCATCGACTTTAGATCTGATTGGATGAACACCGTTCCAATGCGCTTATTTTGAAACAAAATCGAATGTATGACGGAGACTTGATCGCGATCAAACCAATGAGCCCTCTCCTGGCTTTCTGCAAGTTGCGGCAGCGGCAACGCTTTTCTTCCGTGATCACGCCCATATCCTGCGAATGGGTGGTCTTCCGAGTCGTAAATTTCTGCGTAAAAAATGTGAGGTGAGGCTTTCAGAGCTGCCAGCGTATTCTCCGCCGATTGGGGATCGTTGAACACCAAAGCAGAAATAGTATTAGCCCCAATGATTTCGGACTGAATACTCAAATTACGAACGATGTTTACACGAAACGTGTACAAGTCATAAGACAAGAAAGCCATGCACGCCAGCAACAGCGCTGCCGCGCTCACCAGCAAGTTCATGGCCGTGAGCTTCTTCGCAATTGAATAGTCACCGAATTTGAAAAGACTACTCATGCTCTCAATTACGGACTTACCTTCATATTCACGGCCAGTTTAAGCAGTTCCGAGTTTGGTATCAGACCGGCGCGCTCTGTAGCAGTGCGATTCACCTCAAACCGCACTTTTTTATTCTGTACAACAAATTGAATCATTCCTCCCTGCTTCAGGAAGTGCGGCATATCACTTACGGTTAAGACCGGAAACTTTTCGAGTACCGCGAGAATATTGCTGACACGCCCTTTCTCCGAAGCGCTCACAAACAGAACCTTACAGTTTTTAACATCTTGCGCTTTGGAGATTTGCCGCGTTATAACGCTGTGCCCATTGATGGTTTGGCTGGCAAGAACTTCAAGAGCAGACACGAGGGGATCCTGCCCCCATACACAAATGCCGAATGGCTCATCCTTCGCCTCCTCGGGTTGCGGAGGCCATTGAATGAACTTGCCAAAATTATAAAGATAGGCAGCCTTAACCTGATATTCCGCAGGTTTTGCTGTCTGACCCTGCACGTTGGAAGCGGAAGCACATACGAAAACAAGAACAAGGAATACTGCCGCAATGTATTCACGGCTTAGAAGTGAATTGAGGAGCAAGAAAGAGCGCCTTGGGAATGTGACGCGCCCTCGGTTTGTGCCCTCCGTGAATTTCATGGCGATCAATGCTGAGTTATTTCGTTCATATTATCTGCGTGAAACCGCTTCTTTTGATTTCAACGAATGACCCTGGATCGCCACCGTCGTCGAAGTGGTTGCGGCAACTGTAGAAGTTCCCAAGGGATCACGGCCCTTGCAATCAGTTGGTAAACGCTTTCGAATCACTCCGCTTCCAGTACAAATATCCCGGAACTCCGATCAATACGATGATAGTGCCCGCGAGAGCTTCTTTTGGCCTTGTAATGATCGTATTCAATGTCCATGCACTTCCGATTAATACATAAATCGCAGGAAGCCACGGATATCCGGAACATCGATAAGGACGCGGGACATCGGGACGCTTCCATCGCAGAATGAACAAACCAATCACAGTGAGCGTGTAAGACAGCACCATTCCAAACATTACATATGTGTAAAGCTGATCGTAGCGGCCGCTGACCGTCAACAGACATGCCCAGACGCCTTGTCCGATTAAGCTCAGTGCTGGCGTTCGCCACTTGGGATGGATGTTCGCCATACTTTTAAAGAAAACTCCATCCCGTGCCATGGCAAAGTAAACGCGGCTGCCGGAAAGTACCAGGCTAGCCATGGCTCCAAAGCACGAGACCGCAATCATCGCCGAAAGCCAAATCGCGGCCCGAGGCGAGAACAAGACTAGGGCTGCGGCATGTGCGATGGTTTCATGTTGTGCAATTTCGCTAATTGGAAGCGCATAGACGTATGCCATATTCATCGAGACATAAATCACCGCGACTGCGACCGTTCCGAGGACCATTGCAAGCGGTACATTGCGGCGCGGATTTTTTACTTCGCCAGCCACCCATGTGATGTATACCCATCCGTCATAGGCCCAGAAAACAGCAATGAGCGCGACTCCAAAAGCCGAAAGTAATTGCGTGGGGCCAAGGCCCATGCTGAGTCCGTGAGCGCTTGTCCAGTTGCTCGACGTGAAATGATGCCAATTGCCTTTGCCGATCGTGAATCCGAGCAGAACGAATGCGGCCATGGCAGCAAACTTGGCCCAGGTCGCAATATTTTGCAGGAGTGCTCCTCGCCGAAGTCCAATCACGTTGATCCATGTGACTACCACAATCGCAATCACCGCTACGACGTGAGCCCGGGTTAATACGATTCCGGCAACTGAGAGGACTACGTGATCTTGTGAAATAACTGGAATAATTCCACCCAAATATGCTGCGGAAGCAACAGACAGCGCCGCGATGCTTCCTCCATTCGCGACGGCGAATAGCATCCATCCGTACAGGAACGCTGCCAAGTCGCCGAAAGCCTCGCGCATGTATACGTACTGGCCGCCTGAGTCGGGAAACATCGATCCGAGTTCGGCGAAGGCGAAGCAGGCGCAAAGGGAAATCAGTCCGCCTAAAACCCAGACTGATAAAAACAGCACCGGATGCGGCAGTACTGCGGCAATGTCTTTGGCCGTCAAAAATATGGAAGAGCCGATGATGCCACCGACGAGCAGAAGAACTGAATCCAAAAGCGAGAGACCACGAATCAGGGTCGGTTGAGAATCGACCTCTGGGGCGGCGGGTGGTGGCGCGACGGCAGGAAGGTTCATAATTAGCCCATTCCGAGTTCGTCGGGCGATTCCAAAGGCGTGCCGCAATGGCGACAAATTACAGAAGAGCAGTCGCCGCAGGTAAGTGGATCGGAGATCTCTACCGCGCATCGTGGACAGTAAAGTGGCTCGGGGTCACGCGGGGATTCAGAAATAGGCTCTGGGCTTGGTGCCATCTGGAAGGAAATGTAGCATACAGGTAGTGCCGCCGTCCCACCGTTGGCGTAAGATGCGGACGCACAAGGAATGCTCATGCGAGAAAACGAGATCAGCCCTGACGAAAAACTACAGCAGGAGTTCAACCGCTGGGCTCAGGCGGGAGAGGGCGAGAAGATGGAACATCATCATCTCGACATCACTCAAAAGGCAATTCAGCTGATGGATCTGCGGCCCAGAGATCGCGTGCTTGATCTTGGATGTGGCGCAGGCTGGGCAACACGACTGCTTGCCCGGTCAGTTGCAGGCGGGAAGCAATTGGGGCAGGTAGTAGGGCTGGATGTTTCTGATGAGATGATCCTGTTGGCGCAGGAGTCATCAAAGGATTTCGGAAACGTTCAATATGTCATGGAATCGGCGCAGAAGATCCCGTGGCAGGACAATTACTTCGACAAAGTCCTCTCGGTTGAATCGTTCTATTACTATGCCGATCAAGAGCGGGCATTGGATGAACTGTTCCGGGTCATGGCTCCCGGTGGGCGAGTGTTCATCCTGATTAATTTGTACCGCGATAATCAATATTCATTGCAATGGGTGGACAAGCTGAACGTCCCGGTTCATGTAAGGTCAGCGGCGGAATACGAGGAGATGTTCCAGAAGTACGGATTTGAGAGAGTCGAGTCGAAGCAGATTCCCGATGACACGCCGACGCCAGAGGACTACAAGACAAAATCATTTCATAGTTTGGAAGACTTGAAAGCATTCAAGAGAGTTGGAGCGTTACTGTTGATGGGGACTAAGCCCTAAGCTCCTGCACAAGAATTGTCAACTTAGATTACAGTCACGCACGTTGATATTCACTTCGTCAACCGATTGTATTTCTTCAGCACTTCTCTCAGCCGGTCGTGCGGCAGCCCCATCACTGTGTGATTGTCGATTCCCTTCATCGTATCGGCGGCCACCATTGCATTTACCACGGCTTCTTCGGTTGCTTGCACCGTCGCCAAGAACAACGGATCCATTTGATCGTTAGGCAACATCGTGAGCTGATGCATGCCCTCGGGTGAAGCGGCTCCCGGATTTGCTGTCGAGAACGCGACGAAAATGTCGCCCGATCCGTCTCCGGAATAACTGCCATCTCTACCGAGCCCCAAAGAAGCGCGTTTTGCTAGCCGCTTGAGCTGTGTCGGAATCAGGGGCGCATCCGTGGCCACGACAATAATGATCGAGCCCATGTCGCTGTCATTTTCATACGCCTTGTGTTCGGGTATCTCTTTTCCCACCGGAACACCCGCTATACGCAGTTGATCGCGTTCCCCATAGTTGCATTGCACGAGCACGCCTACTGTGTAACCGCCGTGCTTCGCATCCAAAACACGGGACGAGGTACCGATTCCCCCCTTAAATTGATTGCAGACCATACCCGTGCCGCCGCCAACACTTCCTTCTTCAAGTGATCCGGTGTGAGCAGTATCGAGAGCATGGAATGCATCTTCGGGCTTTACTTGGAAACCGTTTATGTCATTAAGCCAGCCATCCCAGGTTTCGGCAACAACTGGCAATGACCACCAATATCCCTCCATATCGGCTTGCCCGCGCTTTACTTTCCATGCAATCACCGCGTCGCGCACAACGCCAACGCTGTGCGTATTTGTGATCATTACGGGGCCATCGAGGAATCCCGATTCCTCAAGCCATGTCGTGCCAGTCATTTCGCCGTTCCCGTTCAAAGTGAACCACCCGCCGAAAACTGCGTCTTTGGAATCTTTGCCACGCGGGAGAATTGCAGTTACGCCGGTACGTACCGGGCCGACACCAACTTTTAGAGGACCATCGCCAGAGATCAGGGTCGTATGCCCGACCTCCACGCCTTTAACATCGGTAATTGCATTGAATGGCCCTGGAATTCCATCAAATGGCACGCCGAGGTCGCGAGCACGAGGCTTAGTCTGTCCAGCCATGGTGAGGGCCGATGAGAAAAGAACTACAAAGGCACAGACCTCAAAACGTGATTTCAGCATCCAAGTCCTCCGGTAGGTGAATGAAAGCGAATGAAGTATAAAGCTTAAAGCTTCCCGCCTTGGTTACAATTACTGATCGGAGGATGGAATGGAAAACTGGAAGAAGGGATTACTTGCGGGCTCGGCGGCTGTCGCGGTCATCATGTTTCTGAAGGGCAACAAGACCGCTGGTCTGATCGCAGGCGGCGTTGGGTTGGCTACTTTGGCTGCGGAGTATCCGGAAAAATTCGCTGAGATTCGTGAAAATCTGCCCGAATATATCGAGCGAGGAACCTCTTATCTGGATGTAATATCTCGAGTGGGGGAGCGCCTGGCTGAAGCGGCCGAGAGCCGCGGCTCCAACTGGTACGAAGCATTGTTGGCTCGCTAGAAAAGAACTAGCTCAGTCATTCGAGATGGCGACTCAGTCGATGCCCAACTGCTGCCTGGCTTCAGGACTTAAACGCTCAGGCGTCCAAGCGGGCTCCCAAATGACGTTCACCGTCACACTAGCAACGCCCGGCAACTGCTCGATTCGCGCCTTAACCTGTTGACTGATATTGACGTGCTCGGGGCATCCCTGGGCCGTCAAAGTCATATCTACCACTACGTCGTGCTTGTCTTCTCCAATAGGCTCAAAGCGGATGCCGTAAATCAATCCTAAATCCACAATGTTGACCGGAATCTCAGGGTCGTAACACTGCTTAAGGGCGCTAAGGACTTCCTCTTCATTGATAGCGACGGGCATTACTTCTCCTTTCCCGGCGCTGCTGCGCCTATAGTAAGTTTACCTTAATGTTTGAGTAAGTTGGCTGGCCTCCTGGCTCCTTCTTCGCTGTATCATGTTCTTGGGGCCCCATGCACCAGACCCAGACCACTCCACGATCCGTCCTCGTTTCCATTCTCGCTGTCAGTACGGTCGCGGTTTTATTCCTTCTTTGGTTGCTCTATTTGCACCAGGCTCCCGCGCAGTTCGCCCGGCGATATGTCTTTTTGCCAGAATTAAATGCGTTTCTGAATGGACTCAGCGCGACCGCACTCTGCTTTGGCCTGTACTTTATAAAGCACGGCAATTGGAAGGCCCATCGGGCGAGCATGTTGACGGCGTTCGGATTCTCGTCGCTGTTTCTAATTAGCTATATCGTGAATCATGCTCTTCACGGAGATACTCGTTTCCCCGCTCACGGAACCATTCGTATTGTGTATCTCTCAATTTTAGCCAGTCACATATTCCTTTCAATCGTCGCATTACCGCTTGTGCTGATTACATTTTTCTTCTCTTTGAGCGGGCGATTCCCAATGCATAAAAGGATCGCGCGATTCACGTTCCCGATCTGGCTTTATGTTTCGATTACAGGCGTCGTGGTTTTCACCCTTCTTCAGGCTTACGCTTACTAACGCCGTGGTCGCATGCACACGGTTCGAAGCACAATATTATGATTTGGCAGTGGCGTAATCTCGAATTACGCCACTACCAGATTAGCGGTTATACGTTCTTAGCAACGATGGAGATGCATTCTTCAAGTACATCGACGGCGACATCCGCCTCGTCTTTTGTGACCACAAGCGCCGGCGAAATGCGTACTGTGCTCGGGCCGCACCCTAAGAACAGAACACCCCGTTCGAATGCTAGTTCAACAATGCGGTCACGCTCAGCTGCCGCATATTCCTGCGATTGCTGATCTTTGACGATCTCTACCCCAATCATCAGGCCTCGTCCCCGGACGTCGCCGACTATCTTGTGCTTCTTCGGCCAATCGGACATGCGCTTCAACATGTGCGCTCCTATTTCGGACGAATTTCGCAATAAGTTTTCTTTCTCGATAACATCAAGCGTCGCCAGAGCTGCCGCGATGCAAATAGGATTTCCGCCGAATGTGGAAGCGTGCGAACCCGGTATCCAGTCCATGATTTCGGCTTTGCTTATAGTCACGCCCAGTGGCATGCCGGAAGCAATTCCCTTGGCGCTGCAAACGATGTCTGGCTGCACCCCCGTGTGCTCAATCGCCCACCACTTGCCAGTACGTCCGATACCGCTCTGGACCTCATCTGCCACTAATAAAATCCCGTGCTTGTCGCAAATGCGGCGCAGCTCCTGCATAAAGATTGTGGGCGCGATCACATATCCGCCTTCCCCTTGTACAGGCTCAACAAAAATGGCTGCTACTTCTTCGGGAGCAAGTATCGTCTTGAATAACTTCTCTTCAATGAAGCGAGCGCAACCCAGCGCGAAGGCTTCTGCATCCTGCGGACCGCCGGAGCAGCCACGATACACATCGGGATAACGAATGTGCGTAACCCCTGGAACCAAAGGCGCGAAACGGCGCTTCTGTTGCGGCTTTGAAGCGGTCAACGAAAGCGCACCCATGGTACGCCCGTGAAATGCTCCGAAAAACGCGATCACGTTCTGCCGCTTCGTGTGGTAGCGTGCGAGTTTCAGCGCGCACTCAACGGCTTCCGCTCCGGAGTTGCCGTAGTAGAACTTATGTGGCCCGGGCATGGGGGCATTCTTCGAAAGACGTTCAGCCAAAGTCACAAGGCTCTCGTAATAAAAGTCGGTGCCCGACATGTGGATCAATTCGCCAGCCTGTTTCTGAATTGCGGCCACGACCTCCGGATGACAGTGCCCGGTCGAGGTCACGGCAATTCCGGCGGAGAAATCGAAGAATTCATTCCCATCTACGTCAGTAACGACAATGCCGCGGCCGTGCTTCGCGACAAGGGGATAAGAGCGCGTATAAGACGGTGAGATGTATTTGTCATCGCCATCAATGATGCGTTTAGCTTTGGGGCCTGGCAGGGCTGTAATAATCTTAGGTCCGACTAAAGTCTTGGTCGACATGGAATCCTCCCGAAAAACGGTCTATGGCCAACGGCCATTTGGTCATTTCGCAACTGTCCTTTTATCGACAGCCACATTTCACATCAAAGTTGGAGAGTCGTAGTTAGTCGCTACCGAACAGACTGGGGCGTACTTGCGAGGGCAAAACTGCCAAATGACGGCGCGGGCACACGAGAGAGTGCAGCCAGCACGCAGGCAGGTGCGAATTGGGGTTCTGGAGGGACATTGGTGCTCATCCTGAGTACATTATAACTGGGCATTGCGGATAGCGTAACCCCCTGTTTACCGAATGCTTGCTGCTGTTTAGCCCAGTATTATTTCTCGTGTTCCTTCCCTAATCTGAGAACCACCCACTCCGACCTCTAGCTAACTCCCGTCACCTTTCATTGTGAATCGTCTGGCGCATCACTCTCGTCTGATACTTTTAACTTCTACTCCCTTTCATGCCTCACACAACGCGACCATCTCGGTGGAGTGTCATTTTCGCTTTTGCGCTGGTCTATGTATTTTGGGGCTCAACTTACCTGGGCATCGACATCGCAATCCAAAGCATTCCTCCCCCACTCATGTGTGGGATCCGATTCTCAATTGCTGGAATCGTTTTACTCGGTTATTGCTATGTACGCGGCCAAAACATTTCTTACTGCCCCCGACAGTTTCTGCAACTAGCAATTGTAGGAATTCTGCTCCTTATGGGAGGCAACTTAACGCTTGCCTATGCAGAAGAATACGTTCCATCGGGATTAGCGGCGTTGCTTCTTGCTGTAACCCCGCTTTGGTTGCTGGTATTAGATACGCTTCTGCTCGGCCAGCACCGAATCTCGCGACGAGGATTGATCGGGCTTGTACTGGGAATTATCGGCAGCGCAGTTCTGATATGGCCGTCCCTGATGCAAACCAGTGCCTTGGGCCGAAAAGAACTGTGGTTCTCGCTAGCACTCCTGGGAGGCTCATGTAGTTGGGCGCTCGGATCAGTGCTTTCAAAGCGTTGGCAATCAGGACCCCCATCTTTTACTGCCACGGCATGGCAAATGATCTTTGCGGGAGCAGGAAACTTGGTCATAGCAATATTTTCGCGCGATTTCTCCCGCGTTGCCTGGACACCAAAAGGAATCGGCGCTGTTGTATACCTGATTGTTTGCGGATCATGGATTGGCTATACCGCTTATATCTGGCTGCTCGGACACGTGCCCACGGCCAAAGTTTCTACTTATGCTTACATAAATCCCGTAGTCGCTGTTTTTCTCGGGTGGCTGGTCTTACATGAGAAAATCGATGGTTACATTCTGATGGGGAGCGCAATCGTCGTTACCGCAGTGGTGTTGGTTACCAGCGCTAAAATGCAAAAAACCAAAACGCCTGAGGTCGCGACTGTCAACGCAGCCAGCTAACGAACAATGTTAATTTAGAAGTAGAAGTTGCGACTGCATCGGAATCACGGGTTCCGGTGGCGCTTCAAATACTCCGACAGATTGGACCGGGATGAATGGCTAACTGCATAGCTTGTGGGCGACAACTGCCTGCGTTCTCATTTGGTGCGCGGATCGATGTGTGCCCCGAATGCCGCCGTACCGCAGTGGACGTCCCGAATAGTTGGTCCTCTACAACCAACCCAGCTCCGCCGCCACAAATCCGTGCTACGTCTCGTCGTTTGCCGCCTGTGACATCAATCATTGTTGGAATGAACGCTGCTGTGTTCCTTGGAATGGTGTTGTCGGGAGCTTCTCCAGTGGAACCAACAATCGGACAGCTGCTTAAATGGGGCGCGAATTTCGGTCCTCTCACTTTGGGCCAACCATGGCGATTGCTGGCAGCCAACTACGTTCACATTGGAATCATTCACATCGCGCTAAACATGTGGTGCCTTTGGAATCTCGGTTTTTTAGCGGAACGGATCTTCGGAGGCTGGACTTATTTTTTAACTTATACGGTATGCGGCATTGCGGGTAGTTTGGCCAGCATGTGGTGGCACCCTAATATTGTAGGGGCCGGAGCTTCAGGAGCCATTTTCGGATTAGCCGGGGCACTAATCGCAGCTTTATATCTGGGAAAACTGCCCATTCCCAAAGAAGCTCTTCGTGGAACGATGAAGAGTTTGCTCACTTTTGCCGCCTACAATCTATTTTTTGGAGGAGTAGTCCGCGGCATCGATAACTCCGCTCATATAGGCGGCTTGGTAGCGGGCCTTGTCGTCGGAGCAGGATTGGCACAACATCTGATGAGCCCCCCGGACGTTAAAGAGAATTGGACTCGGGGAATATTTTTAGCGTCGTGCATTGCGCTGCTATTTGCTTTTATGCTTCTGAAACGGTCAGTCCCTCAGTAAGTCTGCTATTCGGATTCGCTTCCCTCTTCTTCATCGTTGGTTGGATCTCGGGTAACGACATCCACCATGCCTCCTCGAACGGCGAATGTGAATTTATGGTCTGCTTCTTGATTTTGACCCTTATCCGTGGTGAAAGTTACACTTGCAGGTTGTCGCCGCCAAGTGGTCGAACACTCTGATTTAGCTAGATTATCTGTTCCCCTTTCTTGAATGGTTTTCCTGAGAACTGGCTTACGCCGGCCTAATTGCTGCACGACTGCATAGAGTTTTTGCCCGTCACTGGAAATACCACAGTAGGCCACATAGTCACGATACCAACTGGCAATCGAATTATCGGAATCGAAATCCGATAACAGCAACTGGGAGACGTGGCCAGAAACGCGGTCGACCAACAGCCACCCTCCGAGCTGCCATTCCCAGCGCGCGCCATTCGATTCTTCGGGTAATGCATCATTCAGACGAAAAGCTCGTCGAACTACAAATAAACGGTCAGTTACGTCATGCGGTGCGCCGAACACAAATTCCTTAATCCGGTTATCAATGTAAAGTGGGCGGACTTTTAGATTTACGGACTTATCATTGCCTTGTCCTGTTATGTACTTAACGTTCGTCCATTTGCCGAAACTGATGATATGTAACTTGGCCAACGCCCTGGCCTGCCCTGAAAAACAGCAGAGCCAGACCGCTGCCGTTGCTACGCGCAAACGCAAAAAAATGTGCATGGCGAATCGTAAGCACTGCATGAGAACGCAAACAAGTGCGGTCAACACACGTCGAGCAGTCTAGTTCCAAACTGGGAGCAATCTTCGTCAAGTAAAAATAGCAAAGCTGCTCGCATACGAATCACATCAACTATGAATATCTATTACAATTCATGAAATAGAAATTCCTGAAGTACTCATGGATGATGTTCTCAAAAAGACTAACCCAACTCTTCCGTCACACCGCCGGTCTTTTCGCGCAATGAGCGAGCTAATACCTCGACGCCGCGCTGCTCGGATATTGGTCGTGGACGACAATCCGGAAATCGTATCCGTCATGCGCGAACTGCTGGCCGCGGATGGGTATGACGTGGTTGCCGTGCAGGATGCTGCGCAGGCGGAAGCCGAAATTCAGCGACAAGCTCCCGACCTGATTCTTTCCGACGTTATGATGCCTGGCAAATCCGGATATGAATTCTGCCGTCAAATAAAAAACGATCCTGCGACTCGTCTGATTCCGTTTGTTCTCATCACGGGCCTCACGAATCGCGAAGACCGTCTGCGTGGAATTGAAGCGGGTGCCGACGATTTCCTCAATAAACCCATTTTTGCGGAGGAGTTGTTCGCTCGCGTGAAGTCGTTGCTGAAAATCAAAGAATTTACGGATGAATTGGAAACAGCTGAAACGGTCATCTGTACGCTGGGGTTGAGTGTTGAAAGCCGCGATCCCTATACCGAGGGACACTGCGAACGGCTGGCTGAAAATGCAGCGCTTTTAGGCCGCCATCTTGGTCTGGAAGAAGAGAGTATTGTGGCCTTGCGACGGGGTGGGTACTTACACGATTTGGGCAAAATCGCTGTGCCCGATGAAATTCTGAAGAAGGGTTCTAATTTGACTCCGGAAGAATGGGCCATCATGAAACAGCACCCCATTACCGGGGAAAATATTTGCCGCCCCCTCAAGTCGTTGCACTTAGTGCTTCCCATTATCCGCCAACATCATGAGCATTCGGATGGTAGCGGCTATCCAGACGGCTTGCGAAAAAATGAGATTCAGCTCCTGCCTCGAATTTTACAAGTGGTGGACATTTACGATGCCCTGCGGACAGAACGTCCGTATAAAAGCCCGTTGTCCCATTTGCAGGCCGCCGCCACCATGCGCCAGGAAGCTCGCTCCGGCCTGTGGGATCAAGAACTTGTTATGGAATTTTTCTCCATGCTGGAAGCCCAGAAGCGCGTTGCCTGAAAGGCGCTTCCATACTCAAATTCCGCGCTTACTCCTCAGAAATCCCGGTGTTCGGACGCGGATTTCAGCATCTAAATAACTGTTGCCGTCTTGTTGAGTTTGTAAGACACTATATCGGCGTTTTCACACATATTTTGGAGCCCCTTACCTACAGTATTATTTTGCCCGCCTATAACGAAGGCGTTCGCATTGGCGACACGCTCGCAAAGGTTCTTGCTTACTCCAAAAAACGTGGATGGGACGCGGAAGTTCTTGTTGTGAACGATGGATCCACTGACAATACTTGTGAGATTGTTCGCAGCTATGCAGTTAACAACCCGTTGCTGCGGCTGATCGATAATCCGGGGAATCGTGGCAAAGGATACAGCGTACGCCATGGCATGTTGCGGGCTCGCGGAGACATTCTTCTCTTTAGCGACGCGGATCTCTCGTCGCCGATCGAGGAAGCGGACAAGTTGTTTGCAGCCATTGAAGATGGCGCAGACATAGCGATTGGTTCGCGCTGGCTGAAACCTGAATTGCAAGCCCAACGGCAACCGCTGCTCCGCCAAATCCTGGGACGAGTTTTTAATCTGGCATTGCGCATGATTCTTGGACTTAATTACAAAGATACACAGTGTGGATTTAAAGCGTTTTCCCGGCGGGCAGCACAGGCTATTTTTCCGCTCCAGCAAATTGAACGTTGGGGATTTGATCCGGAAATATTGTACTTAGCCAAGAGATTCGGATTCAGCATTCAAGAAGTTCCTGTTGTCTGGTCGCATCGCGAAGGAACCAGAATTAATCCGCTGCGCGATGGTATGCGCATGTTTGCTGAAGTTTTGAGAATTCGGCGCAATGCTTTTCGCGGGAAATACTCAGCTGCGCAGGTTCAACCCCACATTTTATAGCGCAACGGCTTTGGCTCGAGCTATGGGCTTAGTTCCCACGCCGTTATCTTTACTAAAAACAAGAGTCATTTTCGACGCGCATTCCTGACATAGCCAGAAAAATTCAATGCGCCGGGCGGGCTTTTTCATCTCCACATCCCTGCCAAATTCTGCATTATCAAATTTAGGAGATTCAACTTCTACCCGGAACACCTTGCCCGCATGGAGATATCGAAACACAGCTGAGCAACCGGGATTGGCGCACTTGGAAACCATAAAACCATCTAATGGTGAAAAAAATTGCGCAACCCTAGTTTACTCCTTCCCGCGCGCGATGATCTACCCCTGTAGTTTTGCTGAAATGCATATTTGAATCGGTAATATTAGACAGTAATAATCAGGATCGCACTTCGACGCGCTGCTCGATTGCCTCGAGAATCTTGCGGCCCATTTCCTGGGTGCTCAGACAAGATTGGCCGTCTTTAGCTAAATCGCGAGTGCGAAAACCAGCAGCCAAGACCTTCTCTACCGCAGCTTCAACCACAGCCGCTTCAGTTTCCAGATTAAAGGAATGACGCAGGAGCATGGCGGCAGAAAGAATTGCGCCTAGAGGATTCGCAATGCCTTTGCCTGCAATATCCGGAGCAGAACCATGCACCGGTTCGTACAAACCAATCTCCCCACCAATACTTGCTGAACCCAGCATACCCAGCGAACCTACGACTGCGCCTGCTTGGTCGGAGAGAATATCCCCAAACATATTTTCCGTGAGGATTACATCGAAATCAGCTGGCCGGGAAACGAGAGCCATTGCAGCGGAATCGACATACATATGGAATAGATCAACATCGGAGTATTCCCGCGAAACGCGAGTGACTACATCACGCCACAGACGTGAACAATCAAGAACGTTGGCTTTGTCCACGGAAGTCACCTTGCGTCGCCGCGAACGCGCCAGTCCAAAGGCCACGTGGGCAATACGTTCGATTTCCGGCTCTCCATAACTCATGGTGTCAACTGCTGAACGCTTGCCAGCCTGCCCGCTTATTGCTCGGGGTTGGCCGAAATAGAGTCCTCCCAGTAGCTCGCGAACGATTAGAACATTCGTTCCGCGGACAATTTCCGGGCGAAGCGGAGAAGAACCTTCAAGTGATGAAAAGCAGACCGCTGGCCGCAGGTTGGCAAAAACTCCCAGCTCCTGCCGCAGCCGCAGCAGTCCTCCCTCTGGACGAAGACTGCTTGGGAAATTGTCGAAAGCAGGACCCCCAACAGCACCTAAAAGGACTGCATTTGAAGAAAAGCACGCCTGCAATGTATCAATAGGAAGCGGATCGTTGCTGCTGGTGAGAGCCGCGCCACCTACATCTTTTTTCGTGATCTGAAGCTCGTGGCCGAACGCAACAGCCACGCTTTCGAGTACACGAATAGACTCGTCCGTAACCTCAGGACCAACGCCATCACCCGGAAGAACCGCTATCTTGAGAAACATGAAGTGTTATTGTCGCAGAAAACAAACGTTGAAAAGCCGATAATCCCAGTCGGGATTTTATTACATTGATTGAGTGGCGGTTCCCTTAAACTCCCCAAAGATAGTCTTCCTGCTCGCGGGCATGATCAGTGTTGGGATGCAACGGTAAACTTGCGGCGCTAAAATCGGTTGGCAACACTGCGGGAAAAGCTTTTTCAAAAGCGGGATCTCCCACCCCAACCGCAGCTGCCGCGGCTTGCGCCGCGGGAGTTTGCACTGGTCCATGAGTCTCGCGAATGAGCGTCAACAGATGATGATCATGCACATGTTTGACTTCATCGGCCAGAACCACGAAGCGGCGATAGATTTCATCTAGCTCACGCCGGTCAAACTGATATCCCAACTGCTCACAGCGCAGTCCCAGCGCGTGACGTCCGGAATGCTTGCCCAACACAAGCTTTGAATCGGGTACGCCCACGGATTGCGGCGTCATAATTTCGTAAGTCAACCGATTTTTCAACATGCCATCTTGATGAATACCCGCCTCGTGAGCAAATGCATTCCGTCCGATGATAGCTTTATTCGGCTGCACAGGAACGTCGGTGATTTCGCCGAGCAGCTGACTAATGGGAAATAGCTCTTCACTCACCACGCCAGTGTCAAAAGCGAACTTATCGGGACGAACACGAAGAGCCATAACAATTTCTTCTAGTGAAGCATTTCCTGCGCGTTCTCCGATTCCATTGATCGTGCACTCGACTTGACGTGCTCCTGCAGCGACTGCCGCAAGTGTGTTAGCAACTGCCAGTCCGAGATCATTATGGCAATGGGCGGAGATTGTTGCTTTTTCTATCCCTCGCACCCGGTTTCGAATGTTAGTGATCAGTTCTCCGAACTCAGCCGGCACACTGTATCCCACAGTATCGGGGATATTAAGAGTAGTCGCCCCAGCTTCAACTACAGCTTCTAGAACCTGATACAGGAATTCAGGTTCCGTACGAGTCGCGTCTTCGGGCGAAAACTCCACATCCTGGCACAGCGACTTTGCCAAACGCACCGAATCCCGCGCCTGTTCCAGGCACTGTTGACGAGAAATCCGAAGTTTGTATTGCAGATGAATGTCGGAAGTCGCAAGGAAAATATGAATACGTGGACGGACAGCGTTAGCCAGTGCCTGCCATGCGCGCTCAATATCGTGTTTCGAAGCGCGCGCTAAAGCGGCAATAATGGGGCGCTGAACTGTGGCGGAAACTGCTTGCACGGCCGCAAAATCACCGTCGGAAGCGATAGGAAATCCAGCTTCAATAACATCGACGCCTAAATGGTCAAGCCGCTTTGCCAGGCGTAGCTTCTCCTGCACCTTCATGCTGCAGCCCGGGGACTGTTCTCCATCGCGTAGCGTCGTATCGAAGATCGCAATTCGCTTTCTGTCCATAACAGGTGTGCTCCTTAAATATCGCCAAGCTCCATAGTACGTAGACAGGGAAATAAAGCAAAGCTTATAATCTTACAATTATTATTAGCATAGGCTAATAGCTTAAGGAACGCTTATTACAACAGTAGAGTTTCTAAAGGCATACTGATGGACTTGGGACAATTGGAGGTCTTTTTAACCGTCGCACGCGAGGGACGTTTCTCTCGGGCTGCGGATAAATTGCATCGCACTCAGTCCGCCATCAGTCAATCGATTCGTAAGCTGGAGGATGACATCGGTGAGGCGTTATTTGACCGATCCTCTAGAGACGGATCGCTCACTGATGCAGGACACGTGCTTCAGGAATACGCTGAGAGGCTGCTCAACCTGCGGGAGAACGCTCAAGAAGCTCTGGTTGAGCTGCGCGAATTACACAAAGGCAAACTGGCAATTGCCGCCAATGAATTCACGGCGCTTTATTTGCTTCCGGTGCTTGCTGAATTTCGACGCCTGCATCCAATGATCCGGATCACTGTTCATCGTTCCCTTGGCAGCCACATCCCGGATGACGTGCTGCGACATACCTCAGAGCTAGGAGTTCTAACCTATGACCCAAAAGAACCGCAGCTCTCTTCTACTGTCGTGTACCTCGATGAGTTGACCTTTGTCGTTCCGCCTACTCACCCGTTGGCGCACGAATCGCAAATAAGTATTCGTCAATTGGGAGCAGAATCTTTTGTCGCTCACATTGTGTCATCCCCCTATCGCGAGAAGGTCATTCAGGCTTTTCAACGCCACAAAACACCGCTGCACATGGACATTGAGCTGCCAACATTGCAGGCCATCAAACGATTCGTCGCTATGGGAAACGGAGTGGCTTTTCTCCCGGAGATCAGCGTAGAAGATGAAATTGCACGTGGCGAACTGGTCCGTATTTCAGTGCGTGAATTGCGCTTGCACCGCAAGCTGCGACTCGTTCACCGCAAGTCTGCAGGCTTGTCTCACGCTGCTCGCGCTTTTCTTAAAGTTGCAGAAGCTGTTTCGCTAGAGCGTGGCGGCAGTTACCGGTTTCAGCGAGAACGCTGACTCGCTTCATTTTACGCGGCTTGGCCGTGCCAGGAATGCATGGCTTCATCCAGTGTGGAATGTATGGGAAATACCGAAGCTAAATTCGTGAGCTCCAGAAGATGACGAACGCGCTTATCAGGTGCCGCAAGTTTGATCGAACTTCCCTTCGCCTGCGCCCAGATATACAGAACAACCAGTTCGCCTAATCCAGCGCTATCGATCATCTCGACACAACTAAGATCAAGTATCAGTTTGCGAGCATCTGGGAGCAACTGCGCTATTCTGTCGGACAAAGCAGTCGCTTCATCGCGATAGACAATCCGACCTTTGCAGTAGACGACCACGACATCATTTTGCGCGCGAATTGTAACGTTCAACTTCAATTTCGACTCCTGTATTTTCCAAAAGAAACTTACCGTACATTTGTTTACATGTTGCTGAATTTGCAATTATTAGTCATTGGACTCTCCTCCCCATTCCAAGGGTGTAAAAATTTGGTTAATTTAAGTAAGAGTAAGAAGTACATCGCACGAAACTTTCTCCCCATTCGGGGGTTTTCGCCTTGCATCCAATCTTTTTGCGTCAGTTCACAACAGGAGGAACTCTTGCGCAGGATCAGCATAGTTGCATGCATCGTTTTGGCGTTCATTTCTACGGGGGTTGCTCAAATACCGGGCGGAAATATTTTCATCGGATACTCGTATGACAACGCCAATCTGGGATCAGGCACACACCATAACCTAAATGGATGGAACGGATCACTCGAAGGGAAAGTGCTTCCATGGGTGGGAATCGTTGCTGATTTGAGTGGATTGTATGGCTCTGGAGATTCGTTTGTTAATACCAGATGCACCGCGCCGATCGGAAATCCCTGTAATGCGTTCCGTACTCATGCCTCTTTGCACAATGTTCTGTTTGGACCGCGCGTATCTGTACCTATTGGGCGCTTTACGCCGTTTGCTCATGCATTATTCGGAGTCTCTCATGTGAGTGAAAGTGCAAGCGGGTTTTCTGATTCGTCCACATCTTTCGGAGAGGCTTTTGGCGGAGGCATCGACTACCGAATCATTCACGGGATTGGCTGGCGCTTCCAGGGCGACGATTTACAAACACGGTTCTTTGGAGGAAAGCAAAACAGTTTTCGATTCTCAACTGGACTGGTGTTTCACTTTTGAGCAATCAGAATTTAAGTTTTCCAGTATCCGTGATCGCGCAGAAAGAATTTCTTGTTCCAGGAGTTGAACGCAGTCGAGAAAAACAGTCCAGCTACACGCCAGTGGCCCATCTTTTCCAGGCGCCGATTGGTGGTGTATACGCCGCCGCGAACAATACGGAATTTCGACCGCTTCACTTGCTTGCTTAACGCGTAATCTTCGGCGAAATGAATCTGCGTGTTGAAGCCGCCCAGCTCATTGAACCGCTGTTTGTCAAATAGCATGAACATGCCAGTGCTAAAGGGCCGATGCAGGCAGGAAAGATACTGAAACATGTTGTTGACCCAATAAGTAAGCCGGTCCGCAAAGCCTCCGTCGCGGCAAATGATGTTGGTTGTTACGCAGTGGAGTTTTTTATGCCGCGCCAATTCAACCGCATTTCGAATCAGCGACTTTGACGCGAGTTCGATGTCCGCATCGAGGAACAGCACATAGTCCGTATCCGCTAAAGCAGCTCCTGCATTGCGTCCCGCGGAAGGCATACCGCCGGCAATCACGCTAACATTCAGCCGGTCATTGAAGCTCTCTACAATTTCAGGAGTCCCGTCGGTCGAATTCGCGTCAGCTACTAATACTTTCGTATTCCGCATCTTCGAGTAGTTCTGGTTCACCAGCGAATTCAGCAAATCCGGAATCAATTTCGCCTCGTTCTTCGCTGGAATCACGATCGTCAGATCGCTCGCGGTATTCATGAATTCGCACTCCTTCTTCGCCAACCGTCAGGTACGCAGGCTTGGAATCGACCCAGCCTCCGGAATTGTAGTAATGGACGCCATCCTGCTCTTGGTGCATGGACTGATGCGTATGCCCACAAAAAATGCGATCAGCTCCGTGCGTGCTTGCATAATTCAGCGCGCCTGAGGCGACCTTTGGTGACATGCGCAGCCAGCGCGTGTTTAGGCGGTCAATCAAGCGCGCAATTGGCTTACCCTTCAAATCAAATTTTTGGATTTGAAGATAAAGCAGGGTTCCGAGATGACTGAGTCTCATGCTGTTGACTGCGAACCCATCGAACTGATGGCCATGAATCGCAAGATGCCGCAGGCCCGCATAGTCCCACACGTACTCCTGATAAACCTTTACGCCAACGAGGTGGGACATTACATCCGTGAGTCCGAGGTCATGATTCCCCTCTACCCAAACTATTTCAATTTTACGCTTCGGGTTGGACAGTTTGCGGATATAGCCAAGAAACTTCCAATGCTCTTTTGTGAGACGCCCGAAGTTGAGGTCGGCAAAGATATCGCCCAGAAGAATTAGTCTTCGGAAGCGGTTCTCGCGAAGAACATTTGTCGCGTCGCGGGCACGGCTCGTCTCCGCGCCGAGATGCACGTCTGAAAGGATCAGCGTGTCGTAGAGCGCCGAATCCATACTTCATTTGTAAATGACGAATGTTAAGAGATGATGAACAATGCACTAAAATCGGGCAGGTAACGAGCTGGTAATCAGCTCTCGATTACGATTTGAATGCGCAGCTCCTACGAAGCCGGGGGAACATATTGCTCAGGTAATGCCGATCCAGCACCGAAAAAGTACTGCTCCATCTGCTTCACAATCACTTCCTGATCCTCACGGCGAGCCGGGTTCAGGCGATACTCATTCAACAGCATCTTGCAGAATTCCGTCCAGCCTTTCCACGCCTCTTGCGAAACGTTGTCATAGACTTTTCTGCCCAGCTCTGTATCAAAGGGTGGCTCGTCTAACCCGGGAAGATCTTTTTGCAACTTGACGCAAAAAACTCTGTGCTCTGCCATGATTCCTCGCAAATATTGTTTCAAAAATTATCTCACAAATTGAATAAGACCCACTCGCAGTAGAAATAACAAAGCCCACTGGTAGGTGGGCTTTGCATCAAGGAGAAACCGTGACTCTTATACTTTAAGATTGTGGTGGTGTCGTCGTTCCAGTCCCGGACGGTGATGAGGTACCAGTACCTGGATTTGTAGTTTGGGGCGTTGTTTCCGGAGTTGTGGTTTCTGGCGTTGTAGTTCCCGGTGTTGTCGTTCCCGGACTCGTAGTTGAACCTGGCGTTGTAGCGCCCGGTGTGGTTGCGCCCGGTGTTGTAGGCGATGCAGTACCTGGAGTCGGAGCCGCTGTTCCAGGAGTCGGCGAAGCTGTTGATCCGCCGGGGTTCGGCGTCATATTCGGATTCGAACTTGGCGAGGTGCCCGGGGTCGATCCAGGCGTGCTGGTGGTTCCAGGCGTCTGAGCCCCCGGAGTTTGCGAAGTTCCCTGACTAGCTCCCGGAGCTACCGATCCCGGTGCCGCAGTTCCAGTCTGTCCA
>DASRFC010000035.1:0-30115 GCA_035651835.1 Terriglobales bacterium
TCCCTGCGGCTTTGGCTCGCAGATGAAAACCCAAACATAGTTGTCGTAATCGAATCGGCATCCGCATAGAAACGCAACAGTTTATAAGGCGCGCTGTTGGAACTTGGAGTATGCGCGCTCATGCGGAAGCCATAAGGGATCGGCTCGAAGTTTTTTTGTTTTTCGTGAATGCTGTGGCGGCTTCTCCACCACCAAGCCTGATGAACGAAGGGACCGTGGGCGGGGTCCATTAATCCGATAATTCCGTGGTCAACGCTCACTGGCAGATCGGCGGTGAGGTGTGCCACCTTGAATTTTTCGCTAAAGGTTGGAACGCGCGGAACGGGCGTGTTTGGTTCGATGGCTTTGGTGAAACCGGCTCCCTGCGGCTTTGGCTCGCAGATGAAAACCCAAACATAGTTGTCGTGCTCTTCGCAGGCATAACTTCCAGCATAGATACGATCGACTTTAAGCTTTTGATCGGCAGTTAATGAAGGGATGATTTGGCATTGTCCACTGTGCGCGTCGAACTTCCAGCCGTGATAACTGCATTCGACATGCTGTCCATCGAATCTGCCGCAAGAGAGCGGCATGCCCCGGTGAGGGCATGCGTCCTGCAAACAGAAAGCCCGGCCCTGAGCATCGCGTCCCAGGACCAATGGGGTTTCGAGCAGAATGGCTTTGTGCAGGCGATTGCGAGTGACTTGAGCGCTGGGCAAGGCGCGATACCAAAAGCCGAATAACATCAAAGAGTTAGGCGTCTGGCGCTCTGGAGCTTCACCATTCATCTTTACAAGTCGTGAGGAAAAAGTAGCCTATCACAGTAAGAAAGCGTGATGACGATCCGATACGAGGTGCTCAGGTGTACTTTCGATTTTTTAACAAGCAACTCTCACATTACGAGACTGAATCGTATGTCCTGCGCCGAAATCCTTTCTGTTCCTGGAGCCCCCGTGAAAGAGTATTCCTGGTGCCTCGTAGTAGTGTTATCATTTGCGACCAGTTTTTCTGGCTGTGGTGGTGGAAGCAGCTCGCCAGCCCCTGACCCAACTGCTCCTACGGCATCGCTACAAGCGAGTCCCGCCCAATTGACCCCAGGTCAATCAGCTTCACTGAGTTGGACGACTTCGAAGGCTACATCGGTCACTATTACTCCTTCCATATCGACCACGAACCTGCCAACAAGTGGTTCAGCGACTGTCGCGCCTTCCGTGACAACAAAGTATGTGCTGACTGCAACTGGATCAGCTGGCACAAGTACCACGGCGAGCGCCACCGTAACTGTAGGCACTATTCCGCTTTCCCCTATCGCGCATTTGATTGTGGTCATGATGCAGAACAACTCCTTTGACCACCTATTTGGAACCTTCCCAAACGCAAACGGTCTGGATCCGAACTTAGCGAGCTATAACCAGGTCGACTCTGGTGGGGTCACGGTACATCCTGCGTTACTAAACAATCTAGCGCCTGGCGATCTGAATCATACGCAGGCGAGTTATACCGCCGCTTACGATAGCGGCAAGATGGATAAGTATGCCTTTGAAAATGGCGACATTTCCATGAATTACTTCGACAACACCAGTGTGGGCACAGCGACTGACGGAACGTCGCATGGTGTCCAGACGCTCTGGTCTTATGCGCAGCAATATGCGTTGGCAGATAATTTCTACGCTTCTGCTATGGCTAGCGAACCCAGCAACGTGCTTTATATGACTTCAGCGAACGTGGGAACTGGCACTGACGCCTTCGGCTATCCTCAACTGGACGCATGCACGGCTGCGGCGATTAAGAAAGATCCTAATCCCTATGCCACTATTGATCCCCCATTGCCATTCCAGAACGTAGGCGATCAAATGACCGCGAATAATATTTCGTGGACCTGGTATCAGGAAGACTTCAACACCGAACAAGATGCCACTTGCGTCGATTACGTACCCCAAGAAAATCCCTTTCAGTACTTCACAACAACCGCGAACTCATCGCATGTTCAGAATTTCAATATCACGGATTTCAGCACAACTTTGTCTTCGAGTTCCGCACCTGCCGTCATATGGATTCAACCTGCTCCGGAGAACAGCATGCATCCCGGCGCAGCAAATATTGGCAATGGTATTGAGTGGCTCGACAATTTGATTCAAACCGTGAAGGCATCGAGCGCGTGGTCAAGTACAGCGATAGTTGTTGTGTGGGATGAGAGTGGCGGTTGGTACGATCACGTCGCGCCCCCGCAGTTAACGAATACAATTGGCTTAGGCGCGCGAGTGCCGGTTCTGCTAATTTCCCCGTCTGCAAAAACTAATTACATCTCACATCAGCAGATGGATTTTGTTTCTATCCTGCGCTTCATTCAATGGAACTGGAACTTAGGGCAATTTTCAGATCCAGGTCAAGCAGCGCGGGAACAACAGAGTGGCGATTTATGCGATCTACTGAATGTGACTTGCTCTGCACCACAATAAAATCGCGCCGTGGCTTTCGCGACGACGCGATCAGTCTATTTTCGTTGTACAAATCGTCCTCGACCTTTGACGATCAAGCAGCGGATAGCCGTGGACGGCTATCCTTACGCAAGCCCCGCGTTAAAGCGCCGCTGCTCCGACCTCCTGATTACGAATACGGATTGCATGATCGATCTTCGATAGAAAAATCTTGCCGTCCCCGATCTTTCCGGTGGAAGCCGTTTTAATGATCGCAGCGACCACGGCGTCTACTTGATCGTCGGCGAGCACTAACTCAATTTTTACTTTGGGTAAAAGATCGACGCTGTATTCTCGTCCTCGGTAAACTTCTGTGTGGCCTTTTTGGCGGCCGTGGCCGCGCACATCTAAAATCGTCATACCTTGAATTCCGATCTCGGTGAGTACTTCCTTCACCGATTCGAATTTGGAAGGCTGAATAATCGCTTCAAGTTTCGTCATCTTTTCCTCTCAGGTTTACGCAGTTGTAGGCTACCGCAAAAGGACGGGAAATTCCCCGTCCTTCTGAGCGACCGTTCAGACTCATTTACTGGCTACCCGCGGCAATGGCTGAACCGCAAAGGCGGCTTTCGGTTCACTGGCCGGTACGTGCTGAGCCATCCCAGCCGGAGCTCCTAATGCCGAGATCAAATATTCCGGATAAGCCGAAATACCATGCTCGTGCAAGTCGAGTCCGTAGAGCTCGCCCTCTTCGGAAACACGCAGCAGTCCAGTCGCATTCACCGCGTACATTACGGCCATAGAAACGGCGAAGGTAGCGAGTGTTATGCAAGCACTTCCAATGGCTTGCGCAACCAGCACTTGCGTTCCGCCACCGTAAAATAGTCCTTTGAGCGCAGCGGAATTGTCGGGAGAGATCGGCCCTGTCGCTCCATATTTTCCACAAGCAAAGAGCCCTAAGGACAGCGTTCCCCAAATTCCGCAAATGCCATGGACCGGAACCGCACCGATCGGATCATCGATACGCAGCCATTCCAGCAGTTCTACACCGAGAACTACGATTACTCCGGCAACGCCGCCCAAGAGAATGGCGCCCGTTGGTGTCACCCAATAGCAAGGACACGTGATGGCAACCAACCCAGCTAGAAATCCATTCGTGGTGAAGCCTGCGTCCCACTTCTTGCTGGACATATAAGCCCAAAACATTGCGGTCAATCCTGCTGCGCAGGCGGCGAGTGTTGTATTCGCAGCAACTCGTCCAACGCCTTCAAAATCCATTGCGGAAAGCGTGCTGCCTGGATTGAAGCCGTACCATCCAAACCACAAGATCAGACCACCACTTACGGCAATGGTCAAATCGTGCGGCAACATTGGAGCCCCGCCGTCGCGCTTGAATTTGCGTCCTAAGCGTGGACCAAGAACGATCGAACCGGCCAAGGCAACAAATCCGCCGATGGTGTGAACGACAGTGGATCCAGCGAAGTCATGGAAACCCATTCCAAGGGAAGGAAAGACGTGGCCATCGCTTCCCATTAAGGCAAGCCAGCCATCCGGGCCCCAAGCCCAATGTCCGATGATTGGATAGATGAAACCGGAAACAGCAACGCTATAAAGCAGATCGCCGACGAATCCGGTGCGTCCAATCATTGCGCCCGACGTTATGGTCGAGCAGGTATCGGCAAAAGCGAACTGAAACAGCCAGAGCGCCAGGAACGCAACGCCAGAGGTTTCATAGGTCGCCGGCACGCCTTGCAAGAAGAACCAGTGATATCCAATGAAGCCGTTGCCGTGGCTGAACATGAAGGCAAAACCGAAGGCGTAAAAGAGAATGCCGCAAAGGCATGTGTCTACAACGCATTCCATTAAAACGTTCACAGTTTCGCGAGAACGACAGAAGCCTGCTTCGAGCATGGTGAAGCCGACTTGCATGCCGAACACAAGGAAGGCGGCGATCAGGGTCCAGGCAGTGTTCACCGGATTAACGATGTCGGAAGCCTTAACTTCCGGCGTACCCGTCTGCGCGGAAACGTGGGCAAAGAAGAGCCCAGAGACCACCATGATGATGAGCATCATTAAACCGATGCCCATGAATTTGCCGGTCAGCAGAAGGGTTCCGTACTTCCTCCATTCGGGATCTCGCAACCGACAAGCAAGACGGGAGAATTTCTGACTGAGGGACAACTTGCTCCCTTTTTGCGCTATGGACCGCATAGGGCAATGCTCCTTTAAGTTAGATAGATTTTTGAGTCGCCAAAACATCAATACGAGTTCCTACTGTGCAGTGCTGAATGCGTAAATTACTCCCACTGTCGCCGTGTTTTGTCCAGATACAAATCCGTTTAAGCCGCGCGGGAACACTCGTGCATCGCTCGAGTCTCTGCGGAATTCCAGCCGGGTAATAATTGCTTTCGCAATTGTGCGTTGGAGGGTTGCCGTAAATTCGTTGGCTTCCTGGGAAGTTCCGGTAGCAAACCCCTGATTGTCATCGAAGTATTCACCGCGGAAAGCGACGGCATACTTATCGTTGAAAGCATATTTGAGATATCCAGCGAGGCCGCTCCAAACAGCACGCGGTCCGACGATAAATGGAGGAACACCAGAAAGAGCGCTGGTCACAAAATGGTCATGGCCGTAATCGTAGTTCGCCATTAATGAAAGTTTGGCGGTTGGAGTGTAAGTTATGACTGTGTCGGAGAGATTCCGGAAGGCTCCGTTATAGTTGGCGTGTTCCGGCCCACCGTAGTAATTTTCGATGATGCCCCACTTTTTATTGGGATTAACGGTGAGAGTGAGGCCAACCGTTTTGCCAGTGTTGTTGTCCACGCTGTTGTTCCACCCGTTGACCAAGGACGCACTCACCGACACCTTCTCGTTGAACGTATACGAGGCTCTTGCGCCGAAATGGAAGTAAGGAATTGCCCAGGAAAAGAGCAGGCCACGTGAGTAATTCCAATTGTCCTTGCTCTCGATGACCTCAGCGCCAGCATTGGTGACAAACTTGCCGAAGTCGATTTTTAATCCTTTGCCGGCGGGAGCCAGGTATTCGAGATAGCCTTCTTTTAAATACTGGTCGAAGTTTGAAACTGCCGGTCCACCCAATGGCGTACTCGGAATATTTGGAGAACCCACCTCGCTTGAGTTCACCAGATTCATAGCCTGACCAAACCCGAGTGCGACATGGTAGCCGACCCGGTTCGCCGGATCCGTAGCCTTGTCCGCAACCAGTTCAAGCATGTTTAGGCCAAATTGACCCGAATTGATATCGAAGTTGCGCAATGCATTCGTGCGGGACGCGGGTTGGTTGGAGTTGTAGCCGTAGTAGGCATCCACGAATCCACTTAACGTGGTTGGGCCAAGTAAACCGGCAAGTCCGGTAGGTGCTGGCGCTGCAGCCGGGGCCGAAGTTGCAGCCGCAGTGGCAGCAGGCGCTTCGGTTGCGGCTGGTTTCTCCGAACCCGCTGGAGTCGCTCCAGCTGGCTTCTGCGCCGCTAAAGCACTTTTCAATTCTGCCAATTGTTTTTCCAAATCATCAACCCGCTTCGCCAGATCGGATGAGGTTGTAGAACTTGTGTCAGTTTGCGCTCCGGAATTTGGCGGAGCTAAAGCTAGAACCAAAGCAATCCCGGCACACAGGGCGTAACGGGACATCGAACTATTCGTCATCTTCAAGTTGGACTCTCTTGATGTAGCAAAACTAGTCGATGCCACAGCGCGTTGGGACGTGCGACAGTCAGAGCAAGTTAGGGCGTTTGGTCTATGGAGTCCAATCGATTGTTTTTGTCGCGGGTATAAAAAATGTTTTCAGAAGGAAAATCTATGGATGGCATAAGTGATTTTTCTTGTGTTGAAAGCAAAGGGCAAGTAACAGGCCAATGAGTAAAGCAACGGCGAAGCTTGAATCTTGCAGATTCGTTTCGCAAATATGAATGCCAGGCCCCAAGTCTGTTGTTATCAGATCGAGTGGCAAGAACAATAGTTTCGGATACGAGTTAGTCAGCCAATGAACTTTGATTATCAGTTTTGATCCGGTTCGGGCATAACCATGGAAGAGGCCTGTACTGTGCAATTTGGTGTCCAGCCTCATTTCCTGATGATTCGTTCTGGTGAGAGCCGCAATATTAGCAACCAACCATTTTACTTATTTTCAGCAACTTACGCTTATTACCACGTTGGTTCAATGACCCTTTGTAGCGTTGCCCACCTCTCTTCTTGCACCCTATAATCGTTTTACTCTGGCAATAAACAGTTTTCCGTCAGGTTGAGGTGGGAGTGCGATGGTGGATCTCATCGTCGCCAATCATCTTAATTTAGCTATGCAAGAGCGCCCACATCTCGCCCTGACGGCTGGTTTTCTCGCGACCTTCCTTTTCTTTTTCTTTGTGTTCTTTTTACGGACTATGGAAGCAGAAGTTAATAATGCTTCTACCAAAGAAGTGATCACAACTTCCACGGACGAAAGTGGCCACACTATTTATGTAAGCGAGTCGGTTGCAGCACCTTCTCTCAGGCACTCGCAAGGGTTGAAAACCAGACAGAATTCGTTAATTTTTTGGAGTGTAACTGAGCACAAATGGAAACCGGTTCCAGCGGCAAACATTCGCGCCGCCCGTTCCGCCGCTGCAGAAGTAAACGGTTATTTAACTCCTAATACACCGGTTTTCACAAGTACTTTGTCATCGGAAAAAGACATTAGCGCTGCGATTGAGGAAGCGGCTTCCCGGCATAATGTCGATCCGAATCTCGTACGGGCGGTGATCAAAGTGGAGTCAAACTTTAATCCCAATGCAGTTTCCCGCAAAGGCGCCATGGGATTGATGCAACTCATGCCGCAAACAGCGCGGCAACTTAATGTAAGCAATCCTTTTGACCCGCAACAAAATGTTGATGCCGGGGTTCGCCATTTAAAGAAGCTCATGGAGAGCTACGGAGGCGACGTCAATCTGACACTGGCGGCATATAACGCCGGTGCCGGAGCGGTTGCTCGCAGCGCGGGGGTACCGCATTTTGCGGAGACGCGGAACTATGTAAAACGGATCACGCAGTTGTACAACGGTGGATCAAGCGCAGGTCCACACTTCGAGTTCTCAAATTCAAGCATCGGATCGAGAGAACCCGTTCGGATACAGCGAGATGAGCGGGGCGTACTTTACATCAGTAACACGGATTGATGGTCTGCATCTTAATTGATGGCTGAAAACGCATTAAGAGGTTTGTAGCTGGGCGGCATTTAATGAAGTTTGGTTGAATCGCATTCTGTGGCCGGAAAATTGAAGACCCTAAGACGAAGTCAAATGCTGCGCTGCGGGAGTATTGCGCTTCTCTTACTCCTTCCCGCTCTGCCCGCTTTCGCCCGCGTTCATAAATCCGACGCGTGGGCCAACTCGCAGTTTGAAAATGCCGAAAATATGCGGGATGCGCTCAATGAACGCTCCGCTGAACAACGGACTCGCCGTGAATATCAGAAGGTGATTAATGCCTATCGGCGGGTGTATTTCGCTGCACCAAGTTCTGGTAAAGCTGATCCCAGTGTAGTCGCGAGCGCCCAATTGCTGATGGAGATGGGGCGCCAGTTTAATGACGCAGGCCTCATGCGGTCTGCGATTCGCCAATATGAATTTCTGCGGCGTGAGTATCCGGGCAGCAAGGAAAGAGTCGATGCCCTGCTGACGATTGGTGAAATATACAAAGACGATCTTAACGACACAGCTCGTGCCAATGAAATTTTCGAGGAATTCCTGCGACGCTACTCGCATAGCCCTCTCGCTGCGGAAGCACGCGCAAACTTGGAACAACCTGTACAGCCGGCTGCGATGAAGTCGAAGGAAAAGTCAGCTACAAAATCCGCGGCCAGCGACGCATCTTCTCCTGATTCTGCGGAAGACAATCCTGACAATACTGATGAAGACGCGTCGGCCAGGCAGAAGCCTTCAAAAGATCAATCGAGCCCAGAAAATAACGTTAAGACCGCCGGAACAATTTCTTCGCATGCAAAGACCGGAAAATCATCCCGAGTCACAGGCGTCGAACATTGGTCGCTTCCCGGCTATACACGCGTGGCAATCAATCTAGATCAAGATACGGAATACAAGTCGCAACACATCAGCCATCCAGATCGGGTTTTTTTCGATCTGCTGAATAGCCGGTTGAATTCGACCCTGCTCGGCAAGACTTTCGACATCAACGACGGCATATTGAAAGATATTCGCGTGGCCCAATACAAGCCAGGGCAGACCCGCATTGTACTTGAGGTGGAAGAGCACTCTGATTATCACGCATATTTAGTATCGGACCCGGCACGCTTGATGATCGAGGTCCGCAGCAAGCAAGCGGCTGGAAATCACAATTTAAAAGAACCCACTGCGATTGCTAACCATGAAGATGGTATGTCGACGACTGACCAATCGCTCAAAACTGGCCCTTTGGCGAACAACACTTCACAGAGCGCTCCTCAGCTCACCAAGATTGCCAGTGGCGCCGCTCCCAAGAAAGTAATCATCGAAGCAGATGATAGTGATGATGACGAAATTGCATCGAACAAACCGGATGCGACCGAATTGGTGCTTCCCAATAAGAGTTTGAGCACCCCGGCTTCCCTGGGCAGCCAAAAGACAAAGGGTACTGTCAAGAAAGCTGGTTTGTCTGGAAGACGTAATACAGGCAAACCAGTCGTGGATATCCGCGAAGCGCAGCCGACTGCCACGGGCTCTCGATCGCTGATTCGAGCTCTCGGTTTAAAAATCGGCAAGATCGTGATCGATCCCGGACATGGCGGCCACGATACAGGCACTATTGGACCAAACGGGCTCGAAGAAAAAGATTTAGTGCTGGACGTTAGCCGTAGGCTGGGCAAATTGCTTGACGCTCGGCTTGGCGCCGAAGTGGTTTATACGCGGAAAGACGATACTTTTATTCCGCTTGAGACGCGTACCTCCATCGCCAATCAAGAGCAAGCGGATTTATTTGTGTCCGTACACGCAAATTCAAGCCATGATCCGGATGCACGCGGAGTGGAAACTTACTACTTAAATTTCACTTCATCTCCGGATGCCTTGGAAGTTGCGGCACGCGAGAATGCGGTATCGCAGAACTCGATTCACGAACTGCAAGACTTAGTGAAAAAGATTGCACTCAAGGAGAAGATTGAAGAATCGCACGAATTCGCTTCCGACGTTCAACAAGCGTTGCACAATGGACTATCAGTAAAGAACCCCGGTATCCGCAACCGTGGCGTAAAGAAGGCCCCTTTCATAGTCCTGATCGGCGCCAATATGCCCTCGATTCTGGCCGAGATCTCTTTTGTCAGTAATCCAGGGGATGAGCGTCATTTGGAGAGCCCCGAATACCGGCAGCGGATCGCGGAATCTCTTTATCGCGGTATCTCCAAGTATGTAAGTGGTTTAAGCGGAATAAAAGTAGCCAGCCGAATCGATAGAGCAAGCGGGCAGTAGCCGCGCCTTCTGGAAACTTTCTTAGCCAGCCTGTAGTCTAATAATGTAGGCCTTTTACCAGCTTCCTTTTCATGAAGATTTTTAAATCTTTTTTTTCATTTATCGTGCTTATGCTTTGCGCGGGGGTTGCTTTCGCTGCGGGGAATCCCTCTGGAACTTCCGCCGCCAGCATGCTTCCACAAGATTTTGCTGGATGGCATGCCCAGTCCTCTATTAAATCCAGCAAAGAAGCGGCGGACGCTGATCCTATTAATGCCGCACTGTTGAAAGAATACGGATTTACTGATTTCCAATCGGCTACTTACGCGCGAGAAGATGGCCGTAAACTGACTATTAAAGCAGCGCGATTCCAGGATGCCAGCGGAGCCTACGGAGCATTTACTTACTACAAGCTCCCGCAGATGCCAGTCGAGACAATAGGGGACCAGGGAGCATCGCTTAATGAGCGGGTGCTTTTTTATCGCGGCAACATTCTGGTCGATGCGGTTTTTCAAAACTTGACCGCAATGTCGTCTGCCGAGTTGCGCGAGCTCGCAAACGGACTTCCGTTGCCCTCCGACAACACTGGAAAGCTTCCCGGCCTGCCGCGTTATCTGCCTGCGCAATCCTACGTAAAGAACACCGCTAAGTACATCATTGGTCCAGTTGGACTGGAGAAGGTTGGAATCCCCGGCCAGCTTGTGAACTTCAACGCGGGCGCGGAAGTGGTCAAGGGTATCTATAACACTTCGAGCGGCGATGCTGATTTGATCTTGGTTTCTTATCCGACGCCACAAATTGCAGCCGAGGAGTTACGCAAAATCGATGCAGCTCGATCCCAAGCCGCGGCTCAGACAAACGGAACGACGAATGCAAATTCCATTGCCACTAGTCCGATCTTCGACAAACGGACGGGGCCCATCGTTGTAATCGCGACTGGACCTTTGTCACAAAGCGAAGCAAAGTCTTTACTTGCATCAGTGAACTATGAAGCTGATGTCACCTGGAACGAAAATACTTACTTCACCAAGAAAGACAATATAGGCAATCTGATCGTCAACGTTCTTTATCTTTGCGGGATCATTGGCGGCTTCGCAATTGTTGCTGGAATCGCCTTCGGCGGCCTTCGTGTCTTAGTAAAACGCCTTTGGCCGGACAGGGTCTTTGATCGACCTGAAGACGTGGAATTGATCTCTCTTCACCTCTCCCATGGCGCTCCTCAGACGCCACAAATTGACGGTAAATGATTCAATTGGCGGAAGTTATGCTAGAAATATGACGTACTTGTCTCATAATGAGTCACTTACAGCACGTATTAACCTTTTTCCTAACTTGTTGAAACCAAAGCTATTTATTTCCCAAAAAAATCTTGACACCCCCCCCGGTGACTCATAAGATTTGCCCAGAAAGTTTTGGCGGCTTTAACTTCCGTTAGAACTATTCTCCCTTGAAAGAAAAGGTCGCCTTTTGCCGGGCGGCCTTTTCGTTTTGAGAGATTAATCCTGGTCTGTGAAAGTTCCGGTTGAACGATTGTTTGAGTTCATTCGTATCTGACTAACAAAGTTATGGAATCGGAAAAGTTTGTGTCGGGAGGAATTTATGTTTTGCGATCAGTGCGGTACGCAGTTGCAGATGGGCCAGGGCTTTTGCACTAAATGCGGAAAGCAGATCACCGGCGGAATCCAAATCTCACACCCGAGTCCTAACCGCGTTCGGGAACATATCCGTCTGATTGGTATTTTGTGGCTGGCCATATCAGCATTTGAAGCTATCGAAGGAGTGGCAGCCCTTGTGGTTGCGAATACAATTTTCTGGCGTTTTTCGCATGGACCTCAGGCAGAAGCGCGCGCTTTCTTGCAGCCACTCGTCAGTTTCATCGGCGTCTTAATCCTACTCAAAGCGGCTGCAGGATTCGCAGCCGGATGGGGACTGCTACAAAGAGAGCCATGGGCGCGTATGTTGAGTATCGTTCTTGCTTTCTTCGCGCTCTTCCACGTTCCTTTTGGGACGGCGCTCGGGATTTATACATTATGGGTATTGCTGCCGAGTGAGGCTGATAAGGAATACGAGGAGCAAAGCCGCGCGAAGTTGGTGGCTTGATGATTCATTCCTCCGGCAATGCATTAGCAATTTCTGAGCTGGACGCGAAACAGTTACCATACGAGCGATGAAGGCCGGGGTAACTGAAGCGTCCAGATCGACCAGCCGTATTCTGATATTACTGACTTCTCCTTGGTTTATTGTCGCTGTCGCTTTCGCTCTCCGACTCGAGAATATTCTTGGGCATCATCTTTACTTAATTCCCACAGACAACGATCACGCATTGTTTGGCTTTGAGATGGGCCGCCTGGCCAGGTCTATCGCTATGAGTAGAGGATTCAGTCAGGTCTTCGATCCAGCGAGTGGCCCGACAGCGTGGTGGACACCAGTTTTTCCTCTGCTGCTTGGGGGAATCTTCAAAATTTTCGGGATTTATTCGGCTGCATCGGCATTCGTCATCCTATCGCTCAATAGTTCGTTTTCTGCTTTAACCTGCTACACGATCTTCTTCGTCGCTTGTGAAACCTTGGGACGAACGACAGCAACCGTATCAGCCTGGGTCTGGGCCCTTCTCCCTTATGCAATCTACTGGCCGACGCATCACATTTGGGAGACCAGCCTTTCGGCTTTTCTACTGACGCTGGCCATCTTTTGCGCACTGCGGATGGCTGAATCGCATAGCTTGATCCATTGGACAGGCTTTGGCCTGTTGTGGGGATTCATCGCGCTCACGAATGCTGCGATGCTTTCGTTCCTGCCCATAGCGCTGCTTTGGATTTGGCGAACCCATCCCCGCAGCTTAGTCGCATATTTTCGAGAGCTGGGAATTTTCGCTTTTGCCTTGACGCTGGTCGTTTTTCCGTGGATTTTGCGAAACGAAAAAGTTATGGGAAAGTTCATCTTCCCTCGCAGCGATTTTGGATTTGAACTATACGTAGGAAATCATGGGGAGGGATATTCACGGGAAAGCTTCCGCGGGCCCTTTTGGAATTTGGCAGAACGCGAGAAATATGATCAACTCGGCGAAATTATCTATATGTCTGAAAAACAAAGGCTGGGGATCGCTTTTATGGAACAACACCCAGGCGCATTTGTAGTTTCTACATTAGAGCGCGTGCTATTTTTCTGGATCACCGCACCTGACGAATATTGGCTACTCCGCGGGCGTAATTTATTTCGTCAGGGTGTCTTTCTAACCTTGAGTCTGACGGGATTCGCTGGCTTGTATTTAGCAAATAAAAACCGCGTTCGCGGCATACTACTCTTCGGTGGAGTTTTGTTTTTCTATCCACTTGTGTACTACGTCACGCATGTGGAAGCCCGCTATTCTCATCCACTTGCACCTGTGATGATTATCCTGATCGTATACGCCATATCCGAACTGTACATCGCACTCACGAACAGCCCCATATTGCCCGAGAACTGAGCCTTTGTGAGATTCTGCTTTCATTTTGCCCGTAAATCGGTATAATTGTTTACAGCTAAGTTTGACTCACCCGCAGTTGAAAGCCGGTATCGCCAACCAGCGTCACCCCCTCTCACCAGCAGCGAATCTTCTCAGCACAATTCAAAACAGAAAATAGGAACAACAACATGGCAGAACAAGGAACAGTGAAGTGGTTTAACGACGCCAAGGGATTTGGCTTTATCAGCCGTCAAAATGGCGAGGATGTTTTCGTGCATTTCTCAGCTATTCAGGCAGGCGGCTTCCGCAGCTTGCAAGAAGGCCAAACCGTGCAGTTCGACGTGACCAAGGGCCCCAAGGGCTGGCAAGCCGAGAACGTCCAAGCAGTCTAAGTCTCACCAAAATGCCCGTTATCCGAAAAGATTGCGGGCATTTTTGTGTTTGCGCGAATTCCATAGCGTAGCGCACTCTGATGCAGCTTTACGCATGTAACCGTCACATTTAGAATTGGACAAAGCCGACGTAGCTCAGTTGGTAGAGCAGCCGATTCGTAATCGGCAGGTCAGCGGTTCAAGTCCGCTCGTCGGCTCCAGATTTCATGCGGTCAAAACAGAATTCGGGATGGTGACTGTATCCCCTCCCGTATCCCATAAAATTCAGCTATCGGCACGTAATCGAGAAGCCATAGCCGCGACTGAAGGCAGCAAGATGCACCTTCTACCGCCGAGTGCAGACCGCGCCGACAACCGCAGCGAGAAGCCGATGGGATTTGCGAACGGGTTTTCCAGGCGAACCATCTCGCCAGCTAATCAAGACACGGCTGCGTTCCTCCCGCTCGTCTTAACTCCACGAGCCATGCGCATCCCCCCGCACGCAGCCGACTTCAATTTCGTTCCCTCATCCCGGTTGGGAGAACCGCTCGTCGATCTTCCCATGATCTTCTCAGCACACTGAATGCTTGCGGCGATGAGATGATCCGTGGATTTCCCTGTGGACCTCCGAACGGATCGTCAGCAGTTCGCATATGCAGGCTTGCGAGAATCGCCGCCATCACTCCTATTACCCTTCCCGCCTTCATCCACGTCCAAAGGTTACCATCTTCGCTATTTCTTCTCCATAGGCTTGTGTGTGATACTGGGTGTCGGAAGTCTTCCACAGCCGAGCACCAGTTTTGCAAACGATTCACAGTTGCGGCTGTGGACAACCACCGTGTAGAAGAGAGTGACAATGGCAACAGGTCTACGAACTTTTGAACGTCCCATTCAAGCTGTCCTCCCTCTCGATTTGAGTCTGGGTGCGACCGTTGAAGACGAATACTCACTCGTCTCGATGTTCTCCGGTTGTGGAGGGATGGACCTCGGATTCCTCGGCGGCTTTAAGTTTCTGGGACGTTCGTATCGGCGACTGCCGTTCCGAATCGTTTGGGCGAACGAACACAATCCCGCTGCCTGTCGGACATATCGCCTGAACGTCGGACCCGAAATCATTTGCGACGATGTTTGGAAGGCGATTGACACGTTGCCCACGCAGACCGATGTCCTAATTGGCGGTTTCCCATGTCAGGACATTTCGGTTAACGGCAAGCGGGTCGGTGTGAACGGCAAGCGAACTGGTCTATACAAAGCGATGCTGGAAGCCATCAAGCGCACACGCCCGAAGGTTTTTGTCGCAGAGAATGTCAAAGGACTCCTGATGAAACATCATCAGAGAGCAATACATCAAGTTGTCGAAGACTTCGAAGAACTCGGATACAAGGTTTCCTATCAACTTTATCACGCCGCACACTACGGCGTCCCGCAGACCAGAGAACGCGTCTTCATCGTTGGCACTAACTCAGAGTCCAAAGAGTTCGTACCCCCGCGTCCGCTGAAGCGCAAACCAGTGACAGCCAAGGAAGCGGTTGCCGATTTAGAACGCTTGGCAGAACGACCGTCAATCAATCACGTATGGAGTCGGGCTAACAGAAGCCCTGAACAGGGAGACCGCCGACTCATCGCTGACCGTCCGGCATACACAATTCGCGCCGAGTGTCACGGCAACATTCAATATCATTATCGGCTGCCACGACGTATCTCGATGCGCGAGGCGGCGAGATTCCAATCATTCCCTGACAACTTCATCTTTGACGCGAAGCTGCGCGAGACTGAGAGACAAGTCGGCAACGCGGTCCCGCCCGTTCTTGCATGGCATGTGGCGAAAGCCGTTTGTGAGTGCCTCGAAACCGATGAGTGGAGCAGGCTATTGCTTGAATAGTTCCTTCGACGGAACCCAAGTACCCCTAGCGTATCTGTCAGCCCGTTTGAGCCATTCTTTGATGCGACTCTCCGGTGGGACTGCCTCACCCCAATACTCGACAAAGAGTGCATCCTCCAATTGCTTTGCCGCACTTCTCATCTCCGGTTCGATGTCGTTCAGTGCTCTTTGAAGGTAGTTTCCGCCACGGGTCGCATCACTACGCAGGGCGACACTTCCCGCAGAGAATAAGTCACGAGCCTGCGGACAGAGGACTCCCCGGTAGGTCAGGAGGTACATCGCTGCGTCTTCATATTTTTTCTTAGCGCGGGAAGGCTTGACAATCTGAGGACACAACAACGCTGCCTCCGCACGCAATCTGCGCTTCTCTCCTTGTTCTAAATTCATGAACAGCCGGACTTGAAGGTCTAGTGAGTGTTCCTGTTCCTTTTCAGGCTTCTCCTCCAACCACCAGAGATGTTCACCTTCCTTGAGCCGACCACGGGCATACTGCCGAATGAGTCGCATCTTTCCTTCGTCCGGCAGTTCGCAAAACTCGTCGTAGGTCAATCCAAACTTTACAAAGAGTGGTTTCCCTGTTCCAATCTCGACCTCGAATCGCGGGACATGCGAAGTCCTGACGTGCATCACACTGTCTTCGTAGCGACCCCATCGGACTTCAGGCGTTCCGCCCATCTTTCCGAATAGAACGTAGACGTGCTTGACGTTCTCATGGCGAGTGCCTTCAAACACGCTGTTCGCAACACTTCGCCAGGAGTCTGACGAATTGACTTTGACCTCAACACCGAACTCACCCACGGGGATGTCGGGGAACACCTGAGCGTGGGCTTCTGGGTCTACCTTGATGCCTCTGGGTGCGGAGAGTTCCCGCAGGAGTGCTCTCGCACGGTCTTCGAAAACACTAGGGGTTCTCAGGGTGGCGTTTCGTCGGACCTCTCTAGTGAGCGTGGCGGCGACAGCAGTCAACATCTTTTCAAAATCTTTTTGCGTCATCGTCCTGCGTTGCCGTGGAGGGCTGATGCCCGGATTCTAGGCTCCGCATGGTGACGGCAATAGATGCAAGGTTGGTTCCGGCGCTCAGGGTTCAAGGAAGGTTTGTAGCTTGTCAGCGAGTGCATCGTGGTCGCAGTTGCGTAACTGGCATTCCCACAGAACGAGAACTTTCCAGTCCATCCGATGCAAACGCCGACGCGTGCGGATGTCCCGCTGATGATTCCCTCTGATTTTCGGACTCCAATAGTCGAGTCGGGACTTCGGCATCCGACCGAGTTTGCACCTGTGCCCGTGCCAGAAGCACCCGTGGACGAAGACAACCTTCCTTCGCGAACGGAAGACGAGGTCGGGTCTTCCCGGCAGGTCCGCTTGGTGGAGCCGATAGCGGTATCCCATGCCATACACCAGCCGTCTGACTAACATTTCGGGCTTTGTGTTCTTCGAGCGGACCAAGCTCATCTGCTTGCTGCGCTCGATACGACTGACATTGTCCACGATGGGAATTATAGGAGGGACACAGGTCCGTTGAGATAGCATTCGATGAAGACGTTCGAGTCCTTCATCGACTTGAACTCTTGCTCAGTTCCAATGTGAGGAACGAAACGCATTCCGACGCGGTCGCGTTCATTTCCTAACGGTGTGATGTCGATGAGTTGTCCGTTTTGGTCCCGAACAACCGAGTGAGCGGTCAACCCGATTGAGATACCGAAGTCGGCATGAGGCACCCTCGTCCCCATTCTAAACTTCGCCGACCACAATGTGCGGGAGTAAAATGGATGATGCTAGGCGGGAGGGATGATGAAACCCGGAGTTCCGATTGCGGGTCTTCGGAGCGTCAAGAAATCAGAGGATATTTGCGTTCGCATCGAAGCGGCTGTTGATTGCGATTGTTCTGACTGCGGGCGGCACTGGTACGACTCGGAAGGCGAACTGGAACCACTCCCACCGCACTTCCATCTGATTGTGCTGGGCAAGATTCCCGATGCTGGGCCACGATGCTACGCGGTCACTGGAGAACTGCCGGAGAATGTCTACGAGAGTTCCCACGGCGACTAGCCCATGCTGAACACTTGGGTCATTCTCCTACGGAACATCGACTTCGCAGTCCCGTCATTCAAGGTCTTCGCCCACAACCTGACCCACGACGAGGCGAAGGCACAGGCGGACGAGATTCACGACCAGCGAGTTGAGGGCGAACGGGTCACACGGGTTTACATCGTGGACGGGCGTGAGCCGCATGAAGACGCTGACCCAGAGGAATGCGACGCCTGTCACGATTTAATTTTGGCCGCTCATCGGGAAGAACTGGCAGCCCTGAAGCGGGAGATGGACAAACGCGGGTTGCGACCGGATTCCGCGTGAGGGCGGTTGTCTGGGGGAGCCGCTCTTATCCTAGGATATTCTTCTCCCACGATTTTGAAGTGACTGAATTTGAACGACGGTCACTCCCTGCCATCGACCGCGAAAAGCGTTGAAAGCAATCGTTACCGCTTGCCTTCGTAATCGGCAGGTCAGCGGTTCAAGTCCGCTCGTCGGCTCCAGATTGTCAGAAGCTTAGCGACCAACCCTCCAGCTGCTTTGCTGTACGACTGTTGCACTAGTAATTTCTCAAGCAATCAAGCCGCTATTTCGAAACAGCGATGCGGAGCATTGTGTCACCAGACTCGAACGCGATCTTCGGGCTTCAAATATAGTTTGTCGCCGGGTACGACGTTGTACGCTTTGTACCAAGCGTCGATGTTGCGCACTGAATCGCTTCGATATTCTCCCGGTGGATGGATATCCGTTTTGATCTGTTTGCGCAGGCTCGTTTCGCTCTGGAGTCTCCGCCACCTCTGGGCGAATGCCAGAAAGAAGCGTTGTTCGCCACTCAGTCCACCTATCACGACATCGGCCTTGCCCTTTAATGACAGGATGTATGCGTCGTGCGCCACCTGCATTCCGGCTATGTCCGCGATATTTTCATTCAAGACCTGCTTGCCATTTACACAGAGGTCGGGAAACGGGCAATAGCCGTCGAACTGTGCCACCAGTTTCGCAGCTGCCGTGTGATATTGCTCCAAGTCCTTCGGAGTCCACCAACTGCCAAGCCGGCCCTGAGCATCGTAAATATTTCCCAGTTCGTCGAAGCTGTGGCTTATTTCGTGAGCCATGCCCGCCCCGGCGGATCCATAATTTGAAGCGGCATCGCCTTGGGCATCGAAATAGGGTGGCTGGAGAAGGCCTGCCGAAAAAAATTCGGAATTGGGAGTAAACATGATGATGGCCCCGACAGTTTGCGGATCGATTCTCCACTCGGCAGGGTCAGCCGGTTGTTTTAGCTGAGCCAGATTGCGCAAACGATTGAAGGCTTCCGCACGGCGCATGTTGCCGAAGGCATCGGCGCGTACAACTTCGAAGTTCGAATAGTCAGTCCACGTATCGGGATAGCCAACGCCGATCGTAAGTGCGGCCAGCTTGGCCAGCGCCTTTTCCTTTGTCTGAGGGCTCATCCAGGTAAGATTTGAAATGCGCATGTGATAAGCGGTGATCAGGTCTCTGACCATGGATTGAGCCTGCGTCTTAGCTTCGGGCGGAAAATAATGCTGAGTATAAAGTTGACCGACAGCCTGACCCAAGGCGCCGTTTGTGGCAGCGATGGCGGTCACTTCGCGATCCGGCGCCTGTTGCGCACCTGACAAGATCGTGCCGTAGAAAGCGAAATCTTCGGCAGCCACAGCCTTGGGCAAAACGGTGGCATAATGTTCAACCAAGTGAAAACTGAGATAGTCCTTCCATTGGTCAATGTTCTCACTATCTACCAGGGCAGAAATTCCGGTCACAGCGGTCGGCTGCCAAATGATAAAACCCGACTGCCCGGCAAGGCCGGCCGCTTTGAAATAAGCGTCCCAATCCATACCCGGCGCCTTAATTGGAAAGTCGGCGTATTTCCACGGATTGTTCTGCTTAAAGACATCAGCGGCATCGGCGTCTGGTGCAAAGGCTTGCGCCATTCGGATCTCGAGCGACAAAACGTGCGCCGCCCTGGTCTCCGGGTCGGCAATTCCAAGCAACTTCAAGACAGCCGCAATGTGTGCCTGGTACTTAGACCGCAATTCCGTCATTTTTGGTGAGGGTTCAATGTAGTTGTCGCGATCGGGCATTCCCAAGCCGCCTTGCAACAAATGAGGGAAATTATGTTGCGAGTCTTCAAATCCCTGATTGATCCACAATCCGAAAACATGGTCAGCGTTGGTGGTGAGTCCGTCAGACTCGGTATTCAATATAGTGCCGAGATATGCTGAAAGTGACGCCTTGCTTGTGATCGCTGAGATCGTGGCCATTTCGTCGGCCAATGGTGTGAACCCTTTGGCTTCGATTCCGTTTTCATCCATGAAACTGGCGTAGTAATCACCAACCTTCTGTGCAATGCTGCCAGAGATGGCGTGGGAAGCGGCCGCATCCTGAATAAGATTGCGCACCCGCTGGCTCGTTTTCTCGGTTAGTAGTGCCCGGTTGTCGTAGCCCGGTTGGCCAGTCCGTATGGTTACAGTTCTTAGCCAGCCTCCGTTGGCGTATCGGTAAAAATCATCACCTGGATTGATGGAGCGGTCCATATCATTCTGGCTCGCATTTTGAGCAGGTGAGGCGGTAGCAGTCAGTGAAATTACAGAAGCAGCGAAGACAACGAGCACCCTGGATAAGGGCCAGCGATTTGCAAATGCGCGGACACTAACGATTCCAGCAGCTTCGGTTTGCATGCGACTCCATACTTTGGCTGTACGGATTGATATCCCTCCACAGCACAGTGCTGACCATAACGAAAACATTCCTTATATAGTGGACGTTCGCGGACCTCTTTCCTCAACCTCGATAAAGTCGTGATCGCGGTCCGGAAACGTCTAGTCTGGCCAATGACGTCGAGTATCATGGGAACGCGGGAATCGCGATTGGTCCGTAGGTTTACGAATTCAATGACGCTGGATTGGCAGGTATGTTCACGAGCGAGGCAATCGCGCGATCCGCGCTTTGACGGCAAGTTCTTCATTGGCGTCCTGAGCACCAAAATTTATTGTCGCTCGATTTGTCCTGTACCCACAGTGAAAGAGAAGAACGTCCGTTACTTTCCAACGGCCGCAGCCGCCGCTGAATCTGGATTTCGCCCTTGTCTACGTTGCCGTCCGGAATGTTCGCCTGGAACTCCGGCCTGGTTTGGAACTTCGAGCACGGTTTCGAGAGCCTTGCGCCTGTTACGGGAGAGCGGCTTGGCAGACGGCGGGATGGACCGCTTCGCGGAACGACTGGGAGTGGGCTCACGGCATCTCCGGCGGCTGTTTATCCGGCACTTGGGTGCGCCGCCAAGCGCTGTAGCGCAGACTCACCGTCTGCACTTCGCCAAAAAACTGATCGACGAAACCAGGCTGCCCATGAGTAACGTTGCACTCGCATCGGGCTTCGGATGCGTACGCAGATTCAACGCCGCGATTCGCAAGACGTACAACAGAACGCCGACTCAAATCAGGCGCTTAATGAAGCAGAAGGCTACTCAGCCGGAGAATCAGTATGTTTTCCATCTACCTTTCCGTCCACCGTATCACTGGAAAGGTATGCTGGCGTTTCTGGCGCTGCGGGCCACCCCCGGGATCGAAGCGGTGAATGCTGGAAGTTATCGCCGTTCTATTTCTTTAAACGGCATTCATGGTTATTTTGAGGTTTCGCTTGACCAGGGACACGATGCGCTTGCGGTGCGTGTGCAGATTGCTGACCCGCACTTGCTGTACCTAATCATAGAGCGAATCCGCACTATGTTCGATCTAAATGCGGATTGGCAGTCGATAGCACAGAGCCTTGGAAGCGATCCTGAGTTGGCCTCGCGGATGGATGCAGAACCAGGCCTTCGCGTTCCGGGTTGCTGGAATAGCTTTGAACTCACAACGCGAGCCATTCTGGGTCAGCAGATCACTGTAAAAGGCGCAACCGCGATTGCGGGCCGGATCGCAAAGTCTTTCGGCCAACGTATCTCCTTTGCACATGACCTTACTTATCTGTCTCCCACGCCGGAGATCCTCGCTGACGCCAAACTGACAACCGTTGGCCTGACTGCGAAACGGGCAGATACAATTCGCGCTCTGGCTCGCGCAGTTTGCGATCGACAAATTAGCTTTGATCGGATCGTTGACTCCGATGCTTTCTTGGCGCAGCTCCGCGAAATTCCGGGGATTGGCAGTTGGACCGCGCAATACGTGGCCATGCGAGCCTTGGGAGAACCGGATGCCTTTCCAAGCGGAGACCTCGGTCTGCTTCGTGCGCTCGGCCTTAGAAAACCCTCCGAACTGGAGAAACGCGCCGAAGCCTGGCGGCCATGGCGTTCTTACGCAAGCATGTATCTATGGAGTACTACGAAGAAGTGTGGTAATAGAGCTGGGTGAACCCTTTTCTCATCACCAAAAAATAGAAGACTGGAGTCCAAAATAAATAATAAAATCCAAGAACATGGACCCAGACCGCCAGCTGGTAACGCGGCTTCTGCAAGAATGGGGCAGCGGAAACAAAAAAGCTTTGGACGAGCTGATGCCGGTCGTTTACGACCAGCTTCGCAAATTGGCGGCGAATTGCCTGCGATCCGAACGCCCAGACCACACCCTGCGCGCCACTGCCCTGGTTCATGAAGCCTATCTGCGACTCGTGGATTCTGATGTGACATTGCAAGACCGGGTCCACTTTTATGCCGTTTCAGCACGGATTTTGCGGCGCATCCTGGTAGATCACGCCAAGTCTCAGAACCGCCAAAAGCGAGGGGGAGAATTCGAAAAAATCCCCTTGGATGAATCCATTATGATTAGCTCCCCTGCCGACAGTGGAGTCATTGAGCTCGATGACGCATTGAAACGCCTGGCTGCTCAAGACCAGCGAAAAAGTGAGTTGATTGAATTATTGTTTTTCGGCGGGTTAACTTACGACGAAGCAGCCGAAGCTCTGAAGATCTCACCAGCCACGGTGCATCGCGAACTTACGCTCGCCAAGGCATGGCTTTATCGAGAACTGGGCAGGCAAACGGTTTAAGAAGGATAACAGTGGCAACTCCTGCGGGGAATCGGTGGCAGCGAATTGAAGAATTATTTTATGGCGCGCTAGAACACGCCCCTGCTAATCGCGCTGTCTTCCTGAATCAAGCCTGTGGCAATGATCTCCCGTTAAGAAATGAAATTCAGTCGCTTCTTGATGCCTCCGATAAGACTTCAAGCTTTCTGCAAAGACCCGTGCAGGAAGCAGCACGCAATCTGGATGAATACAAAGAAAGAATTGGCCGTTACATTGGTCCTTACCGTCTATTACGCGTCTTGGGAGAAGGCGGCATGGGCAGGGTCTACCTGGCGGAACGCGCCGATGACTTATACCAGCAGCAAGTCGCAATCAAGTTGATGCATGCGGGGTTTGCGCAGACACAGCGCATGTTGCTGCGTTTTGGAGCTGAGCGCCAGATTCTCGCCAATCTTAACCACCCCAACATTGCGCGCCTTGTTGATGGTGGAGTCGACGATGGCTTGCCTTATCTGGTCATGGAGTTTATCGACGGCGTCCCCGTTGATGAATATTGCCAAAAAAACAAACTGCGGACGGATGAACGGCTGAGGCTTTTTTGCACGGTTTGTGAAGCTGTAGAGTACGCGCACAAGAATCTCGTAGTCCATCGTGACATCAAGCCTGGAAATATTCTTGTCACCGCCGATGGTATGCCCAAGCTCTTGGACTTTGGAATTGCAAAGCTCCTGGCAGCCGATGGAATCGAGCCAGGCCAAACTTGCACCGCCGAACGCATGATGACACCGGAGTATGCCAGCCCAGAACAGGTGCGTGGCGAAAATATTACGACCTCTACCGATGTGTACGCTCTGGGTGTGTTGCTGTACGAGTTGCTTTCGGGAGCGCGCCCTTTTCATTTGCAGACCGCAAGTCCCATTGAAGCCGCGCGCACAATCTGCGAGCAAATGCCGACGGCACCGAGCCAAGTCTGGAAGAGTAATCCGGAAATGGCCCCGCCTGATGCCGCACGCAAATTAGGCGGCGAACTGGACAATGTCGTTCTGATGGCGATGCGCAAAGAACCCGCGCGCCGCTACGTCTCTATCGACCAATTAGCGGAAGATGTCAAAGCGTTCCTGGGCGGATATCCCGTACGCGCCCGTACTGATGCCTGGGGTTACCGCTCCAGCAAATTCATACGACGGCACAAAGCCGCTGTTGTCGCCGCGGTGGTGGTCGCGGTGGCACTGATCGGGTTCAGCATTGGTATGGGACTTCTCGCTCGAAGAGCGCAGCGTGAGCGTTTAAGTGCGGAACGTGAGGCCGATTTTCTCAATAGCATCTTCCAATCCTCCACTCCAGAAGAAGCCCGGGGAAAGACGGTTACCGGCCCCGAACTTCTTGAGCAAGGCGCTAAGCGGGTCGACAAGGAGTTTTCGGACGAACCAGAGTTGCAGGCGAGACTTCTAGACAACATTGGCCGCGCATACTCCGCGATGGGAATCTACGAGAAAGCAGAGCCGCTATTACAGCGAGCTTATGACCTCCGCCGGCAAACCTTAGGTGATTTGAGCCTGGATACGGCCGCTAGTCTTGACGGCTTGGCGGACACAATTCGAATGGAGTCTGACTACAAACGCGCTGAACCGCTTTTTCGTAAGTCGCTGGCGATTCGGCAGAAAAAAATGGGCTCTGGAAATTTTTTAGTTGCGCAAAGCATGACGAATCTGGGCGAGTGTTTGTACCTCGAAGATAAGAACCGGGAGGCGGAATCGTTGTTGCGGCAAGCGCTGGATATTCAGCGAAGTCATGGACAAAGCGGAGACGTGTCCGCCACTGATAATTATTTGGCTCTGGTTCTTGAAAGAAGAGGTGGTTTCGCGGAGGCGGCGCAACTGCTACGTGAATCCGTGGAAATTATTGGGAGAATCGAGGGAACTGACAGCCCGAACTATGCGAACAGCCTGCACAACCTAGCCGGAGCGCTTATCGATGCCGGCGACCTTTCGGGTGCAGAGGGTGTGGATCGTCAGGCACTGGCAATTCGGCGCAAGATCAATCGGCCACGCCATCCCGACCTGACTTATCCGCTTAATAATCTCGGTTTCATTTTTTTAGAGAAGGGAGACTGGGTAGCGGCCGAGCCGCTCTTGAAAGAAAGCCTGGATATTCGGGGATGGCCGAACAAGAAAGATGCGAGCGTGGGCACAGCCTTGAACAACTGGGCTCGTGTGCTCCAGGAAAAAGGCGATTACAAAGGTGCTGACGAATCTTACCAACAGGCAATCGCAATAACTCGGGAAGCACAAGGACCGGAAAGCTGGAATCTCGCCAAGATGTTGGCTAATCGCGGGCTTTTGCTCGCGGATCAACGCAAGTACGCCGAAGCGGAACAACTTGAGCGTCAGGCATTGGCAATGCGCGAAAAGCTTGGCGGGGATGAAAGCCCGGACCTGGCATCCTCACTGAGTAATGTGGCTCTGGTCCGCTGTCTGCAAAACGATCCGAATGCCGCTGAACCTCTTTTGAGGCAAGCACTTGATATCCGCAGGAAAGAACTATCAGCAGGGCACCCGGTGGTGATTTCGTCAGAAATTCGGCTCGGGGAAGTTCTAAGCGATGAAGGTAAGACTGCAGAGGCTGAGGCACTGTTGCGTCAGGCTGTGGCTGAAATCCACGCAGTGTCTTTTCCGGTCACCACATGGCAGACGGCGGAGGCCGAAATCGGTTTGGGTATCGTCTTAGCAGGTAGTGGTCACGCAGACGAGGCCGAAAAACTGTTGGACGACTCTAATTCCCGGTTGAAGGGCTATCCCGAAGCTGCTCTCCGTCGCCAAATTCTGGGTAGGGCGGAACGAGCAAAAAAGCGAGCCAGTATCTGACTCACGAAGCCGCAATCCAGGTAACGCTCACAACCTCGGAGTCATCTTAGTTTCAACGCTTCATCTTCCGATTCTTATGCTTAAGGGTTTTACTCGACGATATGTTTTGCGCAAACATCAAACCCAGATAATGCTCGCTGTCGTTGCTTTGACGTTTGCTGGATGTGGCGGGGGAACATCCTCTGGCCGAACGGGCGGAACAGGCGGTGGCGGCGCTCCGCCCAGCTTCGGGCATGTCTTTCTGCTGGTTGAAGAAAATCACGGCTACTCTGACATCATCGGAACTTCCTCGATGCCCTACCTGAACGGTTTAGCTTCGCAGTACGGCCTCGCAACTCAGTATTATGCGAATACTCATCCTTCGATTGGCAACTACTTCATGCTTACCACCGGACAAATAGAGACTAACGATGACGCATTTTCTGACACGATTTCCGATGACAATATTGTTCGCGAGCTCGTGAAAGCGGGCAAGACATGGAAGTCCTACGCTGAAAGTCTCCCTTCGCCTGGTTACACGGGTGGTGATGTGTATCCCTATGCGAGGCATCACAATCCTTTCTCATATTTTTCAGATGTAGTCGGCACCAATGAAGCAGACAATCTTGTGCCCTTCAGTCAGTTTTCTTCTGACCTCGCTGCCGGCACCCTGCCAGAATTTTCGTTCATCGTTCCCAACCTTCTGAATGACGCGCATGATGGTTCACTCGCGCAAGCCGATTTGTGGTTGAAAAATAATATTGATCCGCTAATTTCAAGTCCTTTGTTCAAGAAAGACGGCTTGCTGATCATCACCTTCGACGAGGCTGAAGACACTGACACTACCAATGGCGGAGGTCACGTCCTCACTGTGGTGATTAGTCCGCTGGGTAAACAACAATATCAATCCACGACCCTCTATCAGCACCAGAGCACGTTGCGGGAATTGCTCACCGCCTTGGGAATTTCGACTTTTCCTGGGGAGGCGGCAACTGCTCCTGATATGAGCGAGTTCTTTTAGATCGGGATTCAGACGTAAAAACCGCAAAGGTGTAGGTGCTAAAAATAAAGGCATTGGACAAGAGTGTCCGCTCTACACGAGTCTGTGACGCTGCACCAAAACCGCTGCAAGTTGCTGATCCAGATTCTCTTAGCAGAGTTTTCCACTTGCGAGTTCGGGTGAATTTCCGCATAATACGTGTAAGTAGTTTGTAGTTTCCTTTAACCGTGTATCGATACAGTCGCAACGACCTGCTTCGCATCCTCCGGGTCACGGCGCGCCAGTTAGCCGGATGGGAGAAGGCTGGACTGATTGTCGCCGTCGAAAGCTATTCTTTTTCCGATCTGCTGCAAATCAAAAAAATACGCGATCTTAGCGCTCAAAAAGTACGACCGGCGGTGATCCGCAAGTCGCTGGAGGCTATGCAGAAGCGGGTCGCTGGCATGGAGAGACCCTTGCTTGAAGCGAGTACCTTTAGTTCCGGACATCGTATTGCGTTCCGACATGAAGGCAAGGTGCTTGAGCCCATTGCAGGTCAGTTCTTATTTGATTTTGATCCGGGACAGAAGCTGGTTGTGACCAGCGCGCCGGCGCCTCCGAGCAAGCCGCAAGTCGAGCCTAGCGATGTCAATGAGCTGTTCGCTCACGGCATCGCATTGGAAGAAGACCCGAATAGTCAGACTCAGGCCATTGCCACCTACGAACGGGTTTTGAATCTCGATCCCGAGCACGCTGCCGCGCATATCAACTTAGGAACGCTCTATTACAACCGGCAGGATTACTCGGGCGCCGAAGAGCACTATCGCGCCGCAATTGCGATTGATTCGCGCTATGCTCTTGCGTATTTTGATCTGGGCAATGTTCTTGATGAAACTGGGCGCGTTGCTGAAGCCATCCAAACCTACAATACCGCGTTGCAACTCGCTCCTACCTACGCAGACGCGCATTACAATCTGGCACTAGCCTACGAGAAGATCAAAGAACCTCGCAAAGCCCTGGCGCACTGGCGAGCTTATGTGAAGTTGGATACGACGGGACCATGGTCTGTCCATGCCCGAAGCCAGATTCAGCGGATCATGCAAGCCGATGGATTGAAGCTGGTGCAGGGCGGGAAGAAGAGCTAGAGCCCGTACTCTTTCGTCAATCATTTAATTAGCGTATCCGCGTACGAGCGGGCCTTCAATGCGCTTCGTTGAGTTCTTTACCCAGAATAACTCTTCAATCGTGGAAGAGCGGCCCTTTCAGGACCGCGTTTTCTTTTTGTGAGAGGTTTACGCGGCGCTGAAAGCGCCGCTCTTCCAGCGAACTTTCAGCTGCCCACCCTCATCCTCATGAATGTTATAGGGATCCTTCGACTATGCCAGCCATTCGCAAAAGCGAATGACTTGGCGCGCTCAGGAAGACAGATCGAAATTTAAACTTGAACGCATTCCTCTGCGTACGCTAGTGACCCCATCCGGTGCTAGAATTCCTAGTTCGCATTTCTACTTCAAGGCTGTCTTATGTCTGACACAACTCTGCAACTTCCCTCGCCTACTCCTCTAACCACCCTCACAGATGACGAGATTCTTTTTCGCGATAACATCCGGCAATTTGCGGACGACAAAATTCGTCCTCTGGTCAAAGAGATGGACGAAAAGGGAGTTTTCGACAAAGAGCTGATCCAGCAATTCTTTCAGCTGGGGCTGATGGGAATTGAGATCCCCGAACAATATGGCGGTGGCGGGGCGAAGTTCTTTGAAGCTATTCTTGCCGTCGAGGAACTATCGCGAGTTGACGCTTCAGCGGGCGTTGTTGTCGATGTGCAGAACACGCTGGTGAACAACGCGCTCTTGCGTTGGACGACGCCGGAACAAAAAAAACGTTATCTGCCACGAATGGCTTCGGATACCTGCGGTGCTTATGCTTTGAGCGAGGCCGGTTCCGGCTCGGACGCCTTCGCGCTCCAGACCAAAGCCGAACTCAAAGGCAGCGACTACGTTCTGAACGGACGCAAACTTTGGATCACGAACGGCAAAGAGGCAGGCATCTTCATATTATTTGCCACAGTCGATCCTTCCGCTGGATACAAGGGCATCACGGCTTTCATCATTGAAAAAGAGTTCTCCGGATTCACCGTCGGCAAGAAAGAGGACAAGCTGGGTATTCGCGCTTCGTCCACCTGCGAGTTGATTCTTGAAGACTGCCGTGTGCCCAAAGAAAATGTAGTGGGAGAAGTTGGCAAGGGCTACAAAATCGCTATTGAAACTTTAAATGAAGGGCGAATCGGAATCGGCGCCCAGATGATGGGGGTTGCCCGAGGCGCATGGGAATACGCCGCCAGATACGCGCAGGAGCGTAAACAGTTCGGAAAGAGCTTGTCCGATTTTCAAGGAATTCAATTTCAAATAGCGCAAATGGCAACGGAAATCGAAGCCGCACGGCTGATGGTTTATAACGCGGCTCGAATGAAAGACGCAGGCATTCCGTTCGTCAAGGAAGCGGCGATGACAAAGCTGTTCTGCTCGGAGGTCGCCGAGCGAGTGACATCGCTGGCGATTGAGATTTATGGCGGGTACGGATTTACGAAAGATTATCCGGTAGAAAAGTACTGGCGCGATTCGAAGATCGGCAAAATCTACGAAGGCACGTCGAATATGCAATTGGCCACAATTGCAAAGTTGGTGATGAGCGGGAAGTAGGCAAACTTTACCTTACGGGATTATGAAAGGGTAGCCTGTCATTTGATCCCAATACTCCATAGACCAGGGTCCACCGTTCGACTATCACGGTGACGTGATGCCGTCCTGATGCTAAGCGTCTGCGATTCTGGAGCCGGCTTCGTCGTTCTCCCACGCCTGTGCGGGGCCATTCTCAGGAACCGATTGGAGGTCCGGATTGTGCATGATCACGCGCGCGCAGGTGTTCCATCGCAGAATGGCATCGTCGTTTCCGGGTATCGCAAAATTCATGGCCTTCTCATAGTGATTCATTGCTTCCCGCAGCGCGTGATATGCGGATGCGACGGCTCCAGTTTTACCATGACGAATGCGCGCATTTCCCAAACGCTCCCAGATGATTCCCTGATAGTAGGCCTGCTCGTAGTCGCCTTTAATTTGTGCCAGGACCTCTTGTGCGGCTTTCACATGCACATCAGAATCGAATTGGTCGGTTCGCGCCAGCAGAAGCGAAATCAGCGCCTGCTGGTGATTGGGCACAATGGCCAGAATATCGAGGCAAATGCTCTCTGCGAGGCTGGGTTCGTTCAATAGTCTGTAACGCTCGACCTTCGCCAGCGCTTCGGGAATACTCTGCTCGGAAATGGATTTCAGTTCGAAATGCATAACATCTCCTATTTTTTCGAATTGCTGAATACCCGGAACAATCTCGACAGAGGATCGAAGAAGCGATCAACGACGCGTTCCTTGAGCGGGATGATCGCGTTGTCGGTGATCGTGATGCTTTCAGGACAAACTTTGGTGCAGCATTTGGTGATGTTGCAGAGACCTATGCCGAATTGTTTTTTCAGATCTTCAACTCGATCGCCCACGTCCAACGGATGCATTTCGAGCGCGGCCGCATACACCAGAAATCGCGGCCCGATGAATTGTTCGTGCATGTGATGGTCGCGCAAGACGTGGCAGACATCCTGACAGAGATAGCACTCGATGCACTTGCGAAACTCCTGTACCCGTTCGACATCCTCCTGGGCAATGCGCCAGGTGCCATCGGGCGCGTCGGGCTGCCGCGGCTGGAAC
>DASRFC010000036.1:0-3893 GCA_035651835.1 Terriglobales bacterium
TTCGGCGCCGCGCCGGCCCGCCCGCAACATATCCGGCTCGACAGCTTGGGCAGCAACCGCAACGGCCTGCCGATCCGCGCGCTGGTCATTGATACGCAATTTCTGGCCGGGCCCGCAGCGGCGGTTTATGGTATTTATCCCAGCACACAACACCAGCAGCAGGTGGTGAACATTCTTTTTTCGGATGGCCATGCAATGACGCAGCCCAATGGCGACGGCCGATTCACGTTCAACTTTGGCACCAACGCCAACATCTATGCTTCATTTGGGGTGATTCTCGGGCTGCTGGAACAGGCGGATGGGGTGCAGTGAGGGGCGGCGGCGGATGGAATTCTGGTGATGGTAGGAGGAGGAGGCAAACGAAAGGGGGAGGAAAGGTTTGCATTGCGGTAAGGTTTGCAGGACAGCAAGGAAAGCAGATTGCTCTTTAATCTCCCGACCGTCAGAAAGGAGTTGTAATCATAAGTCGTATTGGCTATCATGGCGAGCGAATGGAGTATCATGGTGTCAAACAACGGGAATTTAATTATGCCGCTACCGACTGAAGCTGAACAATGGGCCGACAAGGCGCGTGAGATTTCAGAGTTTTCTAAGTTCTCTCTTCCTGGAGTACGTGAGCGCGTTGCGGAGCTTCTCGGCCTCATTGGGAAGCTAGAGGGTATTTTCACGACATATACGAAGCACGACATTTCCCACATCGATTCGATGCTCAAAATGCTCAAATGGCTGATCCCTCCGAGCACGTCCGAGAAAATGACATCAAGCGACTGGCTTCTCATCGTCTTGGCGATATATCTGCATGACTTGGGCATGTTGGTAACCGCAGAAGAATTCGAGAAACGTGACGAAAACCCCGAGTATAAAAAATGGTTCGAATCACTCCATAAAACTAATGAGGGAAAAGAGTACATTGCCCGTACCCATCGGATGACTCCGACTGAGAAGCAGAGATTCTTTTTCCAGGAATTCGTGCGGATGGGTCACGCTTCCCGCATTCGGGAATGGATTACCGGTCGGCATTCGCGAACATGGGGGATAAAGGTTAAGCCCATCGCTGATGCGGTCGCAGGCCTTCTGGAGCCGCTTCCAAACCGCTTTCGACAGTACCTCGGCGACGTTTGTGAGAGCCATCATGCCAACGATCTCGATCGAACTGAGAAATTCCCGCTATATGCGCCATGCGGGAGTGATGACGCGGCGGTTGTAAACGTACAGTATGCAGCAATTCTGCTACGGACAACTGACCTGCTCCATGTCACTCAAGATCGAACGCCATCAATCATGTTCCAGATAGTACGCTTGTCTGATCCAAAGGGCGTAGATGAATGGGACAAACAACTTGGCACGTTCTCGGTGCGCCCAAGGAAACGCGAAATAGATGAGAAAGACCCCGAATCGTCTAACATTCAAATTAGTGCTGACTTTCGAGAGGAACGACCGCTTTTTGCTCTCCAAGAGTACATAGCTTACGCCAACGCTCAGATCGTCCAATCCAAGCGTTGGGCCGACAAGAGTCAGCTAGACCGGGACGGACAAAACTATTTTTTTCCGTGGCATGGCATCCGAGGGGACGTGCGGCTTGAGGGAGTTCCGCCGAGACCTCTTAAGTTTGAACTGGATCGTGGCCGGCTACTCGACTTGCTTGTAGGGCATACAATTTATAACGATCCGACTGTCGCCATCCGCGAGCTCTTGCAGAACGGCATTGACGCTGTACGGTACCAGCACCACCTCGCGACTCGTCAAGCAGCTAGCGCCGGTCGCGGCTCGCCGCCCATTGGAAAAGTGCGGGTTTGCTGGAACCCGCAAAGTCGGGCTCTGGTGGTCGAAGACGATGGTGTGGGAATGGACGAGGATATAATCAAACACCATTTGATGACTGTGGGATCTTCCTATTACAACACTCCCCAGTTCGAAGCAGAGCACGGAGACTTTTCCCCAATCTCACGATTTGGAATTGGAATTCTGACATGTTTCATGGTTTCTGATGATATCGAGATCGTGACTTGTCGAGGAGGCAAAGGTTTCCGCATTAGAATGACGTCGGTCCATGCTGACTACTTATTACGCGAATTACCGGCGCGGGATTCGAAACTTGCCGGTCTCGAACCGCACGGAACACGAGTGACCCTTCGGCTACGTGACACGATCGATTTCTCAAAGCGGAGTATTGCTGATATTGTACGCTACTGGGTCATCATTCCCGCATGTTCTGTCGAGTACGATGAAGAAGGCGAGGCACCCCAGTTTATTGGCTTCAAAAATGCGGAAGAAGCTTTGCGTAACTTCAACAAGGAACCTCTTATTGTGGTCTCGCCAGCAAATTCATTGTGGAAAACGAAAACCGACTTTATCGTAAAAACACGACATGCGCTAGTCAACAATGATTCTTCTTCGGCGTGCGGCAGCTATGAACTCGCGTTTGCCGTGAATGCCACATGGTCATGGGAGCGGAGTTTCACTCGCGGGCTTCGGGAAAACTTGCCTGCCGTATGCATTGAGGGTATACGCGTAGCTGATTGCCTTCCGTGGTGCAGACCGACGCACTTGAACGCACTACTCGCTGTCAGCGGAGACCGGCGTTTTCGTACTACGGTTTCCAGGTCCGGGTTAGAGATAGATGACGAGTACAACCGAGTCGGTGCCCTGTGTGTGGAAATGCTTTTCGATCACATCAAAGATGAAGTTCAGCGGATCGCCGACCGGCCTGGCAACCCATTTTCCCAGGCATCTTCCGCTTCGAAGTGGCTATTCGACCGGCTTTTTGCCGCTGGTCAGTCACGCGCAGGCCCGTTGCTCGATTCTTTATACAACGCCCTTCCATCAATGGTGATCGAGCGGCTTCATACCGACCATAAAGGCACCGCCTCCACGACGCGGTCAATGTTAAGCCGTAGCGTTCTTGCTCGGGAGCCAGAATTTTGGACGGTTGAATCCCGTCTAGTGGACTCGCTAGGCACGATTTCACGCGATCTCGGTCGTGAGTTGAGCCTGAATGAGTTCCTTACCGCATTAGCCCCTGATTCTAAGCATTTGCAATATACACCACTAATACCTGATGGACACCTTTTTATGGAGTCGCTGGAGCGATCGCACATTGTCAGCTTGGTCCAGTTCAGCCGACAGCACCAGCAGGCAGCAATCGGCTGGACACGTGGTGGGAATCAGCAAGCGACATTGGGGCTAGATAGCGGTGTGCTTTTCGGCAGATTTTCGGAAGAGACGATTAATTTGCTGTACGGTAGTAAACGCGAATTGGTAGAGTTTGAAGCAAACCCATTTACCAGCGGGCCACGTATTAAATCAATTAAGTTATATGAGGCGAGCATTAGTGGCGATGATCCAGAAGTCCTCATTGTTATCAGCCGACTTGGCTCATTCATTAAAAGTGGGAGCAATTTAGCCCGATCTTGGCAGTCGATTCGAAGAGTTGTCTTGCAAACGGCCTCCAGTGGCGCAGATGCTGAGCCTCTTTTTGATCTTTACGCTGCAGCCTCAATGTTTGCCCGATCGCTTGGGGTTGGAAATAATCTAGCAGTCACCTCCAAGATGTGGCTGGATTCCGCTAACGAACTGAGGAGAGCCGCCGAAATAGAGAAGATTGAGCTTGATCTTCCCGGCGATTTGCCCAACTCCGCACGTGGTGAATGGATATTTAATGCTTCTCGCTATTGGCGCGATTGGTCACGGTAGCGCACCCGGGCACACCTAGGCAAATAGGACCTCAACTTTTGAGTGTTCTGTCGTCCCTTCGGGTATGGGCGTCAGGTTATAAAGGGCTGAGAATCAAGGTTTGACGCAATAAGTTGAAGCGGAAAGGAATTCAATTTGTTGTTATGAAAACCAATGCTTGCTCCCAACTCGAATCAGCTTTGCAACCCTTGGATTGTGAC
>DASRFC010000037.1:0-158173 GCA_035651835.1 Terriglobales bacterium
GCTCGCGATCATCGATTATGGGGTGGGGAATCTCGCATCCGTCAAGAAAGCTATGGACCATGTGGGCGCTGATTCCGTAATTACTTCTGATCCGGATGTGGTTGCGGGAGCTGACAAGGTTGTTCTGCCGGGCGTAGGCCATTTTTCTGCAACCTCAGGTCTCGATCGATCCGGCTTGCGCGATGCCGTTTGGCAATCGATTCGACGCGGTGTGCCATTTCTCGGCATCTGTGTCGGAATGCAGTGGATGATCGATTCCAGCCAGGAGGCTGCTGGTGCGCGAGGTTTGGGACTTTGGCCGGGTGAGTGCGAGCGCTTCCCTGCTTCGGTAAAGTCGCCACACGTCGGATGGAACCAACTGGAATTGCGCAATGGCTCGTCAAAACTTTTACGAGGCGTTCCATCGGGATCGTTCGTTTATTTCACCCATTCGTTTAGAGTTCCGCTGATTGAATCGACCGTGGCCGAATGCGAATATGGCGGGAGGTTTTCTGCCGTCGTCGAACAAGATAATCTTTTCGGAGTTCAATTTCATCCCGAAAAATCTGGACCAACCGGACTTCAATTGCTGCGGAATTTTTGCAGGCTATAGGAATCATTTCCAGAGATGCTGACCAAAAGAATTATTGCCTGCCTAGATGTCGATGGAGGCCGCGTCGTAAAAGGCGTGCAATTCGTGAATTTGCGTGATGCGGGTGATCCTGCCGAATTGGCTGCTGCTCACAGCGAATCCGGCGCCGACGAGATTGTGCTGCTTGATATATCCGCTACACACGAGAACCGCTCGACCCTGCTTGAAACCGTCCGCCGCACAGCGCGTGAGTTATTTGTGCCATTTACGGTTGGCGGAGGAATTCGCACTCTCGAAGATGCAAGCGCAATCTTCGATTCCGGAGCGGACAAGATCAGTTTGAACTCAGCTGCTATTGCGATTCCTGAGCTCATTGGAGAAATTGCGCGAAGATTCGGCTCACAAGCAGTAATTGTGGCTATTGACGCCAAACGAGTGGACAGCAAGTTCCAGGCTTTTGTACATGGCGGAAGAAAAGCGACTGGCAAAGATGCGGTCGAATGGGCGCAAGAAGCTGAGGCGCGAGGGGCGGGGGAAATCCTGCTTACATCGATGGATCGCGATGGAACTGGCAAGGGATTCGATTGCGAGTTGACCAAGGCGGTATCTAATGCGGTGCGCATTCCGGTTATCGCTTCCGGAGGCGCAGGCAACGCCCAACATTTTGCCGAGGTGTTCGATGAAGGACAGGCGGACGCAGCGCTGGCCGCTTCCATCTTTCATTTTGGATTGAGTTCGCTATCTGATTTGAAGCAACATTTACGTTCCGCTGCAATCCCAGTGAGGTGGCCGTGCTGATTCCGTCGATCGACTTGATGGGTGGCAAGATTGTTCAACTCATTCAAGGTAAAAAGAAAGCGCTGGAGTTCGACAATTTTGAAGAGTGGATCGAGCGCTTCTCTTCGTATCCTGTGGTGCAACTGATCGACCTCGACGCCGCCATTGGCAGCGGAGACAATCGCAACATCATGCAGCAATTTCTTAGACGCCTGCCATGCCAGGTTGGTGGCGGGATTCGATCCATTGAGACGGCACGGCAAATTCTGGATCTTGGTGCCAGGCGGGTTATCTTGGGGTCAAGCTTAATTTGTGATGGACAGATCAATACTGGCTTTGCAGAGAGAATTGCTGACGCTCTCAGAATTAATAAGCTAATCTTTGCGGTCGACGCCATGAAAGGCAAAGTTGCGATTCGTGGATGGCGCGAGCTGATTTCGATTTCTCCGGTCGAGATGGTGCAAAGTCTTGAGCAGTGGTGCGATGCGTTTCTATATACGCACATTGATACGGAAGGCATGATGACGGGTATTCCGAAAGAGATCGTTCAGTCATTGCGAAATGTCACGTCGAAACAGTTGATCGTCGCCGGAGGAATTTCTACAAATGATGAAATCGAGGAATTAGAGAGGATGGGAGCAGATTCAGTCGTGGGGATGGCTCTGTATTTGGGAAAATTGAATATTGAAGCAGCGCAAAAGCCTGGTTGGAAACTTCCAAACGCTCGGAGATTTCTGGCATAATTTATCCGCCTTACAGCATCTAGACTTCCGTGCAAGGTGAGTCAAGGAGATTGGCAATGTCCGAAGATTCGCAGAATACCTCCAACGTTAAACAGGTTGTTCCCTTCCTTCGCGTTTCCAGCATGGAGCAATCTGTCCGCTATTACATTGATGGCCTTGGCTTCACCATGAAGAACAAGTGGGTGGTTGATGGAAAGCTACGCTGGTGTTGGCTGACACTGGGTGGTGCATCGCTGATGCTGCAAGAGTTCCCCAAGGAGGGACACGATTCTTGGGTGCCCGATGGAAAGGTGGGCGCGGGCATATCACTCTGTTTTCAGTGTGAAGACGCTGTCGCGATCTACCGGGAAGTACTGTCTCGTAGTATTAAAGCGTCAGAACCGCAAGTCGGCAACGGCATGTGGGCCACGTTTCTTTCGGACCCGGATGGTTACCGGATTGAATTCGAAAGCCTGACCGATGTTCCGGAGGATACAAAACTCTCGGAATTGAAGGATGAAGTGAAACGCTGAGGATGCTCATCGTTTAAGCCTGATTTTGATAAAAGCAGATTCCAAACAGGATATTGAAAGTCGTAGGCATCTCTCTCGCCTTTGTCCGGTCTTGCCGCAATCTCTGAGTTTCTTCGCTTCCCACAAGACGTGTGGGATTGAATGTTTCCACGTGAGATGTTCTTTAGGAGATCAAGTAGTGAACTCCATTAAGGCTTTGTTGTTAAGTGCAGTACTTTTCGCCACGCCTTTCTTTGCCACTGCTCAAGAGGATGGCGGGGCTATATATCTAAAGGGCGGGACAATCATCGATATGACTGGAAAAGCGCCCTTCCAGGCAAGCGTTGTTATCCGCAATGGCTATATCGAGTCCATCGGAAGAAACCTGCCTGTTCCGATTGATGCACGCATTCTTGACATTTCAGGCAGGTACATTCTGCCTGGCTTCATTGACATGCATGCGCACGTCACGTTCCTGCCAACCGGCACGTTATTGAGCTTTGATCGGGTTGTTAGTGAAGAGATATTAAAGAGGATGCTTGCCTATGGCATCACAACGGTTCGAAATCCGGCGGCACCGTCCGTGGAGGGCGTGAAACTTCGTGACGATGTAGCTCACAAGAAGATTCTAGGGCCAAGGATACTCACGGCAGGAGAACCGCTGAACGGCAAGCCTTTTACGACAGAGCCGGAGATTCGCGCCGAGGTCGACCGGCAAGCCGCGGCCGGGGTTGACTACGTCAAAGTATATGCCAACTCAACGCCGGAAGAGACTGCAATCACCATTGACGAGGCACATAAACGCGGCCTGAAGGTGGTTGGGCATCTGCAGAACACAGACTGGCCCACGGCAGCGGCGGAGGGCATAGATGCAGTAACCCATGGCGTCAGTTGGTCACCGAGCGCTTTACCGGCAGGGAAACGAGCCGCGTACCTTGCTGAACAAAAACGGGTCGGAGCGATGAAGGCACGAATCTTCTGGCTCGAAGCGGTGAATGTCAATGGTCCAGAAATACGCCAAATAATCAAGAGTCTGAAACAACATCACATTCCGGATGATCCGACCTTGATCGCCTATAAGACAAAGTTCGTCCCCACGGAGGAGTATTGCAGCAAGCAGAACGTTAGTCTTGCTCCTCTGGCGGTGCAAGTGAGCTGGCGCGACGGTGGATTCACTGCCGATTGGACTCCGGCTGATTTTGCGCGAATGCGAAAGGTGTGGCCCAAGATGCTGGCAATCATCGACCGGTATTATCGGGAAGGCGTTCTCCTCACGACGGGCTCTGACCTTCCAAATAGCTGGGTAGTTCCAGGCGTCAGTTTGCATCAGGAAATGGAATTGCTTTCGGAAGCAGGCATTCCCAGAGAGGCAGTCCTTGCGATGGCGACTCGCAACGCGGCTTTGGTTCTTGGGCTGGATCGCGAAATCGGAACTGTCGAACCCGGCAAGAGAGCCGATCTCGTCGTCCTCGACGCGAATCCGCTCACAGACATACACAATACCCGTAACATCGAATATGTGTTGCACAACGGAAGACTTCTTCGGCCAGCGGCTTTGCTCGCCAAAGAATCTGGTCAGCCATAGAACGTAGAAGTTGTTTAGTTAACATTCGATCCGGAATTGTTGCACTTCTCTGCAATCAATCTGCAATCGCTTAGCATGGACTTTCACATACTTTCGTTGCGGTCCCCTGCTCTGTAGCTCCTTTAATTGACGTTTGAGCGCCAACGAGTGGCTGCGGCTTCCTGTTTGCTTAATTCGTTCCGGAAAGTCTCTTGAGCGTCAGCGACAAACTGCCTATAACCTGCCGGATCGACAAACACACGGGGACCAGCCTGCGGATAGCGCTTAAGTTTGGTGAGCATGTCGAAGTACCCGCCATGGGCTCCCAGAAATACGTCGCAGGGCAAAGCGCATAACTCCGAAAACGTATGCTGAAAATCCTGAGCGATATTGGGATAGCTTACGGGATGGCCGGGTGTGGCGACGAAGTGGTACTCCGACCAAAAACCCACACCTCCGACGATGACGACGTTCCGCGCCGTTTCCGCTTGCTCCCCTGGAACATGAGAGCGCATGGTCCATGTGGTACATCCGCGCGTATGGCCAGCGGTTTTGTGAGCTGTCAGAGTGACATCCCCCAGGGTTACCTTGTCCCCGTCATGGAGAACGCGATCAACGTGTACAGGAGCGTATGTGAGGATGTTCGCTGAAGGCGATAAGAAGTCGGTGCGCGCGCCGGTTTCTACTACACTCACATCGCCGTCCATCACCATGTTCTTTGCATGGGTCTCGCGAACCACCTCCGCGGCTCCCCCCACATGGTCGGAGTGCGCTTGGCTGTTGAGAAGAATTTTCGTGTCACGCCAGTAAAAGCCCAGCTTCTCGACACTCGCCCGGATTTGCGGCGGTGAGCTGGCGAGATTCGCATTGATCAGGATATTTCCTTTTGGCGTGACCACGAGGTAGCTGGCAAGATCCTCGCTTCCCACGTAGTACAGATTGTCAGTAATTCGGAACGGAGCAATCGGAGTAGTCTCGGAGGGTTTTATCGCAGCAAGGATATTTTGAGGGCTGCAGAATAGAAGCAGGAACAGGCAATACAGGGTAGTTCGCATTCTGCTTTTTTAGCAGAGCGGGAAGGCATTAAGCTACCCCGAAATACCTAGAGGGGGCAAAAGTACCACGAAACTAAAGGTACTCAAGAAAAGTTCCCCAAAGACGCGCTCATCACCATCAACGACCGAAGGTCGACAGCTAAAGTGGGTTCAGAATGACAAACCGCAGGTTGATTCAGAATGAGACGCAAATTATTGTGACAAGCCACCTCATATGCTGCCGTTGTTTTAGCGTTTCTGAAGCAGGACTTTGATTCCATAGCGCGGTCGTAAGGTGATCGATGCGATCGGCACGACTGGATGTTCTGGAACAATCCTGAATCGGAAGAGCTGCGCAATCGTTGCCAGCACCAATATTGTCTCCATCATCGCGAATGAATTTCCTATGCACTGACGTGGTCCGCCTCCAAATGGGAAATACGCGAATCGTGGAAGGCGCTTTGCCAAATCCCCCTCCCAACGCTCGGGACGAAACTCATCGGGTGAATCGTACCAACGCGGATCGCGGTGCACGACCCACTGTGCGACAGTAACTCCTGAACCTTTTCGGAGTCTATATCCTCCGACTTCGGTATCTTCAAGAGCCATTCGAGCCATGCCCCATGCTGGAGGATAAAGACGCATTGATTCGGTGACCACGCGCTCGGTGTAGCGCAAGCTAGGCAAATCTTCGAGTGTTGGCAAGCGCCCTGCCAAAACTGAGTTGATTTCATCGTGTAATTTGGCTTCGACTTCTGGATGTTGCGCCAGCAGCCACCACGTCCAGGAAAGCGCGACCGCAGTTGTTTCGTGTCCGGCAAGAAAGAGCGTCAACGCTTCGTCGCGGAGTTGATGATCATCCATTCGCGATCCGTCATCATCCTGCGCATTCAGCAGCATCGACAGAAAATCGCCTTTATCGCTTCCCGTAGCACGTCTCTCTGCGATGATGCGATAAATAATCTTGTCGAGGCGGCGGATTGCGAGTTCTGCTTTGACGTTGGTGGGAGTGGGCAGCCATGCCGGAACCAACATTAAGCGGCGGAAGTCCGAATTTAACTCCATCAAGGCTTCGAGGGCATGTCCTACTTGCTGCACTTCCTGATTCACTTCCACATCAAACAGAGTCTTCCCAACGATTTGCAATGTGAGGCGCATCATCTCGGCATGGATATCGCGCTGCTCACCATCCTTCCACGAATCGGTCAGTCTTGCTGCATAATCCACCATCGCAACTGCATAGGAAGCAATACGCGTGCGGTGAAAAGCTGGCTGAGCCAGACGCCGCTGGCGTAACCAGAAGTCTCCCTCACTGGTGAGAAGTCCTTGACCGAACAGCCGCTTGTTGGCCTTCAGCACACGACCTTTCCCAAACTTACGAGCTTGATTGACCAGCACGTCTTCTATCACTGCTGGATGATTTACAAAATAGATTCGAAACTTTAGGAAGCGTAAACCAATCACATCACCATAGGTACGGACAGCTTCTGGAAGAAATGCCAGCGGATCCCGACTGTAGGCGCTGTAACTACCGGCCCAGCCATTGGAAGGCGGACCGGGTGGAAAATCCTCAGAGGGCATTCGTGAAATGCTACGCCGCTGATAAGATGCGGTCAAAGAATCGTCTCAATTAACTTTAGACATCAATGTGAACAGAGAGGGTGAAGCTTGAGTGATTCAGAAAAGTTTGCGCCGGGATGGCCCGGCATTGAGTCGCGGTGGACTTCCAGCGCGAAAACCGGAATAGGCACTGCACTGAACCAGCACAGCCGCGTATGGTTCACATTAAGTCACGGCATTCTTAATGAAATTTATTTTCCGCGAGTTGATCAAGCCTGCACCCGAGACATGGGCTTTATTGTGACGGATGGCCGCAGTTACTTCTCGGAAGAAAAGCGCCATTGCAAATTTGAAAATAGACCATTTGAAGCAGGCGTGCCTGCATATGAATTGACGAACACTGAACTGCAAGGACGCTACCGGATCGAGAAGGAAGTATTAACCGACCCGTATCGAAATGTAGTGCTGCAGAAAGTTCGGTTCGTGCCTTTGCAGGGGAAACTTTCTGACTATCGCATTTATGGCTTGCTTTCTCCTCACCTGGCAAATTTCGGAATGGGTAATACCGGGTGGGTCGGCGACTACAAGGGCATCCCTATGCTCTATGCGGCTCACGATGGTACTTCTCTCGCATTCGGCTGCTCCGTTCCATGGGTAAAAATGTCGGTAGGATTTGTCGGCTATTCCGATGGCTGGCAGGATCTCTCGCAAAATTATCGACTTATTTCCGAGTACACGCGCGCTGAAAACGGCAACATCGCCTTGACCGGCGAAATTGATCTCAATGCGTGTAACGGAGAGTTCGTGATCGCCATTGGATTCGGCGGAATCTGGGCGGAAGCCGGACAGCAGGTTCGTGCAAGTTTAGTCGAAGATTTCGGCCAACACCGAAAGCATTACGTACGACATTGGAAAACCTGGCAGGACACTCTTCTCAAATTAGACGAACCGCAACGTGAGCACGATCTTTACCGCGCGAGCGCAGCGGCGTTGCGTTCGCACGAATCGAAAGACTTTCTAGGCGGGGTCATCGCCAGCCTCTCCATTCCGTGGGGATTCAATAAAGGCGACGAGGACCTTGGCGGGTATCACCTGGTCTGGCCTCGTGATTTAGTGGAAACTGCGTGCGGATTTTTAGCGGCGGGTGCTCAGGCGGATGCCGTGCGCGTGCTGCACTATCTGGAATCGACGCAAGAGGCCGAGGGTCACTGGTCGCAGAACATGTGGCTCGACGGGCGTCCGTACTGGAGCGGCGTGCAGATGGATGAAGCCGCATTTCCGCTACTGCTGGTGGATTTAATACGAAGGGAGGCTCCGGCTGCATTGCCGGATCTTGAGCGCTGGTGGAATCTGGTGCAGCGGGCTGCCGGATTTATTGTTCGTAATGGTCCAGTCACACAGCAAGACCGCTGGGAAGAAGATGCGGGCTACTCTCCTTTCACTCTCGCCGTGGAAATTGCGGGATTGCTAGCGGCGGCGGACCTGGCGGACGCAGTCAATCAAAAAGAGATTGCAACTTACTTGCGCGAGACTGCCGACAATTGGAATGACAATATCGAGCGATGGATTTATGCAACGAATACCGATCTGGCAAAACAAATCAGAGTGGATGGATATTATGTTCGCGTGGCGCCGCCGGAAGGTGATGGCGCCGCATCTCCGATTGATGGATTTGTGCCGATTAAGAATCGTCCTCCCGGGCAAAGCTGCGAATCCGCAACGCATTTGATTAGCCCGGATGCATTGGCGCTGGTGCGCTTCGGTCTGCGAGCTCCTGATGACCCACGAATTGTTAACACAGTGAAAGTGATCGATGCACTTTTGCAGGCGAAATTGCCGCAGGGCCCTTGCTGGTACCGGTACAACGACGATGGCTATGGCGAGCATGATGACGGCTCGCCTTTCGATGGCACGGGAGTCGGACGACCTTGGCCGCTACTCGCTGGCGAGCGGGCGCACTATGAATTAGCTGCGGGACAGCGAAAAACAGCAGAAAATTTATTGAGAGTGATGGAACTCTCAACGAACGGAAGCCGACTGATACCGGAACAAGTATGGGATGCGGCTTCGATTCCGGAACGTGAATTGTTTTTGGGACAGGGTACTGGGTCGGCGTGTCCGCTGGTGTGGGCACATTCGGAGTACATCAAGTTACGCCGGTCGTTGCGCGACGGGAAAATCTTCGATCAGCCACAGCAGCCAGTGCAACGCTATCTGGTGGAAAAAGTAAAATCGCAGTACTTCGGATGGCGTTTCAATAACAAGACCCGCACCATTCCCGCAGGTAAGCAGCTTCGGCTCGCGCTTTTGTCGTCGGCGGTTGTGCACTGGAGTTTCGATTCCTGGCAAACCACGCATGACACGCAAACACGCGATACGGGATTAGGAATATTCGCAGCGGATTTGCCATCGGGTAAATTGCCGCCGGGAGCAAAGATTATGTTTACCTTCTATTGGCAAGAGGATCGGCGATGGGAAGGAACGAACTTCTCGGTGGTGGTCGAGAATGACTGAACACCTGGATTGCAACATAATTCTGTGCTGTAAAGAACCGCGATTGAAGCCTGTTCTCACGCGAGAGTTGTCTCAGACCAAGGCTTGCCTGGTCTGAATCCAGAGATCGATTTTGCATCACTATCTATCGATAATGAATCAAAATATTGTAGTGGCTCAGGATTATAAAGTTCATGCAGTGAACGCCTGAACGCGGGGCGCAAGATGGGATTACTTGTACAACGATTTAAAGATCAATCTGTACAAACTACTTTAAGTATTCTGCAACATGTCTTCGATAGCTATCATCCACGAGATTTCGAAGTCGAACTATGGGACGGCACACGGTGGCCACCCGAAGCCAGACAATTCCGGCGCTTCACTTGGCAGATCAAAAATCCCTCAGCTCTGAAAAGTGTGCTCACATCTCCAAGCGAACTTACTTTGGGAGAATGTTATGTTAGTGGCGCCTTCGACTTTGCGGGGGACATCCACGCAATTTTCCCTGTAGCTGATTATCTGTTGAACAGAAATTGGACTCTGAAAGGCAAGTTTTATCTTGCCAAAGCTCTGCTCAGCCTTCCTTCCAATTCGCGCAATCATGAAGTGAAAGACAGGCCTGCGCTCAATGGTAATTTGCATTCGAAACAGCGTGACCGGCAGGCGATTCATTATCATTACGACGTTTCGAATGATTTTTATTCACTATTTCTCGACCCCAAAATGGTGTACTCCTGCGGATACTTTGAGCATCCGCAGGATGATTTAGAGACCGCGCAAATTCATAAGCTGGATTATATTTGCCGGAAGCTGAGACTAAAACCGGGTGAACGCCTGCTAGACATCGGTTGCGGGTGGGGAGGGCTAATCATTCATGCCGCCAAAAAATATGGAGTTCATGCCACCGGGGTGACATTAAGTAGTCAGCAGCTTGAGCTGGCTCGTCAACGAATCCGGGATGCAGGACTGTCCTCTCAATGCGAGGTCAAGCTGCTCGACTATCGAGAGCTAACCGGAGCTGAAGAGTATGACAAATTGGTAAGTGTCGGAATGGTTGAACATGTTGGTGAATCCAAGTTGCCGGAGTACTTTAGTCAGGCATTCCGGTTATTGCGGACGGGAGGGGTTTTTCTAAACCACGGGATCGGGAAAAGTGGCACTCGAGAAGCACCACATCAACCCGCTTTTACGGATGTATATGTTTTTCCCGATGGGGAGCTTGTGCCCATTCACACCACGTTGAATGCAGCCGAAAATGCCGGTTTTGAGATACGTGATGTAGAGAATCTTCGGGAACATTACACTCTTACGTTACATCATTGGATCAGTAGACTAGAGTCCCACGCAAACGAAGCGCGACTGCTTGTAGATGAAACGCGATACCGCATTTGGCGGCTTTACCTGGCAGGATCGGCTTACTATTTCCGGACCGGACGGCTGAGTCTTTATCAAACACTTTTGAATAAATCTAATAAAGGAATGAGTGGCTTGCCATTAACCAGGGATGATTGGTACGGAGCGGAGAACCAAGAAACCTAACCACTGCCCGTATAAATGAGTTCGACTACGGTGCAATCGTCGTTGAGCGGTGTGCCGCCACAGAATTTCGCGACGGCCGCGAAGATGCTCTCCATATTTCCTTCTTTAGCAGCTACTTCCAGCCTGTCATTGTCGAAGAAATCTCCGCTTGCATTTTCGGCCTCAGTGACGCCATCGGTCACCAAAACCAGGCGATCCCCAGGATGTAAGTTGGCTCGATCACTTTCGTAGGAAGCGCCGGGCAAAAGACCTACGGGAAGATTACCGTGCGTGGGACGGATTACCTCGTGATTGCACACCAGCAATGGCGGCACGTGTCCGCAATTGACATACTCCAATTCTCCGTCACGACGCACTCGGGCGATAACGACAGTCGCGTATTTTTCTCCGATATGTTTATGGGTGAAAAAATTGTTCACTGCCGCAACAATCTCCGTGAGAGGCATGCGCGCAATCAACTGCGAATAAATCATCCCTTGAAGCGTCGACGCCAGCAATGCCGCGGATACCCCCTTGCCGCTCACGTCGGCAAGTACGACCGCAAGTCCGTCTTCGGTATTCACGATGTCAAAAAAATCGCCGCCAATTTCTTTGCAGGAAAGATTTTTGCCTCCGACTCGCGCAAATGGAACGTCAGGAATAGTCACAGCCATGAGGCCTTGCTGGATACCTGCCGCAATCGCGAGTTCCTGTTGATAGCGGCGGGAAGCTTCTTCTGCCTGAACAAGGCGAGCGTTCTCGATCAAAGAAGCAGCTTCGGTCGCAATCACTCGCAGAATGTCATTGCTTACGCTGGAAATCTCGCGGGAAGCAAAGCGCGAGTCCACATACAAAGCTCCCATCACTTCAGCAGAAGTAGAAGGCCCGGATGATTCGATGCGAGTAGCTTGAACCTGAGGCTTGCGCAAGGGAATACAAATCACCGTTCGCAGATCGTAGGCAACGATGCTTTGGCGTCCCGCGAGATCGAGAGACTGACTTGTATCGGTTAATACAAATTCAGAGTTTGATTTGAGAGCCTCATCGAGAATCGAATGAGAAATCGTTTTGTCGTCCAGGAGCGGTTCACCCTTGGAGTTACGTCCGGCGGCTAACCGAAGGTCGCCTGCCTCATTCTTCATGAAAACGTATCCCCGCTCGGCATGAGCCAGCTTTAGGGTCACGTCCAGTAGCGTGACTAAGATTTCATCGAGAACGCCGGTGGTATTGAGCTTGCGGGCAGCTTCCAAAAAAAGTATGAGCTTCTCGAGATCTGTAGACTCATTGGAAATGTGAATCCCGGAAATCTGGCTTAAAAAATCTCGGGCTGTGTTGGATGTCGCGTGCTGGGGGTTGAAGACCACATACGTGACTTCGCGTACGCCAAACTCGAGGCGATCGTTTCTTTCGAGGGTCTTCCGCTCAACCCTCTCACCGTTGACGAAAGTGCCGTGCTTGCTCCCCTGATCAATCACGCAGAACTGGCCATTTTCGGAAACAATCAAGGCATGGTCGCGAGACACTCGTGGGTCGGCAATTACGAGATCCTTATCTATTTTGCGGCCTACGGCAAAGGGACTGTGATCCAGAGAAATTGTGCGCTGGTCATTTCCCTGCACGAAGATAAGGGTTGGGAACACTCCTGAAACCGAGCCCGAACTTTCGCTTATAGAAGTTTGGAAAGACATAGCCGGAAGTAAAACTCCCCTATTTTCATCGAAGAAATGGCGACGGCGATTACATGCTTTCGCCCGTTGGCGATTTCACACTGAACCATAATGTATCACCAGGAAAGTTTGTCTTTCGATGAATCAATAGATATTAGTTCGAACGACGGCCAAAAGATCTTATAGAGAGCGGGCTTATAGAGCCGGTCACCGCGTTATATACTCTAGCGATTCTTCTCGTTCGACATCCAGGCTGGCAATGGCAACGCGCTCAATTGTTACAAAAAGTGACTTGGCAAATAACCTGATTTTGCTGGCCACAGTGCTTGCCGTGATTCTTTACATCGCTCGTCCTTCGCCGGAAATGCGCAAGGGGAGTGACTTCGCAGAGATTTATGCCGCTGCGCAAATGGTTCGGCACGGGCGAAGTCATCAGCTCTATGATCCCGAAACACAATATCAATTTCAATCACGCTATCTTGGCCGAGTGGGTAGCTACTATCTACATGCTCCTTTTGAACTTGTGCCTTATTTGTTGTTGACCGGGTTATCGCTCCAGCGCGCATTTCTTTTCTTGTCGTTATGCAACGGCGTTGTTTTGCTGATAACAGCCAGGGTCTTCTCGCGACATCTACTACCGGACTTGAATTGGCGTCTGTTGACAGGACTATTCCTTCTATTTGTACCTGTATTGTTAAATTTTCTGCAGGGACAGGATTCACTCGTACTGCTGCTTATTTTGACGTTAGTCTTGGTCGAGATTCGCGCAAAAAAGGAATTTAGTGCAGGGTGTCTGCTGGCTTGCGGATTGTTCAAGTTTCATCTGATATTACCGCTGGTATTTATCCTCGGCTTCAGTTCCATCCGAAAATCGAAGTTCTTTGCAGGGTTCGTGTTGATGGCTGTTTTGCTCACAATTGTTTCTCTAATGGTTTGCGGTTGGGAAGGATTCAGCTCTTATCCGCGGTTACTCCTGCAGTTGAACGACTTGCCTTTTGCAGGTGTGAATCCGCGAGAAATGGCTAATTTTCGTGGGTTGTTTGCGCTTTTATTTTCCGGGCATTCTTTTGCGGCTTTGAATGGCAACCGTTGTCAGCTCTATTTTGCTGCTTTGGATTGCAATTGCTGGATGGTGGAAGGCTTTGGCATCTAATGACAAAATTTTCGGACTGGCATTTGCGAATTCGGTGATCGCGGCCATAATGGTTGGGTATCACATAAGTCCGAACGATTTGACGCTTCTGTTGCTTCCGATGTCGTTAATAACATCTGTTTTTGCTGCTGAGAGCATACGGAAATGGCTTCGATACGTAATTATCATCTGTGAAATTAGTCTCTTCCTTCCGTTCATTCACGTTTTACTTCTACGTAGACACATGTACGCGTACGCCGCCGCCCCAATGCTCGCCCTTTTTGTTGCAACTCATTTGGCGATCAAGAAAGGTTCATTCGGCTCGATTCAAAAACAGTAGGCTTCAAGGTCTTGCCTGGAAGACGAGACACGAGCAGCGAGGTGGTGAGTACGACTACGAGCGGGGGAATAGCAAAGGTTGTCCATAACGGTATTGGCCATGCGTTTAGGACATCTATTCGAGGCCGGATGAGAGAAAGAACCGCGAGAATTATTGCGATCAGCCAAGGCCAGAGAATAGCCAGACCTGCGACTGCAGTTGTCAAGCGGAGCACGGAATGCCCCGTGAAAAAAAAATTCCGATTTCGAACTAACAAGAAGATGGCCGGCAACAAAAGCACCTGGTTATAAAGCGCTGTTGTAGGAATGATTACCAGGGTTGTGGCTAAGACGAGCGAACACATAAGTACAAAATTCTGGCTGTCGGCGGATTCGTTTCGCACTCGCCAACCAATAGTTGTCATCCCAAGCACGATCAAAATTGTTAATGCGACCGCCAAGACTGGCGACGTGAACATGGTGAGAATGGATCCGGAATTGCCAGTGTATTGACGGTAAGCGGAAACCGCCGCAAAAAATTCCGCGATCCAGCCGGGTAAAATCCACTGCGCACCGATCAGCAAAACTGATATAGCCAAGGCAAAGCCCAAAATTAAGCCTTTTCTCATTTTCCAGTTACTCAGTGCCCACAAAAGCAGCCAACCCAGTAGTGGTACAACAAGTTGCGGCTTGATGGTGGCTATGGCTAGCAGTATGCCAGCAGCAAACAACCGTCCTCGATTGATAAGCACAATGGATACTGCTATGAACCCACTCACGAGCAAGCTTAACTGCTGGAGCTTCAATCCTTGCACGACGGGCAAACTTCCTAGAGTTAAAATGAGAACTATTCCGACCAGGCCTGGTGATAGAAACCATTGGCTTGCACGCAGCCAAAAAAAAGCAGTAAACACAACCACGACCGCCAATATCCATCGAGAAGCTTCCTGAACGATAGAGAATGGAATGTCGATGATTGGGGCAAGAAGAAAGGCAACATATACCGGATAAGCAAATGCCTGCTGGTCTTTGGGATCTCCGGGCAGCGCGGGATTAAGAGGCCGTCCATAATATCCGGTCTGAATTTCGCGCGTTACTTCCTGGCTGTAGGGGTCGCGATGGTACAGGATCAACTCGCGTGCACCGAGCCATCGCGGATACAAATCCGACAAGTTGCCGCGGGGACGACTGTGCCTACTGGCATCGGCCCGCTGGTAAGGGACCAGTATGTAATGCGCATAGAACCACATACATCCGGCCATTATCATGGCCAGCAGAATACCGAACTTAGATCCATTCAACATTTTTCGTGATTTGCTAGCCAATGGGGGTCGGAGAGCAATTGCGGTTCTATGTTACAACTTATCGGGCGAGCTTCTCTTGCGACTGCGTCTCCTAGTTTCTGCGACCATTGGATTAGCAAGCGGAAGTTTCTGCTGGCTTTTTCTATCCCACTTCCACCAAGGCGCGGCAGATTTTAGTTGGGCAATACAGGCTGCCCGCGATCTGCTCGCTCATAAAAATCCTTACGATAATACGCAGCAATTGTATCCCCTCACAGTATCAATTTTTGGTTTGCCTTTTGTCTGGACGAAACCCGATCTTGCAGCTGGAATTTTTTATGGCATCAGCTCAGCATTACTTGCATTCGGGCTGACCAGACAGGGTTATCATCGTTTGCTCATCTTCCTGGCCTATCCTTATTGGGCAGGGATTTTAACGGCACAGTGGCCGCCGCTCATCATGGCAGCTTCTTTCTTCCCTTTGCTCCTGCCAGCAGTTATGGCGAAACCTCAGCTCGGTGTTCCTGTCGCTTTGACAAGTCTGACCCGAAGAGGAGTTATAGCCACAGCTCTGCTCTTGCTGTTCAGTTTACTTTTAATGCCGCGGTGGCCTACGTACTGGTTGGCTAACACGCACCATTATGACCGTTTCATTCCCCTGCTTATTCTGCCTGGACCACTGCTCTTATTGGCATTGTTTCGGTATCGTGACCGCGATTCACGGTTATTGCTACTGATGGCGATTATGCCGCAGCGATGGTTTTACGATGCATTCATCCTATGGCTGATTCCGAAGACACGACGGGAAATTGTATGGACAGTCTTTTTAAGTTGGATACCAGGAATCTGGCGTTGGTACCACGTTCCTCACAGCTTCACAGAGGTGGGGAGATGGATGGTGGTGTTCATGTACTTCCCAATAATGTTCACGATACTATGGGGACGATTTACAAAAAATCGCGGATTCTAATTGAAGACTGATTCGCAATACACGCTTTCTTCTACATTCCGACTCACAGTGAGACCAATCGCGTTCTTCAAGAACAAAGTGCGCCGACATTTCCACTACTGGGTAAGCATTGCCCTAGTCCTTGCGCTCATACCTCTGCTTAGGAGGCTGCACCTTCCTACTCACTTTGATTGGGTACGGCTTATTCCGGCTTTTTGGCTGGTAATGGCTGCGCAATCGATATTTGTCGCGGCCTTATTGTGTGTTGTAGAGTTTCCACCCACTAAGATATGGGCTCCTTTTTTCCAGCAGTTTCAAAGGGAAAAGCTTCGACTTGCGGCCTTGGTGATTTTTACACTTACTCTTTTATGGAAGGTCACGTGGCCACAGGCTTTGATCGTTACTGTGGATACCGTTGCTGTACTGGAATGCTGGACGAGGTTAGCACCCAAAGATCGTAAGAGAGGCGCAACCGCAATTCTTATTCCCTCTCTCTATTTATTTGGCGGCTTTCTATTGGTATTCGCTTATAACGACATCATTCTTTCAGTGCGCTTTTTCGCGGCTTACGATCCTGCATTTGGGGCGATAGACAAATGGCTGCTGCATGGAAGCTCCGTTGCTCGTCTCTCTCATTGGGCTACCAGGGTATTTCCCGTCTACTTTTTCCGTTTTCTTGAATTCATTTACTTCGGAATGTTTGCTCAAGTAGGAGCTGCACTGGTTCTGAGCGGTCTAGCCCATGGAAGAAGAGAGGGGCTTAAATTTGTGGGAGCGATCCTGACTGCTTATTATCTGGCGCTCTTATTGTTCTTTTTCTGGCCAAGCCAGGGTCCTTATTATTTGAGTGTTACCCATGTTCCGGAAGCCTTGCAAACCTACGTGATTCAAAAGCAATCCATTGCAAACTCGCAGGCTCTTTGGGCACATGCAAATCTCGCACGCATCTCCACTGATTATTACATCGCATTTCCTTGCATGCACATCGCGCAACCCTTGATTGTGATTTGGTTTTTGAGACGCTGGAAACGAATGATAACGATAATGTTAGTTTACGACGTGTTGCTCGTTGCAACCATCCTATTGCTGGAATGGCACTATGTCATTGATATCATTGCCGGCGGTTTGGTAGCAGCCCTTGCCGTCGCCGCGGTAGACATGGACGAAGTATGGAGATGGATTGTTAGGAGAAACACTATGAGACTGGAGCGGTCGGAAGGACCGTTATATGAAACGCACGATTCCGCGAAAAGTTCGACCTAGTTTATGGCTTCTCTTCTCTATTCTCTCCGCTGTGGGAATGTCATACTATGTCTTCGGCATCTGGAGCACAAAGGAACTGTCGAGTTTTTCTGATCTTTATGCACAATGGTGGGCTGCCCATGAATTGTTCTTGCATGGTCGAAATCCTTATACTCCCGAGATCGCTCATCAAATTCAGACGGCAATTTATGGAGCTCCGCTTACTTCCAATTGTGACGATCCTGGAGGAATAGCGGGGGGATTCGCTTACCCCCTCCACGTCCTATTCTTGATGTGGCCTACGATTAAACTTTCATTCCCTATTTTACAAAAAGTGTTCTGTGTAACATCTCTCGGATTAACATTTGCAAGCATATTACTTTGGATCTCTGCGCTAAAATGGAAATTACCCTTGCTCTCTCGAGTAGCGATTTGCCTATTCGCAATCAGTAGTTTCCCCTCGCTACAAGCGGCGAAACTTCAAAACCTCAGTTCACTTGTTGCCTTCTTAATCTCGGGGACTTTAATTTTGCTAATGATGGACCGCCTGATTCTTGCGGGCATGATGTTGGCTGTGGCGACGATCAAACCGCAATTCTTAATACTTCTCATCCCGTGGTTAGCTATCTGGACTATAGGCAATTGGAGAGAAAGACAACGGCTGTTTTGGAGTTTCTCGGCAACAATGGCTGCAATGCTTGTCGCGACTGAACTGGTTATACCGGGTTGGATGATAAATTTTGTCCAAGTCGTTCGTGCCTATCGTAAATATACCTATGGTCACTCACTTCTTGAGGTATGGTTTGAGCGAAAACTAGGCATGTTTGCCGGAGTACTTCTCGTCCTACTCGTGCTGCAACGTTTTTGGGAGGGACGCTCGTGCAACGCGAGATCACCTAGGTTCGTTCTTACAAGCAATGTAGCGCTTGCTGCCACACTGGTGGTGATCCCAACTCTCGAACCGCATGCTCAACTGTTGCTTGTTCCGGCCTTCCTGTGGATTCTTCGCTGTAGCGGCTTCATCTGGGCGTTAAATAAAAGGGGACGCCTTTTATTGGTGGCAACTTGGTCCTTGCTCGGGTGGGAGTGGTTGGCCGGTATCGGCATGATATTCTCCCGATTTTGGGTCCACCGGGAAGTACTGCTGCGGTTCTGGCTGCTGCCTTTGTATCCAAGCCCCTTAATTCCATTCGGAGTTCTCGCTGTTTGTTCATTTCTGCTCTTAAGAAAATCTCGCATGCTTTCTTTGGCTGCTGCATTCCCGACTTATTAGTCGGGATCCTGAGGCTGCAATTGTGAATCGTTCGAATTACTATCGTTAGCCTATGTGCAACAAAATGTCGCTACTTGGAGGATGTCGGGGTATTATGGGAGCAAGCATTTGCAAGTTGCCGCTTTGTCTGGCCTAAGTCATAGAATTAGAATGCAAAATTTGGGCTTGGAAGACCAGCGAAGTTGTGTCAGGATCGCAAACCTATTTCCAAACTGGGAGAATCACAGGATGAAAAACTATATACACAGCCTATGGGCACAGGATGAAGGGCAAGATATTGCGGAATACGCCGTGATGCTAGCAGTAATCCTGGTAATTGTGGTAGGGACAGTGTCTCTCATCGGATCACACGCTAATAGTGTTTTTTCGAATGTGGCTAGTTCAATTCAATAGCTGAGAACGGTAAATTCAGCTAAGTACCGTTGATAGCCCAGCTTTTCTGTAGGAGCAATAATGAATCGTAACCGATTGCTGATGATCGGCCTTGTCGCCCTGATGTTGGGCGCGTTTGTCAGTTTCTTCGTTTACAAGAACCTATTGGCACGTACTGCTTCCGCTCCACCAGCGGGTGAAAACGTGGTCGTTGCCGGGAATGATATCCAAGTCGGCGCAAAGATTGCAGGCAGTGACCTAAAGGTGGTTCGTCTTCCCTCCGGTGACTTACCACCACACTACTTTTCTGACGAGGTTAAAGTTATCGGTCAAGGAGCCATACTGCCGATTGCCAAAGGAGAGTTCATCCTGCCATACAAATTAGCGGGAGAACACGCAGGATTTGGGCTTCCAGCATTAATACCAACAGGAATGCGCGCTGTATCAGTACGGGTGAATGATGTTGTTGGTGTTGCGGGGTTCGTTTTACCAGGAACCCGCGTTGATGTTTTATTGACGGGGAACGCCAGCGGAGCGAGCGAACAACAAACCACCACCGTGCTGGAGAATGTTGCAGTGATTGCCAACGGGCAAAAGCTTGATCGCAACTCGGGGGGAGAACCACAGAATGCGGCAGTTATTACCTTGCTAGTTTCTCCTGATGACGCCCAGCGATTAACTCTTGCCAGTACTCAGGGCCACATCCAGTTAGCACTACGAAATCCACTGGATACGAAGCAAGAAAATGTTTTGGCGGTCAATAGCAATTCGCTCTACAAGGGGATTCCAACTCCCGCTCCAAAGGTTCAGGCCAAGGTGAGACGCCCGATAAATTCTGCACCAGCGGCTCCCAGCGTCTACTCCGTGGAAGTAATTCGCGGAGAAAAAAAAGATGTGACGAATTTCTGAGAAGATTTGCGAAGCAAGACTTCACAATCAACAAAAGAGGTCAGGGACTTATGTCAATTTGCTCCCCCTTGAGGGATGCACAAGAGAAGCGAATTGCAAAAGGTGCTCTGCTAGTCATGGTGGTCCTGATTAGCGGATTTGATTTTTCTTTGGGTCATGCGCGGGCTGCTTCAAGCCCAAGACAATCAGATTCAGGCCAGCCAGTCACACCTTTACCAGTCCAATCTACGACGGTTCCGTCTGCATCAGGAACTACCGCGCCATTGGATCAACAGCGAGCACAGGGCCCAGACGCCGGTGCAGCGACGCCGCAGACGGAAGCATCTGGGGCCGCCCCCTTACGCGTGATGGTAGGCAAATCACTACTGATCAACACAACTGAACGGCTTAAACGTGTTTCTGTCACGGACCCTGGGGTGGCAGACGCTTTAGTTGTCACTCCTACTCAAATCCTGGTACACGGTCGCGCGGCGGGCGAAGTTTCATTACTCATTTGGGATGAGCTTGAGCGCTCCCGAAGCTTTGATTTACGAGTAGATGTAGATGTCAGTGCAGTAGGCGAGGAAGAAAAACGAGTTTTTCCCGAAGAACAAATTGCAGTCACGCCCTCCCGTTCTGCCATCGTGCTTTCTGGCCATGTAACTACTGAGGATGTGGCCAAACGGGCGGGGATGATAGCGGAAGCCTATTCAAAGAATGTCGTGAACGTATTGACTTTTGGGCCGGTCGGAGCCGAAGAGGTTTTGCTGGAAGTGAAGTTCGCTGAAGTTGACCGCACTGCTATCACCCAATTGGGTGTCAATTTCTTTGCTCCCAGCATTGGTCATACTACGGGAACGTTAACCACCGGGCAGTTTGGCGGCATCGGACTGACTACTACTACTAGTTCGACCACCACTACCGGAAGTTCGTCCACCACTTCGACCAGTCCCTCCTCGCCTACCATCAATATTAGTAATGCTTTGAACTTATTTCTCTTCCGAAGCGATATAAACTTCGGCGCTGCCATCGAGGCGCTCCAATCCAAAAACCTGTTGCAAATTCTTGCTGAGCCAAACTTGATTGCTGTAAACGGAAAAGAAGCGAGCTTTCTTGCCGGTGGCGAGTTTCCTTTTCCAATTGTTCAGCCTGGCCAGGGAATTACAGCAGTCACAATTTCTTTTAAAGAGTTCGGCGTTAGACTGAAATTCACACCGCTAATCATGCCTAATGGGAATGTTCATCTCCGGGTACAGCCGGAAGTGAGCGCTCTCGATTTCGCGAATGCTCTTACCATCTCTGGATTTACGATTCCTGCGCTGAGTACGCGGCGTGCCGATACTGAGTTCGAACTGAGAGATGGACAAAGCTTCGTGATTGCAGGGTTAATGGATAATCGTCTTACCGATATCGGTAATAAAATACCTGGACTAGGCGATCTTCCTATCATTGGGTATTTATTTCGCAGCAAGAACTTGCAAAAGAGCAATTCGGAATTAATGGTGTTGTGTACGGTTCACCGCATCGCGCCCAGTGTTCAGGCGCCTGTAGATCTGAAAAATCCGCAACCATTTCTTGATCAAAATAAATTCGATGGGGCTAAGGCGCCCGAAAAGAAAAAATGAACCAGTAATTAGGGGAATTGATCCATGTCCGAGCTTTCCGTAGTTGTCGTCGCACCGGACAATGAACAGCGTACGGTTCTGCAAATATTGGTGGATGGAACTGGTGTCGCAAGGACTGCGCATAGTACGGTAAATTTGCCCGTGGCTGCGACGGACCCTGTTATCCGCAGGATTCAATCCATCAAGCCAGACGTGATCCTGGTGGATATTCCCAAGGACTCGGCACACGCGCTTCGCGCTATCGAGTTGCTGCATCAAGAAATAACTGGAGCGGCTATTTTCGCCGTTGGTACGATGTCCCAGCCACAAGTCATCGTAAATGCCATGCGCTCCGGCGCCCGTGAATTCATTGAGCAGCCACCCACGCCTACCGACCTTTTAGAGGCATTTGTCAGGCTTAGCGCTGCGCAGCGGAAAATTCAGAAAGAAGGCGTTCGCGGCAAAATATTTACTATATTGAATGCAAAGGGAGGAAGCGGAGCAACTTCCATTGCAGTTAATCTTGCTCTTGCTTTGCAGTCGGCACACGGAAACGTGGCCCTTGTAGACATGGCTCCTTTGGGGCATGCTGCGTTGCATTTAAACCTAAAACCACTGTTCACGACGGCGGACGCTATCCGTAATTTGCACCGCCTCGACAGTTCCCTGCTTGAAAGTTTCACTACACTGCACAACAGTGGCCTTCATTTACTGGCGGGCTCGAATACACCGGTTGCGATTGAACCATCGACAGCCGAGTTTGCCCGATTGTTTGACATGCTTGTGGCTCACTTCCGCTATGTCGTAGTGGACGTCTCATCTCGCAGCGATGCCTCCACGCGTTTGGTCGGTAATTTGTCGCAGGCCATACTGCTGATCTCGCATGCCGATGTAGCTTCATTGTGGAGCGCTAATCAAATTCGACAATATTTGAGCCAAACGGCGGGGACTGAGCGATTGCAACTGGTTCTGAACCGTTTCCGAAAGATACCTGGCTTCACCGAGGCAGATGCAGAAGCCGCCGCGGGTCTCAAGTTGCTCTGGAAGATTCCGAATCAGTACTTTGCGGCTTCAGCCGCGATTGACCGGGGTGTCCCGTTAATGCAGCAAGCCCACTCTGAAATTGCCCGCTCTTTCACCGGTTTGGCCTCTCGGCTAACCGAAAATGATGCTACCGTGAAACGAGCAGCTTGGTCGCTGTTCAAAATTAGTTAAACCAAAGAAGAGATTGGAAATTGCCTTAGGTGTACAAAAGGCAAGATATGGCAAACGCACAGACATTCGAGCGAACCGAATACCAGCAGGTAAAAGCGGATCTTCATCGCAAGATCCTTGACCGGCTGGATCTCGAGAAGCTTGGCCGAACTCCCGGTCAGGCTGCGCGCGATGAAGTGCTTCTGCTCATACGAAATACCGTCAATAGCGAGGCTGTGCCTCTTAGCTTCGCGGAACGCGAACGGCTTGCACGGGAAATACTGGATGAGATTTTCGGATTGGGTCCATTGGAACCGCTGCTCAAGGATCCGACTGTATCCGATATTCTGGTGAACCGGTTCGATCGGGTCTATGTGGAACGCGCGGGCAAGCTAGAGCCCACGGGACTGAGTTTCAAAGATGACGCGCACTTAATGCAGATTATTGATCGTATCGTATCGCGAGTGGGCCGGCGTGTAGACGAATCTTCTCCCATGGTTGACGCGCGTTTGCCAGATGGCTCCCGTGTGAATGCCATTATCCCTCCGCTTGCGATTGATGGGCCTTGTCTTTCTATTCGACGTTTTGGCCGTGACCCTGTTACGGCCCGTAACATGATCGAGAATAAATCACTCACTGAGCCTATGCTCGAACTTCTCTCGGCCATGGTGAAAGGGCGGCTGAACATTTTAATTTCAGGTGGAACCGGTGCCGGTAAGACGACTTTACTGAATGTCTTGTCGGGGTTCATTCCCAACAATGAGCGGGTGGTGACAATTGAAGATGCCGCCGAACTGCAAATGAAACAAGAGCATGTAGTGCGGCTGGAAACACGGCCGCCCAACATCGAAGGAAAAGGCGCTATCCGGCAGCGTCAGCTGGTTATTAACAGTTTGCGTATGCGGCCTGATCGCATTGTGGTCGGCGAGGTCCGCGGAGAAGAAGCCTTCGACATGCTGCAGGCCATGAATACCGGTCATGAAGGCTCGCTTACCACCGTACATGCGAATTCTCAACGCGATGCATTAGCCCGCTTGGAAAATATGTTTTCAATGGCGAGCCTTAATATTCCTGAACGTGCCATGCGAATGCAGATCGCGTCTGCTATTCATGGCGTGGTACAAATCGCGCGCATGGCTGACGGAACCCGCAAGGTGATCGGCGTCTCTGAAGTAACCGGCATGGAAGGGGACGTCATTGCCATGCAAGAGATTTTTCTATTCGAACGCGAAGGAATCGACGAAAGTGGGAAGGTGAGAGGCACATTTCGCGCCACCGGTATCAGACCGAACTTTGCCACTCGATTAGCCACTGGCGGCTTCCGCCTACGTCCCGCATTGTTCGATTCCAGAATGGAGGTTTGAGAAACCGTCAGGTTTTCACCGCCTATGTCTGCATTGATCGCTATCGTGGTGTTCATTGTCGTGGCTCTGATCGCCTTCGCGGTTGGTTCCTTATTGGACCAACGCAGCGCTCAAGCCCGTTTGATTCGTGAACGTCTTGCTGTAGTGGAGAAAGCGGCAGAACGCGCACCGAGTGAAGAGCTCGCCCTACTGCGCGATGAAATGTTGAGCAAGATTCCGGCGCTTGATAGTCTTCTGCGCCGGTCAGCTCAGGTTTCCAGTTTACAGGCGTTACTAGCACAGGCGGATCTTGGCATTCGAGCCGGTAACATTCTGATGTTGTGCGTTGTCAGCGGACTAGTGTTCAGCGTCTTCGTGTTCATGGTAACGGCTTCGATGCCAGGACGCATCGCAAACTTTATCCGGGTAGTTGGTCCGCTGGTAGGTACCATGCTTCCCTACTGGTATGCCTCCTATCGACGCAATAAACGCTTTCAGAAGTTTGAAGAATTATTCCCTGAGGCAATCGACACACTTGCACGCGCGGTTCGCGCTGGCCATGCTTTTACGACCGCACTGGAGCTGATTGCCAATGAGATTTCTGAACCTGTAGCTACAGAATTTAGAAAATTATTTGAGGAGCAGAAATTCGGCTTACCAGTGCGCGATGCTTTGCTCAATTTGACTGAGCGCATGCCTCTGGTAGATGTGAAATTTTTCGTGACTGCGGTTATGTTGCAGCGCGAAACGGGTGGAAATCTGGCGGAGATTCTCGATAACCTTTCCTACGTGATTCGAGAACGTTTCAAAATTCTGCGTCAGGTGCGAGTCTATACGGCGCAAGGGCGTCTGACGATGCTATTGCTGATGGCGCTTCCTCCCATCATCGTGGTTATTATGCTGGTGATGAATCCATCGTTTATCACTCCGTTGTTTTCCGATCCTTTAGGACACACATTCTTAGTAGTCGGAATTACGCTGCAAACTATAGGCTATTTTGTGATACGAAAGATTATTCAGATTCAGGTATAACGAGAGTCAGGAAATCATGGCACTGGCACTAGCAATTATTCTGTTCCTGACAATCGCCTCGGTACTGTTTTCCTTTGGCGCGGCGGCATATGCTCCTTCGTCGGTGCTGGGCACGCGGTTGCGCTCCTTGAGCTGGCAAAAGGCGGCACCGAAGCAAAAACCCGCTTTCCGTGATCGCGTCGAACAGGCTCTTGATCCTCTAAGTAAAGCGCTCCCCCTTTCCCCCAGTGAGGTATCACGAACACGTGCCTGGTTAATTCAAGCAGGGCTTCGCGACAGCCGCCATTTAAGCATATATGTGGGAAGCCGAGTCTTACTTGCTTTCATAGCATTGGTGGTGGTGCTGGGGGTGGGGGCGAGTACTCCCATGCTACTGGTGGGAATTCCCGCGTTAGGCTTTTTTCTGCCGCGAATCATTTTAAAAAGAATGATTGCAAACCGGCAACGCCGTATTACTTTGGCATTACCAGATGCGCTGGACCTTACGGTCATATGCGTAGAAGCAGGTCTTGCTTTGGACCAAGCCATGATGAGGGTCGGTGAAGACTTGCATCATGCGCATCCTGAACTGAGTGACGAATTCCATTTGGTAAATTTGGAAATGCGCGCCGGGAAGCCGCGTGCTGAAGCATTGCGGAACCTTGCGGCTCGAACCGGAGTCAACGATGTCCGCGCATTGGTTGCCACCTTGGTGCAAACCGATCGTTTCGGCACCAGTGTTGCGCAAGCCTTACGCGTGCACTCGGATTCCCTGCGCACTGAGCGCCGACAAAGAGCTGAAGAACAAGCTGCTAAAACTACTATTAAAATGGTGATTCCTCTGGTTGTTTTTGTCTTGCCGTCTATTATTCTCGTGAGCTTGGGGCCCGCTATTATTCAACTCATTCGAACTTTTGCGCCGGAGATCGGGCGATGAAGAACAGCTTAACGCGAAAATTAGAGTGTCAACTTGGCGTGGCTGGGAAGTTCACGATTTCGGAGTTGTGATGTCTCCCCAGCGGTCGTCCGCATCTGCCTTTAACCTGACTCGCGATGCTTATCTGGCTACTCATCTCGTGGTTGCTGGAACCCACTGGTCTCGATTTCGAGGTCTCATGGGCAGAGATGTTGATGAATTTCCAGCAGGACAAGGCTTGTGGATTATCCCCTCACATGGAGTGCATACTTTTTGCATGCGCTTCCCCATCGATGTGGCTTACCTCGATGATCGGAAGTTTGTGGTTCACTTAGAACATGGGTTAAAACCCTGGCGTGTGGCAGCCGTGCGGCTCAATGCGAAATCCATTCTGGAACTCCCGGAAAATACGCTGATTGCAACCGCAACATCGATAGGCGATGAGATCAGAATCACGCGTAAAGACGAAACCCGTGATGAGGCGGACCCGGCGTGAACAATTTGTCCATGCTCGACGAGCCAGCCGTGTTTGAGGACGGGCCGAAACTCTTGGTGGAGTGGTCTTCTCCGTGGAGCGAGTTCAAAACTGCGATCGGGCCAGCCCTGCGTCGTTCTCCCGAACGACTTTTGGCCGAAGCTCCAGTGGGACTTTTTCCTTATCGCGGGCTCTTGTTCGCATGGTTGATCGAAGGTTCACTGCTAGTTGCGGCCATCATCTTACCCGCGAAGTTATCCAGCGTTCGCCCGTACGAACCGCCTCCGCGACCAAAGTACGACATCATCTACTATTCGGGAGACGAATTGCCACAAACCGAAGATGCGGGAGGAAGTCGGGCTGGACACGCGGGGGTTTCAGGAGGGCAGCGGACGCATCACGAAACCCAGGTAATTCGTGTGGTTCGAGGCGAGACGGCGCAGGAGAAAGTTGTAGATGCGCCCAAACTCAATCTCCCTCGTGCTGATTCAGCGGTGGCTAATTTGCTGGCCTACAAAGCGATTCCCGGACCGGCTCCTACCAAAGGACTGCAATCTTCGGGACGACGCTCGGATATGCTCATCAGCCCAGTCGCTCCCTCACCCGAGGTTCGCCGTGATGACATTGCAGTCCGCCAAACACTAAATTCTGCGGTCGTCGCTCCTTCTCCCAGCTTGCAGCGTGAGATGGCATTGCTGCATTTGCCGGGTAATACCTCAGTGCAGGTCATCGCGCCTCCGGTTTCGGCACCAGAACGAGTTACCAGTTTGTCTCCGAAATTGACGCTTCCCGCTCCGTCTGTCGTTGCACCTGCGCCGCAGCTCTCCCGTGAAATTGCGAAGTCTGGTCAGGGATTCGGACCAGAGCTAAGCAAGCAAGTAATTCCCCCGCCTACACAAGTTGAAAAAGGAACTCCATATCGCACGATGGCTGGGCTTGGCAGCAGCGCTGTTGTGCCACCTACAGTGCATATGAATGATGGCTCGATTCGAGGTCAGTCAATGGCCGGGTTGGGTGTGCCGGGAGTGATCGCGCCATCTCCTACACTTGCAAACGCGATTTCTCTTTCCGGTTCAAGAAATGGAAATCGGGCCACAGGGTTGGGCAACCAGGAAGTTAAAGGACCACCCGCGAGTACTGCGAGTACAAAGAATGCCACCGAAACCGGAACCGGAGTGGTGGTTTCCAATCAGCCAGGATCTAAGGTAGGCGTTCCCAGCAGTACAGCAGGTGCCATTGCTATGTCGCCGACCGGTACCGCCAAACCTGGCATCGGCGACTCTGGAAACGGAACAGGTATTAATCGAGGCAATGCAGCTGGTAGCGGCTTGACGGGTCAAGATCACGGCGCAGGAAAAGCGAGTGATGGGCGTGGGTCAGACACAATCGCGCGTAACGGAATAACGCCGTATTCGGGGACCGGTGGTGCGGGAACCGGAGTAGCCGGAAAACCAGCGATGCCCGGTGTATCGGTAAGTGGGGGCACCAAGAGCGTCACGCTGCCCAGCTTCGGAGCTGACCCTAGTCAGCCAAGTGCTCCCGGGCGATCAAATACAAATAAAACAGAAGAGGGCCCAGGAATTACGATAGTTGCCACTTCTCGCTCGGGTGGCGCTTTCAATATGTACGGTACGTTGAAAGGCGACAACTATACGATTTACATCGAAACCGCGCTGGGCACGGCCGTGATGCAGTTTGCCGACCCGAATTCCGCTGCCCACGCCTATGCCGGAGAACTCGTTTCCCCACAGGCAATACGCTCCGATATTCCAACAAATTTGCATCGTTCCCGCCTCGTATTCGCCTGTGTCCTCGATCGTGCTGGAACGCTGAAAAATGTTCGAGTTCTGGAGCCGAGCAGTGCAGAAACCACCAGCAAAGTTATGGCCGCGCTGCCGAGTTGGAAGTTTCGCCCGGCAATGCGAGGTAAGCAGCCGGTTGAAGTCGATGCCATTCTCGGTTTCGATATTGACACCCGATAACGTGTTTATTGGCGCTCTGACCTTTGAAACAAAATAGCCGTCTTATCTTCATGAGCCACGGCCCACTGGGGCGTAATTCTCATTACAGTTGCGAGAGCGGAATTTGCGGGCATAAGGACCCAATTCACGTGCTTTGTATCCAGCACGGTTCTCCACTCGGGTTCGACTTGGATAACCTTTATGTAATCTTTTAGAAACGCGTCGCCATAGAGGTCATGCCGGTCATCGACAACTACTTTGGTTTGTGGATAAAGCTTGTAAATTAAATATCCGCCCCATGAGTCGGGACAGAATATCGGTTCCCAAATTTTACGCTGGGCAATTACATCTACCGCCTCAACCGGAAAGACCTTTGCATCGAAGTAAGCACGAATAAACTGTTGCGTGCCCAGCCTGCCTCCATTTGCACATATTCCTAATCCCAAAGCGAACGCCAATATAAGCCAAAGGTGAGAGCGGAAATGTAATTCCAGGTTGGCCATGCGCTCGCCAAATGCGTGCACGCGAGAGAACAGGTTTTGCGTCCAAGGCATAAGCTTTGGATCACTGCCAGCCTCGATGATGGTTTGCGATGCAATGGGCGCCATAATGAGCGCGGCGAGAATCGCAGAAATTGGAAGATTGCGCGCCGCGTAAAGACCACTGAAAATTGCAAATAAGATCACCAGGAATTGCGGGACTCTGATGGATTGACGAGTGCGTGTCAACACAAGGATTGAAATCAGTAAAAGCATTACGAATCCCAAAGCTGCTCCGCTGTGAAAGTTTGCAGAGAGGAACTCCGCAATGTGGTTCATCAAGAAGGAATTCGATAAATATTGATAGACATGTATATAAAGCCGGTAATCAAAGGGATTCAGTAAGCTGGCCGCAAAGGAAAGCGCAGTAATTAGTCCTACTCGCCGCAGCCACTTTAAAGTGGCCTCCCGATCCTCGGTAAAGGCTGAATATTCGATTGCCCCTCCTGCGAGATAGATTCCGAGCAACACAAAACCCAGCAGAAACCCGCCATGCAGGTTGACCCAAAGAACCATTAAAGCTGGCAGCCAGAATATGCGTCGATCATCTTTGCCAGTACTGGCAGAGTCGAGCAAATCAAACCAGATCACGGCAAAAAGCCAACTCAGGATGTGGGGACGCGCTAGAAAGTGGATCGTAGAAGCGACAAGCGCCAACAGCACGAATGCTATGGAAACAAACAGCGTTCCTCCGCGGCGCATTGCCAAATGCAGCACCAACACAAAAACAGATGCAATCAAGGCAGCTGTGAAAAATACGACTCCATTCAGTCCCAGCGCGCGATGAATTATGGCAATGAACACGTCATACAACCACTCCCACGCATACCAGAGTTGCCCACTCATGGTCGATGAAAAAGGATCGGTGCGAGTGATGGTATGCGTCTGTAATATCAATTGACCATTGCGGATATGCCATCCAGTATCCGCGTCGCGGAGCAACAGCCTACCCAGAGCACCGCAGGATAAAGCGAGCAGGAGCGTGACAAACAAGATATCGGCAACCGAAGGAGCGAAGAAGCTGAGCCAGCGGCGAACAGGCTTACGCGTTGCTGCCTTTATTTGTGATGAAGTTGATTGCGATTGCAAGATGTTGCCCACAATTACTGGGCAATGTTAACCGATGCTGCGCTTCACAGCGAGTTACTTACATGGTGTGGCGGGGGCAGCTCAGGTGAGACGGACCAATGCAATTCACGGATGGGCTGGGTACGTGTACTGCGGCGAAAAGCAAAGCGGAAATCAATGTAGCGCGCGGTGCTCCGGCAACATAGCTTCGCGAGGCTTCAGCTTCAAACGCGTTGGAGCTCAGACCGGGCAGCGACAATCCTGCGTAAATAAAACTTTCCGACTTAATCGCCATATTGCGAATCTAAAGAACGTTAGGATGCGGCTTATGTGAAAAGGCTCAATAAGCTTGAGCTCTACATGTAAGTAGCGAGACCATCATGCCCAATACTAAAAAGCCCCGTGTAGTCATTATCGGTGCAGGATTCGCTGGCCTTAATGCTGCCCGCGAGCTTGCCAAATATCCAGTACAAGTGACCTTAATGGATCGTAAAAATCACCACACTTTTCAGCCTTTGCTCTATCAGGTAGCGACAGCAGGCATTTCTCCAGCAGAAATTGCGGCTCCCATCCGCTGGATTGTTCGCGGTGACCGCAATATAGAAGTGCTGCTGGGCGAAGTGGAGGATTTCGATCTTTTGCGACGCGTGGTGAAGCTCAAAGAAATTGAGGTTCCGTATGACTACCTGATCGTAGCCGCTGGGGCACGGGAGTCTTACTTCGGGCATGAAGAGTGGGAGCCTTGGGCTCCCGGCCTTAAGACAATCGAAGACGCCCTGGAAATCCGGCGGCGCATGCTGCTGGCTTTTGAATTGGCAGAGCGTCAAGCTGCCAGCGGCGAAGGACATGTTCCGCTCAATTTCGTAGTCGTTGGTGGTGGCCCAACGGGAGTTGAGTTAGCAGGCACATTGGCTGAAATCGCCAATCGTGTTTTGAAAGATGAATTTCTCTCTATCGATCCGAAACACACTCGAATTGTGCTGCTGGAGGGAGGGCCGCGTATTCTTCCCACTTATGCGGAAGATCTCTCGCGAAGCGCGGAAAAGCAACTACGCCGTTTAGGGGTCGAAGTACAGACATCCACGATGGTGACTGCCGTCGAGCCAGGCGCCGTTCAGGCCGGTAAAGAGCGCCTCGAAGCCGCAGTGATCCTCTGGGCTGCAGGTGTGGCCGCATCGCCATTGGGTAAGAAACTAGGCGCATCCACTGACCGCGTGGGACGAGTGCTGGTAAATCCGGACTTGAGCATTCCTGGACATCCCGAGGTTTTTGTCATTGGCGATCTAGCTTCTTTGAAGGATAAGAATGGCAATCTTCTGCCGGGAGTTGCGCCCACAGCGATGCAGGAAGGAACAGCAACCGCTCGTAACATTGGCCGCGATTTAAAGAACGAGCCAAGAAAAGATTTTCATTATATCGATAAAGGAAGTCTGGCGACTATCGGGCGTAACGCCGCCATTGCGCAATTCGGGAAAATCCACATATCCGGTTATCCGGCATGGCTGGCATGGCTCTTCATTCACATTATGTTCTTGATCGGTTTTAGGAACCGCTTAATTGTCCTTTTTCAGTGGGCATGGTCCTATTTCACTTACGATAGGGGAGCTCGCCTGATCACGGGGGACACAACCCTGCCAGGATGGGCAGAACTCCAGGCGCAAAACGCATCGGTGAAAACCTCAGGCGTATCGTCTTCGAATCAACCAGAGCGAACACCGGAAGAGATGCTGTCGAACCGATAGGGGAATGTCGAGCCTAAAGATCTGATGCAGATTGAAGATCACGACTCCGGAGCCGCTATAATCGTTTTGTCTTGAAACCGCTTCGCCTATTTACCATTTTCGTATTGGTGGCAGTTATTTCCGCTATTGCGCCTGCACAGACAGCAATTTCCACCGGAAAGACAATTCTGGTGGTTCCATTTGAAAATCAATCAAAGGCGCCGGGCATTGAGTGGATCGGAGAATCTTTCCCCGAGTTGCTACAAGAACGTCTCAATTCGCCTACAATGTTCGTCCTACCACGCGCGGACCGGCTTCATGCCTATGATCATGTTGGAATTCCTGTAGAGTTGCACCCGTCTCGCGCGACCATCTACCGCATTGCGGAAGACATGGGAGTGGACTATGTGGTATTCGGCCGCTACAGCTTTGACGGCCGGATTTTCAGCGCGTCATCGCAGTTGCTGGACATGCATCATCCCCGGCTTCTTCCGGAGATAACAGAGTCGGGCACGCTGATCGACTTGATCACAGTGCAGACTTCTCTTGCATGGGACATCTTGCATGCTCTCCGTCCGGAGTTTTCGACCGGCAAGCTGGCTTATCTTTCGGCGGCTTCGCCGATCCGCCTTGACGCTTTCGAGAATCTGGTGCGAGGCGTAACCGCTTCGACTCCCGAGGACCAAATTCGTCATTTCAGGGAGGCGGCACGGCTTAATCCGACGTATTGGGAAGCGGTTTTGCGATTGGGACAAGCTTATTATCGTGACCGGCAATACGATCAGGCCATTTCGTGGCTTGGACGCATTCCGCTGAATGAATCACATGCACAAGAAGCGAATTTTTATTTAGGGCTGGCAGCATACTTTAAAAGTGACTATAGCCGGGCGGAGTCGGCCTTTAATTTCGTAGCTGGCAAGCTGCCTCTCGCAGAGATTTACAACAACCTGGGAGTTGTTGCCTCGCGTCGTGATCAAAAAATCGCGGTGGAATATTTTCAAAAAGCCGTGAATGCGGATCCAAACGACGCAGACTATCATTTCAATCTTGCAGTCGCTTTTTACCGTGGCGGAGATCTCGCAGGATCGTCCCGTCAAATTCATCAGACTCTAGCCGAACATCCTACAGATGGCGAGGCGAGTTCTTTGTTGGAGATGACTGCGTCCGGATTTAAACCAGGCTCCAAGGCACCTCTGGAACGAATCCGTACCAATTACAGCGAAAGCTCGTTCCGCGAACTTGCTATGGAAATTGATGCCATCGCCGAACAGCGGCTAAGCAAAACAGATCCGCGTACCCACGCTCGCTATCATGTCGACCGTGGACGCGAATTACTGAGCCAAGGTTTTGTGACCGAAGCCGAAAAAGAATTCCGCGAGTCCATCATGCTTGATCCAACGAACGCATTCGCCCACTCAGGACTCGCCCGAGTACTCGAGGCCAATAATGATTCGGCTGGAGCCCGAGTAGAAGCGCAAGAAGCTTTGCGACAACGGCAATTTGCCGATCCCCTTCTGGTACTGGCAAGACTTGATTCGAGCGAAAATAAAGACGAATCTGCCACCGAAGATGTGGATCAGGCTCTACGGCTGGAACCATCCAATGGCACGGCCTTAGCATTGAAGCGCACCCTCGCAGCCAAGCTTGCGCAGAAAGCGCAGCCACTGCCAAAACCATGAAACCACTTTTTACTTTGTCGAAAGCTGGGCGAGTGCTCAATATCCTCGGCTCGGCACTGTTATTCTTTTCATTTTCCTTTGCCGTGGTTCTACGCTGTTCTGCTGAAGTTCTCAAAATCGTAGTGGATGACACGATTCAGCCAATCACCGCAGAATATATAGGGCGGGCGGTGGACGAAGCTGCACGCAACAAAGATCAAGCTTTACTGATCGAATTAAATACTCCCGGCGGCCTTCTCGACTCGACTCACGACATTATCAACAAAATTCTAGCTTCACCGGTACCGGTCATCGTCTATGTCGCGCCTAGCGGCCGGCGGGCGGCTTCGGCTGGCTTTTTTATTCTTGAAAGTGCGGACGTGGCCGCCATGTCTCCTGGAACCAACACTGGCGCGGCTCATCCAGTAAATCTGGGCGGCGGCAAAATGGATGATGTAATGAAGGAAAAAATAGAGAATGACTCTGCGGCCTTCATGCGATCATTCGTTTCCAAACGCGGACGCAATGTTGAAATCGCCGAGAGCGCGGTACGCCAGTCCAAATCATTTACCGATCAGGAAGCGCTTTCTGAACATTTGATCGATTATGACGCTTCCAGTGAACAAGATTTATTCAAGCAGTTACAAGGAAAAACCATAAAACGTTTCGACGGCCAGCCGGTTACGCTTGATCTCGTGAATCAGCCTGTGCGTGTGTTCGACATGACGCTGAAGCAACACATCCTTGCTTACATCATGAATCCGAACATTGCGTTCATTTTGCTGGCGGTAGGTGCGCTCGCTCTCTATGCCGAGTTCAATCATCCCGGAGCGGTTGTTCCTGGAACCGTAGGCGTGATCTTTATTTTGCTTGCAGTCTTCGCACTGAATTTACTCCCGACCCGCTTTGCCGCCGTGGTCTTAATCCTGGCATCGTTCGCTCTATTCGCACTAGAAGCAAAATTTGCCACACATGGAGTGCTGGGTATTGGCGGCATAGCCACACTGACATTAGGCGGATTGTTGCTGGTTGATTCCCCTATTCCGGAAATGCGTGTGCATTTGGTAACGGCACTCGCAGTAAGCGTTCCGCTTGGAATCATTACCGTCTTTTTGATGAACATCGCTCTCAAAGCTCGGGCGAACAAAGTGGTGACTGGGCCAGAAGGTTTGATCGGAGAAACTGGTATTGCAGAGACTATGCTCTCTCCCCGAGGAAAAGTATTCGTGCGTGGGGAAATATGGGATGCAGTTTCATCCACCACTGTGTCTGCGGGACAATCGGTAATCGTGCGACGAGTGGAAGGCCTGCAACTGCAAGTCGATCCTGCTTTGCCGGCTTAGGACTTAGCGAAGTTCGAGGCGAATAGCGCGTATCTTGCCCGATAACCCTTGTAGTGGCGGAGAAGAACACCTGGATGCCCAAGTGCGATACAATCCGCGAAAGAAGCAATCCTTAAAAATTAAGTGCGGGAGGCCCAGGTGCTCGACATCGGGTTCGGATTTACTACCATCGTCATCATTATCGTCGCGCTTTATCTTTTCAGCTCGATAAAAATTCTCGCCGAATACGAGCGCGGTGTGATCTTCCGGTTGGGGCGTTTGCTGCCTGAGGCAAAGGGGCCGGGGGTGATTCTTGTATTTGCCCCCATCGACCGAATGGTACGAGTTTCGTTGCGACAGGAAGCGTTGGAAGTGCCGCCGCAAGATATCATCACTCGCGACAACGTGACGCTTAAAGTGAACGCCGTCATTTTTCTGCGCGTCATTGACCCGAGGAAAGCGGTAGTTGAAGTCTCCAACTACGTTTACCAGACTTCGCAGTTCGCGCAGACAACTCTTCGTTCGGTGCTGGGCGAGCAGGAACTCGATGAACTACTTTCCCACCGGGAGAAGATCAATCTGCGATTGCAAAGTATTCTCGATACACACACTTCTCCTTGGGGCGTGAAAGTTACTAATGTGGAAGTAAAGCAGGTCGATATGCCGGAATCCATGTTGCGGGCCATGGCGAAACAGGCGGAAGCGGAACGCGAGAAGCGCTCCAAAATTATTCATGCAGAGGGTGAATTTTCAGCGGCCCAGCGCTTAGTGGATGCCGCTCATTTGCTCGCCACAGAACCCGTCAGTGTGCAGCTTCGTTATCTGCAAACCCTGACGGAAATTGGAGTGGAAAAAAACACGACTGTAATCTTCCCTGTCCCAGTAGATTTCTTTTCAGGACTGCAAAAGTTATTGGGGAAAGCTGACGATGGCACGGCGAAACCTGTGGTCAGCAGCTAAGAAAGATTAAATTCGGTTTGGGGAGATGAGAATGAAATGTCTAAATCATCCGAAGACACTGAAATAACTCTTGGCACAGGTAAGATGCTCGCCCTTTTCTTTGGACTGGTGGCTCTATGCGCAGTGTTTTTTGGAATGGGTTTTTCGATGGGGAAGAATTCCTTTAAATCCACCGCAGGCGAGGCCTCAGTAATTACATCCAGCACCAATGCCATTCGCCCTCAAGCCGCGAAAACCACACCAGCCAATACTTCTCCCGACATGACGTTTTATAAAGCGGTAGGACAGAAAGATGCGGACACTCAGCTTGCTGCGAGTACAAGCGTGAGCAAAGGCAATGAGGCAAGCGAACAGGCGCCCCCGACCGAAGACAAATCCAATGCTTCCGACCCAATGGTTCCTCCGGCGATTAATGGCTACTACGTTCAGGTCGCTGCGGTAAGCAAGCAGGATGATGCGGAAGCACTAGTCAGTGCCTTAAAGGGAAAGCAATACCCAGCCTTTAGCGCCAGCATTGCCGGGGATAAACTCTTCCACGTACAAGTGGGACCTTTCGCAGATATAAAAGAAGCTGAAAGCCTCCGGGCCAAGCTGGTAAGTGATGGCTACAATCCCATTGTAAAAAAATGAGATGTGAATTTAATCTTGATCCCAATACTCTCGCATTCTACGGTATCGTTTTACTCGTGTGGAGAAGACCATGAGCACACCGAAAAAGAGCACGATCCCTGCCGCCAAATTAGATCTGTATGCCAAGCTTATTGCCACCAACCCGAAGATTGAACGGAAGGGCGCTACCAATCCTTACACTTCGCTGAATGGTCACATGTATACGTTTCTGAATCAGTCTGGCTTAATGGCGCTCAGACTGCCCGAAGAGAAACGAGAAGATTTCCTGAAGAAGTATAAGACTACGCTATTCGAGGCGCACGGGACTGTCATGAAAGAATATGTAACGGTTCCTGATTCTCTGTTGAAGAACAAGAAGGAATTGCAGAAGCATCTTGAATCAAGCTATGAGTATGTCAAAGGATTGAAGCCTAAGCCGGGCAAGAAGAACTCCTGACAATCGCCTTGTTCAACACCGATGCTGAGATGGAAGCCTACGGAAACTCCACGTATGGGTCGAATCGCAACAAAAGCTTCTCCAGAAAAGATTAATTCCGAACAAAAGAATTCTTCGGATCACAAACTGACTCTCGTGCTGCAGGCAATAGCTGATCCTGCACGACGAAAAATCTTAACAGCGCTCAAAGAAAAGGGAGCTTGCTCCATTGACAAGTCGACTGGGCTCTGCGCTTCTGACATTGAAATGCGCCTTCATCTCTCGCAGCCGACGATCTCGCATCATATGTCGATTTTAAGAAAAGCCGGGTTAGTGGAAGCCGAAAAGCTTGGTCAATGGAAATGGTACAGAAGAAATGAAGCAGCTCTCAAGGAATGCACCTACATGTTGCGGAAAAGTTTGTAATAACGAGATTCGTTTGGCGAGCGGAGCCAGCAACAAATCTAACCAGCAGCAGCAGCGTGAGTCTTTACAAGAAGAGTTCTGGCATGCGCAATTAGTTCACTAACTTCAAAGGGTTTCACTAAATGTGGAAGTGAGTTCTCCTGCAGAAAGCTTCGAACCTCAGGCTCGGTAAGGCTGGAAAACGTAAACAGAAGATGTTTTTGTAAACCAGCACAATTTTGCGCGATCCACTGATACGCATCGGGAGCGTTCCAATTTCCGGGCATTTTCCCGTTTATAATAATTGCGTCAAAGGACTCGGCTAAAAGGAGCATCTTGGCTTCCTCCGCATTCATGCGGGTTTTTACCTCAGCACCAGCCCCGCTCAAAACATCGCGTTCAAACTCAAGAACAGCTTCCTCATCTTCGATCAACAGTATCCGTCCTGCGAGCGCAGACTCGCGCCGCTGCGGCAAAGCAACAGGAGTTGCAGACGTAATTTGCACCGCAGACGGAAGACGTACCTCGATGATTGCACCACTTCCTTCTGGTGTATTGCGAGCGGAAATATCTCCGCCATGTTCCTTCACGATTCCATAGCAGATGCTAAGGCCAAGGCCAGTTCCCTTACCCACACTCTTAGTGGTATAGAACGGTTCGAAAATGCGGTTGGGCTCTTTAATGCCTGTACCGGAATCCTGAAACTCTGCCACCACAAATCCATCCCGCGAATGGACACGCATCTTTAGCGTGCCACCACGTCCTACTTCGAGTATGGCATCTACTGCATTGTTGATGATATTTAGAAATACTTGTTCTAACTGGTGTGCATCGCCGGTTACGGCAGGAATGACGGTCTCAATATCGCGTTCGATCTTAATGTTGTTGACTTTAATATCGTAATCACGCAGAGCCAATGTTTCATCGAGCACTGTACGAAGATCTACTTCCTGTTTGTGCGGTTTCCTCTGTCGAGCAAAAGACAGGAGATTCTGCACAACCCGATGCGTGCGCTGTGCCTGCTTAAATAGCTTGGCAACAAAATCGGTAGCGCGATCATTCAGGCCTTCGGTTTCGAGCAGCTGAGCATAGCCCAGAATTGCAGTGAGCGGATTGTTAAGCTCATGCGCAACTCCGGCAATTAATTGTCCTACAGCCGACATCTTTTCACTCTGCAGCAATTGTTCCTGGGTATGCCGCAGATCTTCGTAGGCCCTACAAGTTTCTTCGTAGAGCCGCACCTTCTCTATTGTGGTCGCCAGTTGACGACTTATCGCTACAAGAAGGTTCTCATCGTTGCTGGTGTATTCGCGCGCTTCGCGGCTATTGATGCCCATCAGCCCGAGTGGGCTATCTTTTCCCCAAAGAACTACCCAGATACAAGAATTCCCCGCTTCTCCACGAACAAACTCCGCTACGGCGGGAGCAAGATGGGGTAAATATTCTGCACTCAGTACTTCTGTACGGGAACGAGTCACTAAGTCTCCGAAACCGCCAGGAAAGTTCATCTCCGAAAAACGAGCTCGCTCGGAAACTGTCTGTCCCCAACTCGCGCGCCTTCTGTAGGTTGTTTCATCCGCGTCAGAAAGATAGATCGAGCCGCTTTCAGTGCCGAGTAGTGAAATGACCTGTCGCAATGTCAGGTTCAATATTTCATCTAAATCGAAAGACTGGGTTGCGATCACAGCCATGGCATTGAGCGCATTCAGTTCTCGATTGCGCCGCCGGATTTCATCTTCTGCACGTTTCTTTTCCGTTATGTCGAGCAAAAAGCCCTGGTAACGCTCAATCTTTCCGGACGAATCGCGAGTTGCAAAACTACTCTCGACCGCGGTCATTAAGGTGCCATCTTTGCGGCGTAACGTGACTTCAAAGTTCCGTACGTAATTATGCTGTTCAACTTCGCGGCGGAAAATTTCGCGCTGTTCCCGCAAAGCATACAGCTCCTGGTCTAAATTGAGTGCAAGCACTTCTTCACGGGAATTGTGCCCCAGCATTCTTACGAAAGCGTCATTACAATCAAGCAGCACTCCATCAGGAGTAGCTACGAAAACACCCTCTTGCACCTGCTCGAATAACAGTCGATATTTTTCTTCGGCTTGCCGCCGGTCCGAAGTGTCATGCACCACATGGATTGTGCCATTTTGTTTACTTCCCTGTTCGACATACGAGGAAGTCGAAATCATCGAATAGCCGCCGAAGCAAGGATCTGACCCTTCGTGAAAGCCTTCTTCCGTTCCGCGGCAATATGGGCACTTATCCCACCCGCCCTCTATTCTCGGGAGTACATCCTCGCACAGCTTCCCTGTGACGTCGGCAGGCGCTTTCCCCAATCTGCGCAGCAGGGCATTGTTCGCTTTCATAACAACAAAATCAGAATCGTGTAACAACACGAGATCGTGGATGGAATCGAAAGTGTTCGTCCACTGCCGATGGGAACGAAGTATCTCTTCAACCAGCCGCAGGTTTTCCACGGCAAGGCCCAATTGGTGTGCGCTGGTAGTCAAAAATGCCATGTCATCCGGCGTATAGGAAAGACGATGGCGGCTACCCAGACTCAGTGTGCCAATGATTGACTTCTTCCCGATAACGGGAACAGTAATCATATGGTGAAAACGCTGTCGTTTTAAGTAAACGCGCAACGAAGGGTCGGCTGCAGATGTCTTGATGACGACCGGTTCAGTTTCCTCAAGCTGGGCTCGGAATTTTTCATCGAGGGTCACACTATTGCGTTCGCGCACGAAGTCCGCCGTAAGCCCAATCTGCTGTGCTAGGACGAGTTTGTCTCCTTCGAGCAACCGAAACCAGGCAGCATGGGCTCCCATCAACGATTTCAATTCTTCGAGCGCAGTTGCCATCATGGGGCCATGATGCTGCGCGCGCGCAATGGTTGTGGTAAGGGAATTTAAAACCCCCAGCCGACGCGTACGCATCCTGGAATCGTCGAACACCACCAGAAGCAGGCTGAGTCCAAATATTACGTCCAAGACCAAATCAGAATCGGGAGGAAAGCTGAAGTTCAGCGGAACCCAACGTAATTTGAAAGGCCCGGCATCAAGATGGAGAAATAATAAGCTGGCGCCTAAAACCCAGGGTCCAATCTCCCACCGGGCCCAACGGAACCTAATAACTTGAAAGGCGGCAGCGATCGCAATAAATCGGTAAGAAACTTCCAGAACTATCAACAGAACAGCAGAATGGGGCCACCAAATTGCCCGAAGCGCCGCGAACGTCACAACCCCAGTAGCAATTGCCAATAGCGGCAGCAGCATTTGACGAGCCTGGGTATAGACAAGTACTGCCGCAGCAAACAAGCAAACGGCGAGCATGAACTCTGCTTGAGAAATTGCTATTAAGTACGACGCCATCGAATCGATGCTGTGCAGGGTTACCCGTGAAACAAAATATGCCAGCCATCCAACTATCCATAAAAGCAGGTAACGCTCGCGAAAAGTGCGAAAAACCAGAAGACTCGCCGCGAGAATGACGAGCACAGCGGATTCCTCAGCCACCAACTTAGGGGCAAATAGGTATCCAGCACCGAAAAAATTGCACAAGGCGGAGAGATTCATTGCGATGAATTTAATAACCGCTAGACTTTTGATAGCACGTTTGGGGAAGTTACCAATGGGCTTTCCGATACCTAATGGTTACTTTCGGCACATCGGAAGTACGTTAAAATGAGGCGTACACTGAATCATTACAATGCCTTCCGACCGAATTCTGGTAGTAGACGACGAAGAGCCAATCCGCGAAATTGTTACTTCCATGTTGAACGCGGCCAATTATAAGTGCCGCCAAGCATCGTCAGGATTGGAAGCGCTGGCCATACTTGATTCCGGAGAAGAATTCGAGCTGATGCTCTCTGACCTTATGATGGCGGAGCTCGATGGAATCGGTTTGCTGGAACGCGCGAAGGAACGGTTTCCCGATATTCCGGTCGTCATGGTCACCGCTGTCCACGATATTTCTGTGGCGTTGGCCGCCATTCGCAATGGAGCTTACGATTATCTGCTGAAACCCTTCGAACGTGAGCAGTTGCTGGCAACTGTGCGCCGGGCACTGGAGAACCGGCGGCTTAAATTGGAAAACCGTGCCTACCAAACCAATCTGGAAGCACTGGTCACGGCAAAGACTCAGCAACTGCGGCAGACCATAGGAAACTTGGAACGCTCTTATGACATTACGCTGGAAGCCCTGGGCGATGCCCTTGATCTCAAGGATGCTGAAACGGAAGGTCACTCCAAGCGCGTCACAGCGTTTACGATCGCAATTGCACGGGCTATGGGATTGCCCAAGGATCAGATTGCGGTAATCGCCCGCGGTGCGTTTCTGCACGACATTGGCAAAATGGCTATACCAGATGCCATCTTGCGTAAACCTGGAGCCTTGACGCCGGAAGAAGCCGAGATCATGCGTGAGCATTGCTACCGCGGATATAAGATGCTGGCAAAAATTCCGTTCTTAACCGAAGCGGCCGAAATTGTCTATTCGCATCAAGAAAAATTCGACGGAAGCGGTTATCCGCGCGGCTTAAAGGGGGAAGACATTCCGCTGGGAGCCCGCCTTTTTTCGGTCGCAGACACGCTCGACGCGATAACCTCAAATCGTCCTTACCGCCCCGCCCAAACCCTGGCTGCTGCCCGGATCGAAATAGAAAAGTGGTCTGGCCGCCAGTTTGACCCCGAAGTAGTAAAAATGTTTCTTTCCATGCCGGAAAATATTTGGGCCGATTTACGCAAGGAAATTGATGCCCAGAATTACCGTTTTGCCTACTCAACTCCGGCGAAAGCATCCTCTTAAAACAGTAACGTGTAAGCACTCGGTATTTATCGAACAAAGTTTCGGCTTTGGGCGAACCAGTCGTGATTTCATCCGAAAGGTCGAGCTTCCTCCGCAACAACTTCACAAGAGTAAACTTATTTGACTGGAGACCATGATGAAAATTCTCGCGGCACTTTGCTTTGCTATTTTGCTCTTGACCAGCTGCCTCTCCATGGCACAGGAACACCCTTCCGTGACCGCTCAGCCCAACAGCATCTTTGTGGGGGCTGACGGAAAATTTGAAACCAGTCCGGACACTGCACTTATTCAATTTGACATTTCGGTGCAGGAAGACAACTCCAAATCCGCCTACGACCGCGCGTCGAAAGCAGCCGAACAGATTCGTCAAATCCTGCGTGCTAACGGAATCGAACCAAGAAGCGCGGAGATCGGATACTATGCCGTCCAACCGGTTTATGACTACAAAAACCCGAAACAGAAAGCGATCGGGTATCGGGTGAATGCAAATGTCTCCTTGAAGCTGAAAGACTTTTCAAAGGTTGCCCCCATTGTGCAGCAACTCGCCGATACTGATGTCACTAACCAAAGCGTAATTTACACTCTGGAAAATATCGACAGCGCAAAAACAAAGGCGGTGGAAGATGCTTACCGCAGAGCGCGAGAATTGGCCTCCGCGCTTGCCCAAGCTGGTAGCCGAACCATAGGAGCGCTTTCTTACGCTTCCGTTGATACTTTTGAAAACGTCCGCCCTGTACCGATGAGAGCCCGTACGATGGCAATGAATATGAGCGCTCAACAGACAGCGCCAACGGAAGAATTTAGTCCGCAAAATTCAACAGTAACCGCTCATGTGAACGCCGTATTTGAATTGAAGTGAAAATGAATTGAGTGAAATTGAACCGAGTGGCGCCGAAAAGATGGAGTTTGTAGCGATGCTGATGCTCAATTTAGTTACTGTCGAATACGGCTTCCATCTAACGCAACTTCTCTTTGAATCACCATCTCAAATGTCGTTCCAGCCATCATTGTGATGTCTTTGCCTCGCGACAACGAAGCAATAGCCATACCTACAGCGCCGCCTGCCCCGGCACCGATCAATCCTCCTTTAACTCCGTGGCTGAGGCCGCCAATAAGCGCTCCGGTCCCAGCCGTGCTGGCAACGGTTCCTGCTTTTTGTCCGGTATCACTGTCCTCTTGAATTGTGCCCTCTTTGTCCTTCACAGAGGTGCGTTCGACGCCAGCCGAGTTTTCAATCGAACCTGGCAGCATTACGGTGTAACCACTGGGATAAATCAGAGAAGTAAAGTGCATGAGGACTTCGGCTCGTCCTTTTATATGTCCCCCACGCTGAATGTGGCTAATTCTTCCCTGCACATAAGTCCCGGCTGGAACCAAAATCCGGCCGTTAATCGCTATTGGGAATGTCGTCTCAGCGTACACCGAGTCACCTTCGCGCGTGCCCTTCGTAGAAATAGCGTATTTCAGAGCAAGTGGAACTCGAGTGCCTGCTGGAATGAGTACCTGATTAGCTGGCGCTGTGGCGCTGGCTGTTATTGCGGGAACCGGAGCGTTGACCTGCTTAGAATCTTGAGCAAAAGCGGAGGCCGTCAAACTCAAGGTAATTGTGAAAAGTAAAATTGAAATCTCTAAAGAGCGCATCGAAGCTCCAAGCGAAGCAGTATGACCGCGAGCCCATTCAAACCTAACCGCAAGTTGTAGGATGCAAGCAGAGCGCAAAAAGCTCTGGAAAAATAACCTTGTTGACAATCCTTCTAAATGCTTCGCTTCAGCTGGCTTTCCCGCACATTCCCCATGAACTGCGATTGCAGTTTTTGGGCACACAGTTCACCACATACGTGCAGAGTGCCTTCTTTGGCGGCAATTTCTTCGTTCCACGGGCACAGGTAGAGCACGGGGCAATCAAACTCGCCGAACGAAGTCCACATCAGCCACCAACGGTCGGTAGACCGCTTTAGTGTGCCGCAGTTCGGTCCGGCACACCGATGAAGGCCAGCGGTGACTGGAGTTCCTGAATAACCAGATCCCATAAGCTTGGATTTTTTACGATATTCGAGCGCTGCCTATTGTAACGAATCGAGCGCCTGCGGGGAACTCAAACTCGCTTGCCATACTGCAGTTGAGGTCAACTGCAGTATGACTTAGCTGGATCACCTCGTTATTACATTGCAGTTAGAAGCAGACGGTTTTCGATCAATACCTATCCTTTCAGAACTACAGCTCGGGTCAAATTACGAGGCGAGTCCGGATCTAAACCTTTTTTCAATCCAGAATAGAGCCCAATGAGTTGTCCTGTGGATAGGTAAACTGCCAGGCGGGCAAGCTCGGGAACATCCAGATTAAGCTCCACAACGAGGTCGGAAGCTGCGCGTATCCTCTTGTCTGATTTATTTACGATCGCGACCGTTGTACCGCCCAGCGATTTCATTTCTTCCAGCACTTCACATTCGGCTTGATAGCCGGCTTCTGAAAGCATAAATACCAGCAAGGTTTCAGGCCCTACGATGGATTTCGGGCCATGACGGAACTCGAGGGTGTGAAAAGCCTGCGCGTAAGAAACAGACATCTCGGTAACTTTGAGGGCACCTTCGCACGTGAGCCCGTAAAAGGGCCCTTGTCCTAAATAAACGTAGTCTGCAAATTCCTGCGCTGCAACGAAATCGTGAATGATTCCGGGCAATTGCTTCATGTTTGGCGCGGCAGCAGTTGGCAGTTTAGAAACAGAATTAAGGAAATCGGAATCTCCCGCTATGGTCGCGGCTAGAGATTGCAATGTGAGTAGCATTGAACTGAATGAGCGGGTCATTACTGTGCTCTGCTCGTCGGCAGACGGAAGAAGAATAGTGTTAGTGGCTAACTCTTCCAATGGCTGACCAGGCGCACAGCTTATAGCTAACGTTGGAACACCTCGTGACTTCAGCAGCTCCGCAGCATTGAGCACTTCGGAAGTTCGCCCTGATCGCGAGATCAGCACTGGTACGCAATTTATTGCGGACGAAAGCACTTGGTCCGGATAAAGGAGTATTTCAGAAGCAGGAATGGCGCGGGCGCGAAGTCCGGTCAACGCGCTCATGGTCGCTGCTGCGGACAGCGCCACGTAGTAACTCGATCCGCAGCCAATGAACAACCACTCCGTTGCTCCAGCGAACTGCTGATTTACCTGTTCTAATTTTTTACTTGCTCGAAGATCATCGATGCAAGCCTGCCAACACTCGGGTTGCGAGAGAATTTCAGCGAGACTGTGAGCTCCCGCTTTAGTCGTTGTGGGATTGTTGCCATCGTTTGCAATGACAGAAGAGGAATGAGAACTAGACTGATTAGACAAGAGTAACCTCGATACCCGTTTTTTTAGATTTTCAGATCAGATTTAGCGACGGCTACGGTTCGCTTTGCCACTTCCACCATCACCCGGTTTACCTTCGACTCAAACAGGTTTGGCGCGCGCAACCCGTAATGCACGAGTGCGCCTTCACGTGCTGGCAGAGCACCCCCATAGGTGCGGTGAACCTGTCTTTGCTCATGCAATACTTCTAAATCTTTACGAATGGTGACTTGTGACGTCTCAAACCGGTTTGCCAGCTCAGTGACAAGAACTCTGCCCTCACAGTTCAACGATTCGAGAATGGCACGCCTACTTTCTTCGTTAAGCAATGTTATGATCCTGAATTCGATGGGATAGCTGGCATGCCAACCGTTAGCTTGTGTTTGCTATTTCCTTTTATAGCGTTTTATTTCGTTTGTCCATTCTTTATTGGCAATAATTTTCACTTGACTTCTGTTGCCTTCGTAACTAATAGTATCAAATCGAAAGTATACGAAACCTAAAAGTTTGGTTTCCAAATCCACGATCAGTTAAAAAGCCTATGACTTCTTCATCTTTGTCGTCGTTTCTGCGGACGTTCCGATTTATTGCGGCACTACCAGCTCTGGTTCTGCTGCTGATCTCTTCCCTCAACGCCCAGAAGGATTCTGGCGGAATTGCCGGAGTCGTAAAGGACGGGAGTGGAGCGCTAATCTCAACCGCCAAGGTCACAATCACTGATGTTGATCGCGGAACCACGTTTAGTACGACTTCGAATGCTCAAGGCGAGTTTGTGGCTAGTCCATTGAAGATTGGGCGCTACAACGTTTCCGTGGAGAAGGAAGGATTCAAGAAAAGCGCCGTCGGACCCATAACCGTTGACGTTCAGGAACGGCCGGCAGTCGAAGTCATTCTTCAAGTCGGCAGCATTGCAGAAACGGTCACCGTCACGTCCGAGGGTTCACAACTGGAGACCGAGAATTCCGAGCTGGGGCAAGTGGTCAACAGCCGCACCATTAGTACGCTTCCCTTAAATGGCAGGAATTATGCGCAACTCGCTTTGCTGGGTGCGGGGATAGCGCCTGCCGAGCCCGGTTCGCGAACGGAAGGGACATTTGGATTCAGTTCGAATGGCGCAAGATCACTACAAAATAATTACCTGCTCGACGGCGTCGATAACAATTCGAATCTGGGAGATGTGCTAAATGGCAGTGCCTATGTGATCCAGCCTTCAGTCGACGCGCTGGGAGAATTCAAAGTTCAAACGAATGCGTACAGCGCAGAGTTTGGTCGAGGCAATGGAGCCATCCTTAACGCCGTGATCAAATCCGGAACGAACAGATTCCATGGAGACGTTTACGAATTCCTCCGAAATGAAGCGCTTGATGGCCGGAATGCTTTCGATCAATTCGGACGGCAACCCTACAAGCAGAATCAATTTGGGTTCACTTTCGGCGGGCCCATTATCAAAAATCGCACATTCTTTTTTGGAGACTTTGAGGGCTTACGCGTTCGTCAGGCTCTGCCCCAGCTTGTAAACATCCCGACTCCAGCCGAAATTAGCGGAGACTTCTCATCGTTCCTGACCAATATACCTGTCATGGCGACTAATCCGAATACCGGGCTGCCCAGTAATCAAGTGGCGCTTGATTGCAATGGCAATCCCACTTACCAAGGCGAGCTGTTTAATTCGCGTCTCGCTCAATCAGGTTTAAATACTGCCCAATATCCGAATGGAAATTGCGGCGTGCCTATCAATGGTTCTGGCGCTCCCACAAATATCATTCCGAAAAATTTGATCGATCCATTGGCCGCCCGCCTGGCCGCATTGTTTCCGGCTCCGAATACCAGTCTTTCGGGCAACAACTATCTATCCGACCCAAAGAAGAGCGAGAGTCAGAACAATTTCGACATACGCGTTGACCATACTTTTTCTGATAAAGATAATTTCTTTACTCGATTCAGTTACGAGGATCAGCCTAGCTTTATTCCCTCGCCGTTCAACAATGCCCTCGACGGCGGTAACTTTGCCGATGGATACCAGGACGATTCCTATCGTAGCGTGGCTATCAGTGAAGTCCACAGCTTCCGGCCTTCTCTTATTAACGAGTTACGGCTAGGGTATAACCGCATCAATTCGCATCGGCTCAATCTGAATTACAACCAGGACGTTTCCTCTCAGCTTGGATTTCCTGGAGTTCCTTTTAACTCGCAAATTGGCGGACTACCCTCTCTAAGTTTTAGCGACGGAACGGTAGGAATTGGGAGTTCTGGATACTTGCCTTCCGTTGAAAAGCAAAACAGTTTTGTCTTTAATGAAAACTTAAGCTGGACACGTGGCCGCCACGCTGTGAAGTTTGGCACAGAGATCCGCCACGAACAGTTCACCATTTTTCAACCAGCCTCGCCTCGCGGCAGTATGAGTTTCGGTAACGACTTTACTGATAATCCTGAAGCTCCGGGCACAGGCGGAGAATCCGTCGCGACTTTCTTATTGGGAATTCCTGACGGCGGCTCCATCACCAGCCTTCATAATGTGGATTACCGTCGGCAGATTTATGCGTTTTTTGCCCAGGACGACTTTAAGATCAGTCAACGGCTCACGTTAAATCTTGGACTTCGATATGAGCTTTTCACTACGATCAAAGAGGCGCACAACGAGCAGGCGAATTTTGATTTTGCAACTCAATCACTGATCGTGCCTGCTGGTCAAAATGCCCAGCTCACGCCGACTCTAGCGGGCCAAATTCCAATACTTCGAAACGGCACTCCGGGATTGATTTCTCCCGACCTTAATAATTTTGCGCCGCGTATCGGAATGGCTTACCAAATAGATCCCAAGCTCGTAATGCGTGCTGGCTTCGGAATCTTCTACGGTGGACAAGAGAATGGTCCTTACTCGAATCCCAGCCCAGGATTCAATCCGCCGTTTTTCGTCACGCAATCGTTCAATACGTCGTGCACGTCTCCCACGGCAAATCCGAATCAACCCACGTCCGATTGTTCCATTCCTGGGTTGAATGTGTTGTCGCAGGGATTCCCAGCAAATTCGCTGACCGACCCTAACACGCCACTTCTCTATTCCCAGGATCCTCATCTCCGCACGCCGTATACGCAACAGTGGCATTTCGGATTTGAATATCAATTGCCATCGGCAACCGTTCTCGAACTTTCTTACGCGGCTTCGCGCGGACAGGATTTGTACGGCTTTTACAACGGGAACCAGGCAGTTCCCACAGCCGATGCCACTATACCGACTGCGCCACGGCGTCCGGTTCCGTCTATCGATGCCAGCATTGCAACGCTCCGTTCCAATGCCATCTCCAATTACAACTCTTTGCAAGTCCGATTACAGAAACGGCCAACACGCGATCTCCAATTCGAAGCTTCCTATACTTATAGTCATGCCCTTGATGACGCATCCAGCGCCAGCCTGGGATCGGTTAATAATGGTGACTTTCAAGACCAGCGTTTTCCGCTACAGGAATACGGAAACGCCGATTTCGACGTGCGACACCGCTTTGTACTCAGCTATGCCTATCAACTTCCCTTCGGGCATGGCAAGATGTTCGGCGGAAATCTTTCGGGGGTTGCAAACCAAATCGCCGGGAATTGGGAAGTCGCGGGAATCACCAGCGCCTCCACTGGAAACCACTACACAATTAGCGACATAACCAGCGTATTCAATTCAGATTGCGGCGGCACCGTTGGATATTATTGTTCGCGGCCCAATGTCATAGGCAATCCCAACGCTCATCCCTGCATTGCCGGCACGCTGTTTAATACCTGCGCTTTCGCTCAAAACACAATTCAAGGGACATTTGGAACGGCGGGAAGAAATATTGTTAACGGACCCGGCCTGCAAGAGTGGGATATCTCAATTTTCAAGACCTTTCCCATTCGCGAGGAAATGCGCTTTGAGTTCCGTGCCGAATTCTTCAATGCCTTCAACCATGTCAATCCCTTGTTTGCATCCCTGGGAGGAATAAGCCAAGAGCCAACTGCGCTCGAATTCGGGACATCGCAATTTGGATATGCGGCTGGCGCCCGCGAGCCTCGTAACATTCAGTTTGCGTTGAAGTTTTATTTCTAAAAAGGTTTGCTGGCCTTCCGCGGGATGGCCAGCAATCAATGCAAGCCAATACGCACAATTTCCAATCTAATTTGGTTTTGCTGTTTTAATCGGTCTCACTAAATCCTGCGTTTCGTCGTCTGGTTCAGGAATATCCGGTTCTGGTTCTTGATGTCTCGATGGAATATCGGTTTCTGGATCATGACCACCATCTTTAGGCTGGCGTAAAATCACAAATCCTCCTCTTAATCCAAAATGGTCTCTCTGTTCGATGCAGTCACCCTAGCTGTATAAGAATGCTCGCTGTATCCCTTACAACGTGTACTGGGTTTCCGGAAATACTGTATTAAAAACTCTTCTTTAAACTAACTCCGACAGCCAAGAGGTTTGTCTCGCGCTCTCGCCAGGAATGTACCTCTTATTCCGTTCGCGAACGTAAAACACGTATAAACACTACGCAAAATACAGGCCATACTGTATTGAACTGCCTAAGGTGTTTCCTGTAAGGTCAGGGTCCGATTACAGATGTTTCCAAAATAAATGATGAACTTCGTAAAAAGGTGCGGCTTGCTGGGCCCTGAGAACAGCGCGTAAACTCGATTTACAGGGCTGCGGTTTCTAGTGTTGATCAAAAAAACATTAAGTGGGAGTCTCTCCCGGAGGTGGGTCTTGGCGACGTTCAGAATATTAGTAGCGGACGATCATGAAGTCGTGCGGAAGGGTCTTGTTGCGCTTCTCCAAGCCCAACCGGATTGGCAGGTTTGTGGAGAAGCTGGCGATGGCCGAGATGCCGTTGATAAAGCTCAACAGTTGAAGCCGGATGTGGTTATCCTCGATATCGGCATGCCTAGCCTCAATGGTCTCGAGGCGACGAGGCAAATTTTAAAAACCAATCCACATGCTCGTATATTAATTTTGACATTGCACGATTCTGATCAGGTTGTACGAGACGTTCTCAACGCTGGTGCCCGCGGTTTTTTACTCAAATCGGATGCTGCGCGTGATCTCGTCGCAGCGGTCGAGGCGTTGCGCCGCGATAAGACGTACTTTACATCGAAAGTGGCCGCTATGGTTTTAGAGGGCTATTTGAAAGGTGGTACGGCAGCCGCCCCGCCCACTCCAGGTCGAAACCGGTTAACACCCAGGGAGAGAGAGATTGTCCAGTTGTTGGCAGAGGGAAAGAGCACCAAAGAAGTGGCGGTTGCGCTGGGACTAAGCGTAAAAACTGCGGAAACGCATCGTTCCAACATCATGCGGAAACTGCAGCTTCATTCAGTGAGTGACTTGGTGCTTTATGCCGTTCGCAACAATATTGTCCACGTAGTACAAGCTGGACTTGAACAATAATTCAGACGTTTAGTTCAGCGGTTTAGATTTTTTTCGGCGAGCTTTCTACGCCATGCTGTGCCGTAGAATTTGCATTTTTATTTCGCGCCTTCGACGTGGAATGTCCGTCCACTTTCTTTGACATGGGCGACAAAGGCTGCCCACTCTGGCTCAACGGATTAATGATTTGGGTGTTATTACTTTCGCCAAAAACTAGCAGCAACACGTCACCGGTGGGAAAGTATTGAACCGATCCTTCGGTTAAAAATCCGACCACGCTTTCGGTGCCCCCGGTGTAATGCCCTTCGAAGTGCCTTCCATCATGCAGTTGCAAAGAATCTCCATATGCAACACAGGATGCGCCCATAATCATTAGGACCAAGGTGATAACGCACAGCTTTTCAAAGCAAGTCTTCACGTTGTTAGCTCCGGAAAGAAGCCTATGAAGATGAGTAAAACAGGTCCATACAGTTGCCACTGTAAGGAGTCAGCAAGTACCCTGTATCAACAATAAGCCAGTAGGAGCGCTTACTCCTACTGGCCGTTTAATATAAAATCTGAGTTAAGCTGCTGATCTTTTACGAGTTGTAGCTTTGGTGCGCCGGGGTTTTGCTTTCTCCTGCGTGTCGGCTTCTTCACTCTCAGCTTCAGCTTCGTTCTCGCCTTCTTCCCCTTGCGCTTCCAGGTTCACACTCTCAGCGATTTCGGTCAGCTTTTGATCGGTCTCTTTTTCTTCTTCTAGAGTCTGCTCGAGAAGTTCAATAGCTTCGTCGTCTTCAAGTAGAGTGGCAAAGGTGCGCACTGTCCCGTAGCCCGAGATTTCATAGTGTTCCACGCGCTGGGCCGCACCAATGAGTGCGGCATCTTTTAATTCTCCTTCGAAATCATCATCTTCAATTACTTCGCTGCCCTCTTTCACCAGGCCTTCCATACCCATACACTTTTCTCCTGAAGGCTTTTCACCTAGATTTTCAAAGATGGTTTCTAAGCGTTGAACGTGCCCTTGGGTTTGCTGTAGATGTTCTTCAAAGGCGCTCTTAAGTTCATCAGAAGTGGCAGCCTTGGCCATCTTCGGCAGTGCTTTGACCAATTGATTTTCAGCAGAATAAAGATCCCGCAATTCTTTTACATACAGCTCGCGCAGTTCATTTTCCTTCATGTGTATCTCCCTCATTGCCTCGAAATTGTCGATCGAATCAATTCGCTTGAAGCATAGGTTCTACATCATTAGGAAACAATTCCAACGAGTCTGTAGTTTCTCTTGAAGGGGTCTGTAAAACATACTTAGGCCATTCTAGAGTTTCGGGAAATGCGGATAACTTGCACCTCAAACCCGAACTCATTGATAAGTAACGCTGCAAAATCAATGCAGTGATTACGGTATCTCAGCAGTACATTTTCCAGCCGAAAGACATTCTCACTCAAAAATACGGAGGTGTAGAACTTGAAATTTCAAGCGTATTACGCTGATTTCAATGTTTTTGCGAAAATATTTTAGATAGGCAACCCGGTACAGCAACAAATTGAGGGGCATACAGGCTGGACGGGATACCCATTTTTCAACTATCACTCTACTCTCCTCATTGTGGATGACAATCCATCCCGTGAACGACAGATCCAAAAGGAGATGCAAGTGAGCTGCGATCTAAACACTACCCGTTCGGAGTCAGACCTGGACTTAATTAAACGCGCCCAAACGGGGGACTGCGACGCGTTTGCCTCGTTATTTCACGCCCATAAAGCCCGCATATACTCCGTCTGTTTGCGTATGACCAACAATACCGCAGAAGCGGAAGATCTCACGCAAGATGCGTTTCTCCAAGTATTCCGTAAGCTAGCCACATTTCGCGGAGATTCAGCGCTATCGACATGGCTTTATCGGATTGCCGTGAATACCGTTCTGATGCACTTCCGAAAAAAGGCCCTCAAACAAGTTTCGCTCGATGAACCATACAATCAGGATGCGAAATTGGTAAAGCGCGAGTACGGAAGCAAGGATGGCCGGCTGGTCGGTTCAGTGGATCGGATTGCGCTCAGCCGTGCAATTAAAGAGCTTCCCGATGGTTACAGAACGATTTTTTTACTGCACGAAGTTGAGGGATACGAACATCAGGAAATTGCCGAACTGCTCGATTGTTCAGTAGGTAATTCCAAATCGCAACTTCATAAAGCAAAGTTGCGCATACGAGAATTACTGGGGCACCCCAAGGTGGAAGCATCTATGGGTGCTCCCCAAAGTAAGCCTTCCTCCCGAACACGCTCTGTTCCTCTATCCGGATCCCCCTCGGATGAATGGACGGCAAGTTTAATGGAAGATATGGCGCACAATTCCGCCATGGTTTCCTCGGTCTCTTCGCAATTTCTCGCAACAAACGCCTGACCTCGGGGTTAAACCCTGGGGTTGGCGCTGATATCGCTTCGTAAATTTAGGTAGTGAGGGGCTTTGGGTAGTGAAAATTCACGCCATTCTGACGCTAACCGGAAGTAGTCAACCTGAGGATGCTCTTCCTGCTTCTGATCATCCAGATCATCCATATGGTACTTGGGAGATCTTGGGCAAAAGTTTGGTGGAGCGTACGCTGGAGCACTTAAAGTTGGCTGGCATTTCGAATTCTTCTACTATTTCCGAAAATGGCTCACATTCATATCTTTTTCCATCACGCGCTGCGTCTACCAGTAATTTTGTTTCTACGTGGGAACATACGATTTCGAAACACTTAAACGAGGGCGCGGAATTCCTCCTTCTTATCCGCATAGGTCCGTACGTTGAACTGGATTTTGAAAATCTCTTACTTTTCCATCGCGAAACTGCTGGCACTCTCACTCAGGTTTATGACCAAAGTGGCGCTTTAGACATTGCTCTTGTGAGTGCTACTGCACTGCGCAACGGGACGGGAACTTTTCGCAACCGGCTTAGCGCAGCCGTTCCCAAACACCGCCGGTATATGTTCAGCGGTTACGCTAGCCGATTGAAACAACTGGGCGATTTTCGCCGTTTGACCCAAGACGCTCTTTTAGGCCGTAACGGCATTAAGCCTTTTGGCCGGCAAGTAAGCCCCGGCATATGGGTAGCGCCGGATTGTCGCGTGGATTCGTCCGTGAATGTTGTAGGCCCTCTTTACATTGGCGCCAGAAGCCGCATCGGAGCTTTTTGCAAAATAAACAACGCAACCGCAATCGAACGAGATTGCGAGGTGGACTGCGGAACATACGTGGAGAATTCTTCCATTCTTGCAGAAACTTCTTTGGGAATGGGTCTTCAGATTACTAACTCGATTGTTTTGCCAGGCAAACTTTTCCGCATTGACAGAAATATTGAAATTGACATTAAGGACCGTGCGCTTATCGGTAGAACTTTCCGATTCAATGCCCTAACTAATAGATTCAATGCCCTAACTAATAAAAGAAAAACGATTTTGCCAGGAAGATGGCTTTGGAGGAAGAAAAATAGTCAACCAACAGCTCACGTTTCAGCATCCATACATTGTTAATGACATGTTAAAACAATAATTAGATTTAAATCAGTATTTGTGAATACGATTGAGAAAGGTGACATGCAAAGTCCGTCAACACTCATTATTAAGTTGCCGCTTCGTTTTGGAGCGAAAGAGGCCAACACTCTTCGCCAAGAGCTTAAACAGCAGCTCTCAGATGGAGCGTCTGTAGTATTCGATTTGTCACAGGTTCAGCAATTGGATATCGCTGGGATTGAAGCTATACGGAAATGCATGGCACAGGTCGCACGACAAGATGGATCGATTCAGCTGGGAAAAATATCGCCCGAAGCTCAAACTATATTAGAACTAACACGCATGGATCGCATCTTCAATATGTTCCCACGCTTCTCTGACGACACAACGACGTACGAAGCTGGCAGTTCCCGCGAGGCGGTCGAAGAAGAGATCGCCGGGGTACAGAGTGCTATCGGTACGCAAGCCTTGGTGGCTTAACCTTTTCAATGTGCGAGGTGGGTAGGTGAATCAAATGGCGGGACGTTTAGTGAGTTGTGGGCTAGCTATTTGCTTTTTCATGGACCCGGCATTCATGGCAGCTCAACAGATTAGCAATGGCAGTAAATTGCAATTGATCGCTGAATTGCCAGATAGCCCAAGCACGAGCCAGGCCCAAAATGCCTCAACCACCCAAACGCTACCATCTTCCCCTGCTTCTTCAGCGCAAAATAATTCAGCGCAGACCGGGACACCAACTCAGCCTACAGGGACAGCGGCAGCGCCAGCAATAACTACAACAGGTAATGCGGCATCTCGACCTGCTGGTGCGGCGATTGCCCCGCCAAAACAACGGCAGGTTCGTTCTTTTTTGATCAAGTTCGGATTCATCGCCGGAGCGGGTGCGGCTCTTGGAACTGTAGCTGCATTATCCATGGCTAGTCCTTCAAGAGTGCCTGGTAGCCATTAAATTTAGGTTTTATTTTCGAAGTAGCTGATCATTAAAATCGATGAATACTGAAGCGCGTCAAGCGAGTAGCTCCGAACCATTATTAATTAGTTTTTCCGGTATTGATGGAGCTGGCAAGAGCACTCAAATAGCAAAGCTTTTGACTTTTCTATCGGATGGTGGTTTCTCTGTAAAGCAATTGGCTTTTTGGGACAACGTCGTAGCTTTCCCAGCTCTACGTGCGGGATTCAGTCATAAATTTTTGCACAGCGATGGAGCCATTGGCACACCGGAAAAACCGGCTCACCGCAATGATAAAAATACCCAAAAATGGTATCTAACCATTGCCCGGTCCGCTCTCTTCCTTACTGACGCCATCAATTTAAGGCGCGTATTTCGAAAGGTCCGTAAACAACGCGTCGATGTCATTGTGTTTGACAGGTTTATTTATGATCAACTAGCAACTCTGCCGCTCCATCGCTCCTGGGCACGTGCTTACGCAACTCTTCTCTTGAAAATAGCTCCGAAGCCCGATGTAGCTTATCTTCTCGATGCCATACCGGAAGAAGCATTGGCGCGAAAGCCGGAATACCCTTTGGATTTTCTGCACAAGTATCGCAATACCTATCTTGTGCTCGGCAAAATCGCTGGGCTTACATTAATCGACCCTATGTCGGCAGAGGATGTTCATGCGGCCATTATTAGTAAGCTTCGCTTGAAATCACTTCATGCGGGCGATTTCGTTCCAAGGTGCGAAACCATGAACTCTGCTTAACCTTTTACGATCTACATGCTTTTATGTACTCGATATAAGTAACCTACAGCCTTTCAGCATCTCTCATGCATATTGATCCCATTCGATCTACTCTGCTTTTACGATTTCTAATTTCATCCAACACCTTTAGCTTGTTATACATCCAAGTACCCGCATTGGGAGTATTTGGACTGTGAAGGGGAAACGATTGTGACGCGCCAAAAGCTTGGTCTGGTTATACCCACTCTGAACGAAGCCGGAAACGTTCAAACTCTACTCAGTCGTCTGCAAATTGCCCTGCAAACCATAGACGTGGACTATGAATTGCTAATTGTAGACGACGATAGCACGGACGGAACTGCGGATATTGTTCAGAATTACGCGGAGCGGGATTCGCGAATTCGCCTTTTTGTGCGCCACGGCCAGCGCGGGCTTGCAGGGGCCGTCATTCACGGGTGGGCTCACACTGACGCTACCCTGTTGGGTGTTATCGATGCCGACCTGCAACATCCTCCTGAGATCTTACCAAAATTATTAACCGCAGTGCTGGAAGGCAAAGACATCGCCATTGCTAGCCGATATGCGACAAACAGCCGTGAGAGCGTGAGCGAGTGGAGTAAGGTTAGGCTTTTAATTTCTCGTGCCAGCACCTGGATAACAGCACCTTTGCAGAGAAAGGATGTCCGCATTAAGGATCCAATGTCTGGGTTTTTCGTGGTGCGACGCGAATGTATTGAAGGTATTGAACTCCATCCTCAGGGCTTCAAAATCCTTTTAGAGATATTGGTGAAGGGACATATCAAGAGCGCCGTTGAAGTACCCTTCCTCTTTGCGACACGCCACTCCGGAAAGAGCAAGGCGGATGTGAAAGTTGCCCTTCATTATTTTTCGCTGCTAGGGAAATTATCGCGTTATGCGCTATTTGGTTCTGGCCAGCAATGAAGATATGTCTAGTCACGGCTTTTCCACCCAGCCGTGAAGCTCTTAATGAATACGGGTTCCATGTCGCGAATGAACTTCGGAGTACGCCCGGAGTTTCGTTGACCATTCTAGCCGATGATGACTTTCCGCTGGGAGAAGCCGAGCTTGAAGGTTTTAATGTTGTGCGCTGCTGGGCCTTCAACCAGTTGAATAATCCCATACGCCTCCTTCGTACTATTCGCCAAATAAAACCTGATCTGGTTTGGTTCAATCTAGGGTTTGCCAGTTTTGGAGGAAAGCCGCTACCCGCTTTTGCTGGAATCGCGATCCCGGCAATAACGCGTTTGGCTGGGTTTTATACCCACGTAACATTGCACCAGTTGATGGAGACAGTGGATTTAAATGACGCGGGTGTCCGCTTTGCATGGATGTATAAAGCTGGAGGTTTTGTTGCGACACAAGTTCTTCTATTAGCGAATTCCGTTTCAGTCATGCTCCCTGCATATCGCGAGATTTTGCGCCGCAAATATCGGCGGGGCTCTGTTTATGTCCGAAGACATGGAATTTTTGGAGCGCGCCCTGAATATCCAGATTTTTCCCGTCGCGGCAATCCTCAGCACCGCATTCTGGCGTTTGGAAAATGGGGCACTTATAAACGATTAGAGCCCATCATTGAGGCTTTTCATATTGTGGTACATCAATTTCCGAATGCTGAGTTGGTCATTGCTGGTACCGATCATCCCAAAACTCCCGGCTATCTAAAATCTGTAGCGGAGCAATGTGGGCGCCAACCAAGAATTAAGTTTATGGGTTATGTGGCCGAAGAAGATGTTCCGGCCCTCTTTCAGAGTGCCACCGTGACGGCCATGCCTTATTCCTCTTCTGCGGGATCGAGCGGCATTGCGCATTTAGCCTGTGCTTATGGTGTGCCCATTATTGCAAGCGATATTCCGGATTTTCGGCAGCTGGCTGACGAAGAAGGATTGGCTATCGAATACTTCGCACCGGGGGACATTCCGGCACTAGCTAATAGATTATTAGCCTTATTGAAAAATCCTGAGCGGCAGATGGAAATGGCTTTGCAAAACGTTTCAGCCGCGCTTCGAATGAGTATGCCGGAAATCATGCGCCAATATCTTCGTACTTTTGTTTTGCGGAAGCACATTGGACAGTTGGGTGCTGTCTCGCGATTGCGCAGAATCCCCCGCTGGCTTCCGCTGCGGCACACTCTGGTCCGAATGGCTGGAAAAAAGATTTTCGATCAATCCGTAAAGCGTCCTTCGTTCGGACCAGGCCTCGCCAACAGTGAAGATGCAATAACCTCACTTCACAGTGACAATCAGCTGAGCGGTAGTATGCTGGCTTCCGGCGTCTCCATTGAGGGTGATGGTATAGGTCTTAGCAGCAGGAGCAGCCGGGGGATTTTGGAAACCAGCGCTGTTCCCGATGCTGCAACCACCCAGCATACCAGCCAAAACAGTTAACGTGCCTATTAGCAGGGCCTGGCGTACTCGTTTTCTGGAATAAGCTCCGCCAACAACCGCTAATCCGGCTACTCCTAAATTCGAAAGCAACAATCCTCCAGGAAAGGGCTTCCTGCGAGTCGGAAGGTTGGGAACTCCTGCAAACTGGCTGTGGGAGATCGATAATTTGGAATTCACAGTCTGTACTCCCGGCGTCACGGAATCCGGCGAGAACGCACATTGCAATTCAAGGGGCAGATTCGAGCATGAAAGAGCCACGGCCGAATTAATCGCTCCTCCAACTGGAATAATGGAGATATTTGCGCTGCCGGTGTGACCCGATGCAATTTCAATTGCGGTAGGCGCAGCACCAAGATTCAATGTAGGTGGTGGCGGTGGTGGTGGCGTGGATACTACGCAGGTCGTCGACAAATTCACTGCATTAGACATTTGATTTTTTAAAACAGGTTTGCCTACGGCTTCGATATAAGCGACATATTTTCCATTTGCTGGCGAGTAGCTGCACAAGTCGAGAGACTGAGAACCTACATCCATGGTGTTCAGTGGCATCAGATTCACGCCATCCGTGCTAATGAACACCTGGTAGTGATCGATTGTGTTTTGATTACCTTGTATTTGCCAAGTTAATGTATTGTGCGATGCACGAGCCGAAACTGAAACACAGTTATCAATGCCCGTCTCTATCTCCGTTCCTTCCTCATAATCGTTCCAAGTTACAAGCTGTAGGATAGGAAGCTGCTTGCCGGAATCGTAGTAGCTGTTAATTTTGTTGAAAGTTTCGAGCCAGGTTTGTCCGCACTGCTGTCCAACAATCCGGTTCAGACTCCAGGATGCCAGAGTGTCATTGAAACCTTTGTAGCCAGCGCCCCAGGCTTGAAGCTTGGGCGCACCCATGGCAGCATTATAGAAATTTGTAAGATAATCCATGCCGTACTGCTTCGACGTTGCATTCATCCACGACCAACTGCCGCCTGAAACAGGATGAGTGAATCCTCCGGAGTTCTCAAAGATCCATGCCACATTCGATGAGGTGGCAGCTTCGATCGCTGGCCAATCAAGTGTGAAATGCAAGTCGAGATCGAACTGCGTAATGATCGGTTTTCCATCGTACGTTGCGTAAGAAGATGAAGTCGCATAATGCGTGAGAACATAATTCGTGAGATAAATCATTGTCTGCTGTGGGCTGCATCCATTGCATGGGCTAAGCGTAACGGCGCCCTTGTCGATCATGATGATGATCTTGAATTCCGGATGATTGGCAGCCGCGGCGAACCAAGCTAATGTGGTGGCTTCCGTATCGTCGGCCGGGCCGTACCAGTCAATTACAACTCCTGTCACTCCGCGGCTTTCCATATCCTCGAGCTGTTTTTCCACCTGGGCGGGATTCCATGAGATATACCCAACCTGCATATGGCGTTTGTCGCCAAACCACGGCTGCAGTTCCGCAAAGATCTGGGTTGCCGTGCCGGTATAGAGAAGAGTATGAATATCTATTTTACTGACATTCCCTGCTCCAGCATTGCCATTGCTTTGAGCTTTAAAGGCTGAAGCGGTGCTTGTATTATTCGCAGTCTCTGCCTGAAGGGTAGTGGTGGGGGTGATTTCGAGAGTCTGTGCCGTGACAAAAGCTGAGGTCAGCAACGACCCTACTATTAAGCTGATTGCAAGTAGGTCCTTCCGCATCTTCGCCTCCTGAGCAGTAGCTATATGGCTCGATCCGGTACTTGCTCCGGCTCTAAGCCCATCGCAAAGCGATGACTACGCACAGAAGGTTTCAGCCCGATCTAGTGCAGAAGATCGGGCCTACCTATTTATCTGGGGAGATGCACGCTTTCATTTCAGTTCTGCGTGCGGCACTTCTTTACTGTCTCTTAGTCTTTAATATTTTGGTAAAAGCTTCCTAAAAACAAGGGAAGTCGGGTGTTGCTATTCCTCCCTTTAACCAGTTAAAAACGCTCTTTTGTTCTTGTTCGTACTTTCCTTTGATAAGCGAGTAATGGATCCATTGCACCATCCCATAACGTTGCGTCAAATAATATTCTTCTTTATCTCCGCAATTGTTAAACGCACCGTCACAGTTGTAACGATAACTAACGACCAATGTCGGCAAATTGTTGGGCAAGCTTCCCCCAAACGAAAGTTTGTACGGGCCCCAAACCTGGTTCACCGAATTCTTCAAATTGTGAGTCGAATAATGATTGCAGCTGGTATACGCCTGATAGGTCGTATTGGAAGCTGTGATTGTCGACCCCGGAAATCCTCCCTGCGCGCAACGCTTGGTGAGGGGCATGTTAGTTCCCGAGAACTTTTTAAAAGTATGAGGGTTAGTCCATGCGTACTCGGTGATCCATAGATATATGTTGTCGTTATCGTAGAGTTGAATGTCCCAGGGAAAGCCATTGCCTCCCTTAGTCCAATAGAACTTACCGGATTCGATACTGCTGTACAGTGGATTCGCACTTCCCACGAGGTGTTCGTTAACCCGAAGATCAGAGTCGAGGGTCATCCAATCCAACATGTCGTAAGTACCCGCTGGACAATTCATGGTTGATTCCGCGTGCGCCAGGTTTATGCCAGGCACAAAGGCGAGACACAATCCTATAAATCCTGCTACAAGCAACGAGGTAAACTTCAAACCAGCCTCCTATGAGATCCCATAGTCGGCTAAACAGCAGACAGCTACCCGTAGACAACTTTCGAATCCGTGGGAAGACAGATCCGCTACCAAGCCCTGGGTGTTTTTGTGAAAATGTAAAAGGAGAGTACCGGGAAAGGTATGTAGGTTCAATAGGTTGAATGCCTTAACTCACGCACGAAAGGGCAGTGTACTTACGTAGACTTTTGCAGGATGGCGATTAAACCGCAGAAATGCTTCTAAAGTTATGAATTCAGCGCTGTGGAGGCTGTGGTACAGGCGCGGTGTCGACGGGTGCATTATCGACGGGCAAGCGTTGTCGAGGCTGGGCTGTATTTGGTTCAGGCGAGGTTTCTTGCGGCTGTGTTACAACCGAATTGTCGCGACGTCTCAATTGAATAGGTCCGGTTTCGCGTCTACGCGCTTCCTGTATGGCTACGAGATTTCGCTGTGTAAGTTCATCGTTGCTATTGGCAACTTCTCCGAGCCGCATACCTTCAGCATCCTGGTGGGAAGCAACTGAAACTTTACCTCCTGAGTCCGGCGCTTGTGCGGCGGCTGCATAAAAATCGTTTGCCGTTTCTTGATCTCCGTTCATCTCCGAGACATACCCCATATTATTCAGTGCAAATGCATTTTTAGAATCCAAATCATAAGCCTGCAAAAAATAATTGCGGGCTTTTGCCGAATCATTGTGGTTGAGTGCAGTCACGCCTTGCACGTTAAGCCGTGCCACCCTGGCATCGACAGTCCTTTCAACACTCATCCGATTGTGCAGTGCGATCGCATTATTTTCTGCTACTTCGCTGACGCCTTTGCCGCGCACATGAGGATCGAGAGCGACGACAACGGATTGATTTGAATGAAGGCTGGCGGCGTGCGTATAGTAACGAACCGCTTCATCCAAATTCCCTTCGGCTTCCATAGTTAAGCCAAGATTATTAAGCGTAAATGGATTCTGCGGATCAAGTGTTAACGTGCGCTGCAAAACTTTTTCGGCCTCTTCTGATCGTCCTTGCTGAAGCAGGCTCATTGCTTCGACATTTCCGCGGTTGACTTGCAGTTCCCTGCTTCCGTACGCACTCGTAACCCCAGTAAGTGGATGCCCTTCCAGCTGAGGAACACTTGACTCAGCAATTACAGTCTCTGAATTTTCACGGGAGGCCAATTGATAGTATTTTTGCGCTCGTTCGACTTTTCCCTGTAATTCGGAGATATATCCGAGGTTGTTTAATGTAAAAGGATCGTCCGGATCGATCAGATACGCTTTATAAAATAGCTTCTCAGCTTTTCGCAGATCGTGTTTCTTCACGGCTTTCACGCCATCACGATTCAGTTTCTGCACTGGCGTTGCTTCAGTGCGTTTTGGGATGTTAACCCTGAAATCATGGGCAGCAGCAGTCATGGCAAAGCTGCCCGATAAGATGAGAATTCCAATTCGCAAGCCGTACAGCCGGAAGTTCATAAGTATGTAGAATTCCTGATAAAAGGATCTATAGGTGCGAGTATTTGGATGCGCTTGAGCTGCTCGCGTTGCTTCTTAAACCCTTTGTTTCTGTGGACGTTTCAGGATCTCTGGCTACTTTTTAGAGATCTTCAGCATCCAACAGAGCGCCCAGAAAGAGTTGCGAGGATCGCAGATCTATGGCCCATAGATTACAAATTACTATTGCACTGCTTATAACCGGAATGTTGTCCACTGCCAGGGTAAATGCACAAGCTGCTTCTGATCTGACATCCGCAAAACCCGTCCAATCCGCGAACGAAGCGCCGGTTAAAGTGACCACATCTCAGCCCTACGATCCTCTTCTTGACCTCCCGCCGCTTCCCCACAATAAAGTCTCATTAATGGGCGGCACGATCGTGGCTTTAGATGAAGTACAGAACCACTTACTTATCCAACCCTTCGGCACTAAACAGAAACTCCGGTTGAATTTGGATATGCGGACGCACATTTACAACGATGGTAAAGCAGTCGTCGAACGCGATCTTAAATCGGGACAACGTGTCTACATAGATACGATGCTGAATAACAGCAAAATCTTCGCTAAAAGCATTTGGATTCAGAGCGTAGCCGGCACAGGGAATGCTCGTGGACAAGTCCTCGGCTATGACAGGGACCGGAAGATTCTCAGTGTGCGAGACGAAGTCTCGTCACAGCCCATCGATTTCCGCATTGCCCCAGACGCCGTAATTCACCGGGGCAGCGCCACTGGCTCGCTGACAGACTTAACATCTGGATCTTTGGTTTCACTTAGCTTTGGGCCGCAGCAAGACCGTGCTGGAGTAGTACGCGAGATTACCTTGCTCGCACAACCGGGAACAGTATTTACCTTCTTCGGGAAAGTGGCCTTTCTTGATCTTTCCAAGAGGCTCGTCGTAATTTCCAATCAAAGCGACGATAAAAATTATGACTTATCTCTCGAATCTATTCCTCCAGGCGCCTTGCGCAATTTGCGAGAGGGAGGAACCGCAAGCGTCTCAGCAGTTTTCGATGGAAGTCATTACGTTGCCCAAAAGATTGATTTGATTCAAACTGGAGGAGTGGCAAATCAGGAATGACTAGAAAATCACCAGAAGATCAAGCACTACTCTGGCAAACGATGGCAATTTGTCCGCAAGCTTCTGTTACGCAGTCTTTGCTTCGGAATTTCCGGTTGATTGACCATTCAATCGTCTTTGCAATGCTTCGTTAATCACCCCGTGCCTATCCAGAAAAAGATACATGACCGAGTTCTTCGCGTAGTGCCACAAAGTTGATAAATCGGTTTGGTACCAGCAGCACTCCATCATGCGAGGCGAAAACCCACATAGGAAACGAAATCGTACTGGAACCTGTTCAGGAGAAACCAGAGTCGCCGCCGTCATCCGGTGATTCCCCTCAATAATAGTCAGAGGGCTCTTCTCATCAATTCCTATCAACAGGACCGCACTATGTCCTTCAGCACTGGCAAGTTCAATACTAAGAGAGCGCAGTTTGGCAATAAAGCTATCAGTAGAATGCGCTAGTATCCGAGTTCGTATACGCTCTGCTGTATCCAAGAGGTAATAACTGTGATTTGCATGCTTGCGCCACTGGTCGCGCGGGAAAACTCGAATTCTTTGCAAATCGCTACCGGTAATAGTAACGTCCCACCATTCTGTATCGGGTGGCAGTTCACGCCACATTCTGCCCCGGCGTCTGTATAACAAAGCCTTGCGCAAAACATTATCTTGCTCATTGCTAAGATCTGGATTTGTCACGATGTCCTGGAACGCCTCGCGGACCTCGTTGAATTCGTGCTGGTAAAACTCACTCTTCAAAAATTCGGAGATGACTTCGTCTTCTGTTGCTCTCCGAATCTTCGTTATAGAACTGCCTGAAAATTTGTTTACTGTAGACAGACTTGCAGATTGGGCTCGTAAAAAAGGCAAGGATACGACTAGAAGCAGGACTAACATGAGAGCGGTTTGTACAGCTACGACTTGATGAAGAGTCCCGTGCCAGATATAAATCCCGACTACAATTGCGCCGCTAAAGCCGAGCTGGAGCCAACTTACATTGCCAATCTTTCTTGAGATTTCGTAACTCATTAAAACTACACTCAAAGAATAAATTCCCGTGGTCGCCGCATAGAGAACGAGAAGGGATGAATACGAACTGTGTCCCCCAAGCGGGAACCCTGAACCCAACAAAATGTGCCACAAGCTTTGTGGAGCTAACCAGACTGCAAAGGTGAAGATGGATGAAATCATTATCACCAGTAGCATGGCCGTTCCCAGAACAGCACGACTATCGTGTTCTTCCGACCGAACTCGTGCGGAAAACGGAAACATTCCACTGACCACAGCCCACGAAGACATATAAACAACGCGGCCAACTAACGCTATTGCCGCGTAGACACCTGCTTCGGTGGCGGCGAAGAAATGCTTCACCAATACAATATCCAAGTTGTTGATAATGACTTGTCCAACAAAGAAAACTAACGCTTGAACTCCTTCATCAAGCGCCGTCGGCAGTACTGTTTTCGCTCCGGTGGTAAGTGCACGCGGAGGTTGAGCAAAAAAATATGCAACGACAATAGAAACCACAACGGCAATAATTACGCCTTTGACCCCAAGTCCTGCCGCTATCAAAATCAGGGCTCCGCCCAACTTGACCACAACTTCGAGTACAAAATTAAGCGCTAATCGGTGGAACTCATACATGCCCTGCATTAGCCCGCGCCGAACCCCGAGCGGTATGTAAAAGCCCACGGCCGCCGCCAACAAAATAATGTAGCTTTGGGTGGATAAATTCAGATATCGCGTAACCAGCGGACTGCTATAAACCAAAAGCAGGCTGATTCCAACCCCGAATATCCATGAACGGCGATGGAAATAGCGATATATTCCTACCTTTTCCGCAAGCGAGTCGTTTTTCGCGACAAATTTGGAGCACAGTAATTGAAAAGAAAGGGTAACCGCCGACAGCAACATCAAGACGGTGTACACAGCGCTGGCCTGCCCAAAATTATCGGCGCCAAGGCTATGAGCAATCGCCAGATTGTAGACGAGGTTGGCCGCACCTACGAATCCCGAGCTAACCAGCATGATCATGCTGCCGCTTAGGACTCGCGCTCTCAGACTGCGAGTCGATCCAGAAACATCAGTAGAAGGAAGCGGATCCACGGAATTCTCTTGAATCCCTTCCGCAACCACACTCATGGGAGACTCACTTGGCATGGGACTAAAAGAAGTTTAGATGTATAACCGGCAGAACTGTGTTGCGATTATTACCTTGAAAGTCATAGAAGCTTTGTTGCTGAATTCCGAAGGAGAACCGCATGGGATAGGTGACCGGAACCGTGCCCAATCCATCGGTCACGGCGTGCTGCGTGGATCTCATATAAGAAACCGTAACTTCATTACTAATATTATCGTAAGCATGGAAGCCTTCACCGCGAGACCATACGCCAGCAGCATGCACCGCCCAATGCGATGCGAGAGGTTGGTAATCCAGCTGAAATGCTGGCCGCATGGCTTGCGCGATTGCATAGAGTGAATCCTGAACTCGCCAGGAACGCATATATTCGGCAAAGACTGCGGCCTTCCAACTATTACCGAACCTATGCTGCACACCTACATATGTGCTGGTCGTGTAGTACTCGCGAATGAGCGGACGATATAGCAAATCTCGCACAGAATAGCCGGTGAGCAGAGACGTTCTGGACCAGGGACGCCCAACTATAAAGTCAATAGTGCCGGCTGCATCTCGTGAATGCAGATTTTGTTCGGTGAAAGGGCCGGCCTCGCGAATTCCACTGGCCGAAACTGTAATCCAGTTGAAGAAAGGACTTGTGTAGATATAGACATACTGCCGGAAAAGGTTCTGGTTCAAATCCACAGGTGCATCAGTGTCTCGGCGAATGGTGAACTGCAGACCGGGGTTAAAGGTAATCGTATTGTTTCCAAAATGCAGGACAGGGTTCACTCCTCCATTGAAAATAGTGTCATAGGTATTACGATTCTGAATCAATAATTCGCTGGGAAACAAAAAAGTTCCGCGGGCATTTCTCTCCTCGACTACCCCGCTGATCACAGGCCAGGACTTGAAGTGAAGCTTGTAGCGCGCTCCTCCAATGGTTTCTACAGACGAACGTGGCGGAGGCAACAATGCAGGCAGATTCTGCAAGCCTTTAATCCTGGCATCGAGCTGATAAATGTTTATGTCTTCGAAAACTGCATGTATCAGGAAATCAGGCCGCACATTGACATTAGGTGTTAGTTGACGGCCCTCATCGCCGGCCAAATCCAACTCCATTTGCTGCAAGTAATCATTTCCATCTGATGCCTGAGTGGCACGAGCAAACATGGTCAATGCTTCATCTGTCTTTTGCTCTTGCCGATAGACGTTGCCCATGGCGAGAAGGTAATCATAGTTCTGATCGTTCTCGCCATTCTTGTTCATGCTTTTTAAGATCTGCGCCGCACTTTGCGTTTGTCCCATTCCAAGATAGGCATTGGCCAAGCCAAAGGCGACCGCTTCCTCATCAGCCCCCTCGCTCTGTGCGCGTTCGTAATATTTCTTGGCCAATTCGAATTGTTGGATGGACCTAAGCACATCCCCGGCTTCGATTAAGTTTTCAGGAGTAACCGCCCCTGATTCTGAAACGCGTGCTTCTGCGAGAGCAAAGCTCACCTGATCCTGAGCCTCGCTCTGACGCCCCGAGTCTACAAAAAGACGTGCCAGCGCCAGACGCACTTCCACCCGATCTGAGTTCGGCGCATTCAGCGCGCGCGCGTAACGGTCCATGGCAGCTTTGTGCTCCCCAAGAACGAGCATGGCTTCGCCGGTGGCCATGAGAATCTTGCTGTCGTCGCCATGTTGCTCTGCCTTTGTGACTGCTGTGAAAGTATCCTGGCGATCCCGCAATTGAGCGTAGTTCCGGGACATCTCGGCATAAAGGAGCGAATCGTCCGGAGTAAGTCCGATGCCGGCTTTTAGTGCCTCTATCGCGTCGTTATAGCGGCGCAGGCGATAGAGCGCCTCGGCGAGAGCAAGACGAATAACGATGTCATTCGGAGAAAATTTAAGCGCGGCACGATACTCTTCCTCTGCTTGCCGGAACATAATCTGCTGCCGATAAGCCTCCGCCTTGGCCAGATGATTGATTCCGGACTCGCCCATCAACTTCATCGCAATATCTGCTTCTTTCAATGCTGGCTTCGCGCGATGTAATTGCAGGTCAGCGAATGCCAGCCCGAGGTGAGCTTCGCCGTAGTCAGGGCGCAATTTGATGGCAGCTTCAAAATCTTCGGCGCCTTTGGAAGCTTCACGCAAATCATTACGAACATAGCCGCGATTCATGTAGACGGTTGCGTTTTCGTTCAACGCCAGAGAGCGTGTAAAGTCCGCCTCAGCCTCCCGCTTATTTCCTCTATGGGCTTCAACATAGCCGGCAATCATCGGCAGGTCTTTATCTTTCGGCAAAACCGGTTCGTATTTTTGCGCCATGGCAAAAGCTTCATCGAACCTATTTAGATAAAGCAGGTCATAAGCGAGATAAACCGGGGCTTCCGGATCGTGCGGCAGCTTCTCTAGAACCTTGTATCCGAGTTGCGCCGATTCTTCGTACTTGCCGGTCATTGTGAGATAGCGCTCATGCTCGCGCATGACCTGCGGATTCTGATTTATTGCCTGGTTCGCGGCTGCGCGATCAATCCACTGTTGCGCAACGGGAAGGCGATGACCCTCAAGCGAGGAATTAATAGCGCCTGCTACAACTAGCGGATTGTTGGGCGCGAGTTCATGTGCTTTCTCGTAGCTGTTCTGAGCTTTGTCGAATTCCCTCTGTGATGTGTACAAATCGCCAAGCGCAAGATAAGGAACGTAGTCTTTTGGATAAAGCGTTTCCAGCTTGAGGAAGTATTTCTCAGCCGTGGCTGCGTCCGCAATTTCGCGTGATAGATAACCGAGTGCGGTCAGAGCAGAATGTCCATTTGGATCGAGGTTGAGAGCCTTGGTGTACATCTGGTACGCATCCTGTTTGCGGTCGGTTCTCCACAGCAGGTTTGCATAATTCAATATGATGTTGACGTTGTTCGGATCAAGCGCCAACGCTGCTTTGAGATCTTTTTCAGCCGAGACGGTATCGCCTGAATCCGCCTCGATCAATGCCCGCAATCTTAGGAATTCTGTTTTGCTGGCTTCCTCAACTCCGGAGATTTTCGCCAGCGCGGCCTTCGCGGCATTCAATTGCGCTTGCGCCGCATCAGGCTGCTCTGTCCTTTGATAAAGTTCGTAAAGACTCAGGTGGAGCGAAACCGGATAAAGCGGTCCTTCGGGAGCAACTTCCGGAAGATGGCTTAACGCAAACTGATATTCCCGCACCGCTTCATCATTGCGATCCTCCAGGCTGGCAATCTGGCCGCGAATGGCGTGCAAGCGATATGAATTCGGATCTACTGCTTCCGCTCGCTTCAGAAAGTTTGCCGCGGGATCAAATTCACCAATGTTCACCGCAGCTTGTGCAGCACTTAATTGGAGTCCAGCATCGCGGGGAGACCGGCTGGCAGCCTTGGAATAAGTTTCCGCAGCCTCCTTTTTCTTTCCAGCGAGCTGATAAGTGTATGCCAGTTCTCCCAAAGCTTCCGGAGCTTTCGCCACCACCCTCTGCAAATTCGAGATGGCGGCGTCGTATTTACCCGTGTCTCGATAGAAGGCGGCGACCGCTCGCAGAACATCAGGTTCATCGGGTGCGCGGCGTTGAGCGCGCTCCAGATATTGTCTCGACTGTTCCGGTTGATTTAATCGTTGATAGGCTCTGGCAATCAGAAGGTCATTGCGCGCGGAAGATTGAAGCGCCTCCGCCTTCTTCAGCAACTCAAGCGCGGCAGTCGGATCGGAAGTTAAAGCCAGTTCCCCAGCTAATTGAAGATCGGTAACACTTCGCGGATTTGCAGCGAGCACTTGCTTAAGCAAATCCTGCGCTTCGCTTCCCCGCCCCATTTTCGCGTAAGTCTGGGCAAGCCCGGAGAGCCCCTGAATCGACGAAGGTTGTAATGCCAAACCTCTCTTGTATCCATCGACCGAGTCGTTATAGTTCCCCGCTAATCGTGAGGAGTAGCCGTACAGAAACCAGAGATACGCATCCTTAGGAGCGGATCGAGCAGCCCGCAGAGCGGATGTTGCAGCAGATTTATAATCGCCTTTGTTTAAAGCTTGTTGAGCGGTACGCGCTTCTCGCGCAACTTCAATCCCTGATCCCCATCCGATGCCATTTGACGGTGCTTGCCCTTGTTGACTTGAAGGCGAAGCGTTCTGACCTTGATCCGCGGAAGACGATTTAGATTTTTTCCCCTTTTTCGGCGGATTATTAGAATTAGAGTTCTGATTATTATTTATCTCGAACGTCTGCCCCGGCAGCGAGGCGCTAGCGCCTAGAACGAGAAGAATCCAAATCAAGATATAAGGCGCTCTTAAGGACATGTGCGATTAGCAACGCAAAGATCGAATTATCTCAACGCAAAGGATTAAATTCTTAACTTATACTAGACTTGATGTGCTGCCACCAATCTGATGCCCTTCGCCCCGCTCTGGTTGGTTGCAGAGCTGCTGGCTTGGCCTTTAACGCCATCAACTTGGAACGATATTGTCGTGAAAATGTACTCTGAATACTAGAAAACCTTCCACCAAGATGTGGAATCCAACCTGCTGCTCACAAAATGTTGAGAGGAATACCGTTCAAGTGGAAATAAGCTATTTAAAACGGCCGATACCCTTGCGGATGATCGTGCTGTTGGCATTGGCAATCCATGGGCCGCTACTCGCCATGCAACTGCCAATTACCACCTCCTACGACGCCAATTTTCACGTTTTTTTCGCATCCCACTACGCTCAGCACTGGTTCAATCCGTGGAATCTAAAATGGTTTGCCGGATTTTCACAGACTACCTATCCGCCACTCGTCCATCAATGGATCGCCATATTTTCTCATTTGATCGGTTTAAATATGGCGTTCATGCTGGTGCAACTCATCGCCGTGTTGCTCATGCCTGTTGGAGTGTATCGTTTCTCGCGGCTTTGGGTTAACGAGCGGGCCAGCAGTTATGCCGCTTTATTTAGCGTATTCGTCGGTGCCGTAGCTTTCCTGGTTTATTCCGCTGGACAATTGCCGACTACTCTCTCATTCCCTATTTATTTGCTTGCGCTGCCGTATTTTTACGACTGGTCAAGGTCAGCGGATTTCCGGTCTCTGATTAAAGGAGTATTTCTGATCCTTGCCGCCGGTTCCGTGCACCATGTCACGTTGATCTTCGGCGCAGTTCCCTTCGCGATACCTGTGCTTTGGCTGGCGTGGATCGACCGGAAAGAAAATTCTTCTGGCATTGCAGTTTTATCGCGAGCGGTAATCTTTGCTGTACTGGCGGGAATTGGAATTGGTATTGTCCTGATGCCCTACTGGATATCAATCATCCAGCATCCGATTGAGCAGATTCCTATTCCGCACGCCAGCCGCTCAAACCTGCTGATGAACATTTTATACCTCAACAACTACTTCCTTATGCCTTACGGAGCGTTGTTGTTGGCTTTCCCATTCGTCGTTTGGATCGGCGCTGCAAACCGTCGCTTATGGCCATTACTTTTTGGATTCTGGGTAACCTTCATTTTGGCCTTGGGTGGAACTACTCCACTTCCAAAACTGGTTTTTGGAAGAGCATTTGAAATTCTGACATTCGAGCGATTCACGCTGTGGGCGTCTTTCATGTCGCTCCCTATTGTGGGTCTGATCGCAGAAAGGCTGCTTGATCGTTATCGCGTTAAAGCAGCTGTCGGTTTGTCCCTTGCCGCAGCTCTCACCCTGTGTATGCCGATGGCATGGCTGACATTGAGTCCTTTTAAAGCCAACAGCGATTTAAACGTCGATGCCGTAATCAACTTTTTGAACCGTGATGGACACGATCAATACCGTTACCTGACGTTAGGCTTTGGAAATTCCTTGCCCCGTATTTCGACTTATGCCATCGCAAACAGTGTCGATGGAGAATACAACTCCGCTCGATTGCTTCCTGAATTCACGCATTACGGCACTGCGCAGCTGACCAGCGCAAAATATTTTGGCACCCAGGGAATGGAATCTCTGCGGGCCATGCTCGAACACGCCAGTCATTACGGTTTGAAATTTATATTCATTCACGATCCCTATTACGAACCGCTGGTAGCATTTGCCGGCTGGCGGCGTATCGAAACATATGACCAGGGTGAAATCACTGTTTGGTCAAAAGACGACGTGCCTCCCGCTAGGCCAATTCCTTCTGACGCAATCCCGACTGCTTTTGAAGGACTAATGTGGGGGACTCTGCCCATTGGCAGCAGCATTTTGGCGGTTTTGTTCCTTCTCTTCCTTCCTGACCGTCGAATCGCGCGCGTCAGCGAAGAGGCGGAGTCTTATCCCGCTCCCATCGATGATCGCGAACTCGTACGGGGGGCACATTAATGAAAAGACTTCTTGCGATTGGAATTTTTATAGTCACTGGCGTGCTGGTGGCAATTTCATGGTTCACCTCTGGGGGTCTCGCTCGCCAGCGGATGTATTCCGCCCAAACTCCCGAGGAAGCTGTACGCCTAATGTTCAGCCAGGTGCAAGCTCATAATTGGGACGCTGCTTACTCACGCCTTGCAAATCGAAGTGAGGTCGATAAAGCAGCCTTTGTTCGTGACTTGGCGGGCAGTAATGGAAGTCTACTCACTTACGCTAATCTCGAAAGTTTTGACGTGTGGGGCTTGCATCAAACGAATCAAGACGCCACTTTCCGTGCCAAGCTGCATTACTCAACCGCCGTTGGCCCGCTGGAAACCTTCCGCGATTTGAAGGTGGAGCATGATGGCAATACCTGGAAGGTGTTTTGGCCTACAGCGCGTTTGCCGAAGCTCGCGCCCCAGGTAATCCCGGTCAATTATTTGCGGTGGGACATTATCAATCGTGGAACGCAGGACGACTGGGGCGTTCAAAATGTCGACAACCCGCAAGTCCGCATCATTTCCATGAATGCTTTGCAGCGTCCCGATAGCGTCGTGCTGGTTGGCGAAATCGTGAACGAAGATACCATTCCTGCTTATGTGAATGTTTCCGCTACTCTCCTCGGACCAGATGGAAATGAAGTTGCGCAAGAAGGCAGTTTCGACAAAATTTCTCACACCCTGTTGCCCAAGCAAGTTTCACCCTACCGCATCGACTTCCCCGGCATGCGAATGGACAAAATCAAGAGCGTGCGCATGGACGCAAAAGCCATGCTGGTAGCCGCCAGTGCCGACCCGGTCATCGAAGTCAGCCAGCAACACATAGAAACCGACGCTCTCAATAAGAAAGTTTTACGTGGGCAGCTAGTCAACCAGAGCGGGCAAACCGTGAATATTCCGCACGTCATTGCCTCCTACTATGACGGAAACGGCAAAGTAATTTGGGTATCCGACGGATACGTCGATCAAGAGCTTCTGCCGCAAATTCCCGTCTCTTTTGGATTGGATGTTCCAGACGACGTAGCCAAGAACGTGCAGAATTACCACGTTGTCGTGAACTATTACGAGAACAACAACTCCTAATTATGCGCGCTCTGATCACAGGCAACTTGTTATTCGCATTTGTGCTTACGACCGGAGCTTGGTCGGCGGAATTGAAAGTGCCGGCGCAAGTTACAGCGGGAACCGGCTTTTCTATTTCGGCCAGCAGGTCAGGTCAAGGCACATTTTATTTAATCGGACCGGCAGAGGCGGTCAAACGGCAAGTTGATCTCGGAAGCGACATTCAGATACAGAGCGAAGAAGTCGAGCGTGTGGGGCGCTACACTGCCTTGGTTTGTAACGGCGATCAATGTTCCAGTGCGCATTTCTATGTTCACGCAGCCGCGCCGGACCGCTTGGGCCTCATCGTTCACCCGTCTCGCGTGCCAGTTTCAAATCCCAATGCGATTAGCGCAGTAGTTTTCGTGTTTGACGATTTCCACAATTTGGTTCTATCGCCGCAATCCGTGAAACTTACTGTCACTCCCACGGCGGGCTCATCCATTTCTGCATCTCGCAATACCCAAAATGGCGTCGCATGGGTTCGCCTCAACTCTGCCCCCAAGGGCGGCCCTGCAAAAATCGAAGCCGCCATCGGAAAAGCTTCTGAAATTCGCGTTGTGCAACAGGTCGCTTCTGACGCCTGCAACCTTCAAATGAAAAGCTCATGGACGTCGGGCAAACTAGTCATCGAAACAAATCCGATACGAGACTGTACGGGAAATTTTGTTCCGGATGGCACAGTTGTGAGCTTCACGAAAACGGATGACGCTGGAAAGACAACTGTCGATGTCCCCATTAAAAAAGGTATAGCAAAGATAGAGATGCCCGTCACTGGCCACGCTCATATTACTGTCGCTTCGGGCGTAGTCACGGGAAATGAATTGAATGTTTCGGGCGGACAATAAGTGCGAACGGTAAATATGACCGATGTTATCCATAATCCGGTTCGACGGTTCGGCTGGATCGCAGCAGCAATACTTGTTGCGTTCTGCCTCGCTTCCCTGCCCCATTTTCAGGCCAATGTCTCAGCCGATACCACTCTACCGAAAGTGGAATTGAGCGCCGACGACATGGGTCCGCGCCAAATTGAGGATCTGACTACTAAGTCTATTCCGCGTGATTATGCTTTCGCGTGGCAAACCATGGCTCAGGCACTTGAAACTAATCGCAAAGACTTGTTAAACGGCTACTTTACCGGCCTGGCCAAGGATAACCTCGGACAAAAAATCACCGATCAGCAGAAAACGGGAATTCACCTCAAATACGAGGATCACGGCCACAAGTTGCAGGGGTTATTTTATTCACCTGCTGGCGACGCTATGCAACTGCGCGATGAAGCGGCACTGCAAATCCAGGTCTTCGATGGCGATAAAGTTATAGAGACCGAAGACGTCACTCTGCACTATATCGTTCTCATGACGCCGGGCGCCGATCGCTGGCTCGTGCGTGATCTCGAAACCATTCCGGAGGGCAAGAAGCCCTAGACAATTTCCAAAGGTATCCAGGGTTAAGGAACTCGTCTCAGGAATGGTAAGGATGAAACGAACGTCTACATCAACGATTATTCTCTTGCTCGCGATTATGGTGGTAATCCCACAATTTAGTGGATGCTATCGCAGCAATGTACAAACATCTGTAAATCAAACCGTTCGCAATGGAATGATAAACAGCTCTCCCAGGATCATTGCTGACTACCAGCCCTGGTTTGGAACTCACGATCACATTAATGTCGGCTATTCCACGCAAGATCCTGCGGTTTTGAAAAAGCAAATACAAAAAGCCAAAGACATTGGCATCTACGCTTTCGGAGTCGATTGGTATGGAGATCGACGCCCGTTTGAAGATCGCAGTTATGCGCTGCTGCAACAAATCGCCGGCGAAAATAATTTTCATGTCTGCTTGATGTATGACGAAACACAGGAAGACAACGGTCAGGCGACGGACGATGCTTTAGAAGCATTCGAAAAAGCCTACAAGATGTACATCGGTCCAAGCGCTCCGGCACGTGAGGCTTATGTGCAGTACAACGGAAGGCCAGTTATTTTCATTTTCCCCAAGCGCGGGCATACCGATTGGAGCCGCGTTCGCCAAGCGGTAAACAACTGGGAAAGTCCTCCAATATTGATTTACAAAGACAATCCCCCTGAGCAGTATTTAAACGATTTTGATGGACTATATGCCTGGGTTCATCCCGGCAAAAAGGGGTGGACCGCCGATGGAAGCGACTGGGGCAAGGAATATCTCCAGGCTTTCTATGAAAAGATGCGAACCAAGCACCCCGACAAGATCGTAGTCGGGGGAATTTGGCCCGGCTTCGATGACAGCAAAGCCTCGTGGGGCTTGAACCGGCACATGGACCGCAGGTGCGGCAAGACTTTGGAAGATACCCTCGCACTGGCTAAGCAGTATCAAGGTGGTCCAAACTCGATGCCTTTTTTGATGTTAGCTACGTGGAATGATTACGAGGAAGGTACGACCGTAGAGAACGGCGTGGCCAATTGCAATGCTCGCCAACAAACTCAGGCCAATGCCTCATCTCCTTAGTCTTAACAAAGATACAAAGTTCGAATTGGAGGAATCCCCGCACATGACCGCTGAAACTCAACGCGCCAGTCAGAATATGGCGACTCTCTCGCGCCTTATGATTCGGGGCTATGCCGGCGGCTTCGCAACACCCTCAGCGAATCTCGAAGATATTTATCCGGACCTGAGCTATGTCTCTCAATTGAACGAGCAAGGGTTTGCTGATTTTCTCCATCTCGCCGATATCCATCACGTAACAATTCGCGCGCTACAGGTTCTACAAAACGCTGCGATCACACACGGCAACAATGGAATGGTGAATCGCTGCGAAACCGTTTTGGCTGCCGAACGCACTCGCATTGCGCATGCAGTTGAATTTCTTGCTCCCGTCTGCCGCGCGCTGGAAGACGCCGGTTCGCGCACTTGCGTCATCAAGTCTCTTGACCATTGGCCGGATCTTGGCTCCGATTTAGATCTCTTCACCACAGGCGATCCAGACACCGTGGTGCGAGTGATGGCGGAAAATTTTCAGGCTGAACAAGAGGCCCGCAGTTGGGGCGATCGCCTCGCTAATAAATGGAATTTTAAAGTGCCTGGATTGCCGGAGCTGATCGAGATCCATGTCCGCTATTTGGGTCAAACCGGTGAACACAAGGCGCTGGCTCACCGTGTAATCGATCGCAGTATTACGAAAACTATTAATAGCCAAATGTTTCGCGTCGCCGCGCCTGAAGAGCAAATCATTATCTCGACTCTACAGAGAATGTATCGTCACTTTTACTTCCGCCTTTGCGATATGGCGGATATGGCGGCTCTTATTCAAAACAACGCTGTCGATTTTGCGGTACTCCGCCAGGCAGCAATGGACGGCGGCACATGGCCAGGCGTAGCGACATTTTTGCTCCTGGTCTCTGAATATATAAAGGAATACGGAGGCAATGTGGAAGTTCCGCCGGCTGTGCTTGCCGACGCATACTCACCGGATATCCGGGTTCAATTCCGCGAAAAATTTCTGCGAGTCCCAATGGGACCGGCTGCAAGCTTGTATGGTTCACAACTGATGAATGCTGGTAAGCATGGTGATCTGCGGGCGATGGCTCGCCTGCCTCTTCTCCCGCCGCTTGCAGTTTCCGCTCTGCTTGCGTTTCGTTTAACAGGCAGCGATAAAGGAGTTTGGTAATTTACGCAACTCATCATTTAATACTGCACTACAGAAAACACCCGATGGCCTAATAGTATCCTGCACAGTAGACTGATGTTGTGAAGAGACCCGAATCATATCGCTTGAATAGAACCGCCCCAAATTCCACTTAAGATTTACGCTGCATAGTGGTTCTCGAACCTGCTTTCCCTGCTTAATAAACCTGATTTCTGGCAGTGGGAAAAGTGTTTTTGGAGGTTGAAAGGGTATACATGAGAATTGCACAAGTAGCTCCTTTATACGAAAGTGTTCCGCCGAAGCTCTACGGTGGAACGGAACGTGTGGTTTCATGGTTGACGGAAGAATTAGTTCGCGCGGGTCATGATGTAACACTGTTTGCCAGCGGTGATTCATTAACCCAGGCCCAGTTGATTTCCACAACCCCCCAAGCGCTGCGCCTGAACCCTGATTGCATCGATCAACTTGCTCATCATGTGGTAATGCTGGAAAAAGTGTTCGACGAACGCCACAATTTTGATCTTATCCATTTTCATATTGATTATTTGCATTTTTCTTTTAGCCGCCGTGAACGATTGACACAACTGACTACTTTGCATGGCCGTCTCGATATTCCTGATTTAGTTCCCCTCTATCAAGCTTTTCCAGAAATGCCTGTAGTTTCAATTTCGGATGCTCAACAAAAGCCTCTTCCCTGGGCAAACTGGAAAGGAACCGTGCATCATGGTCTTCCGAAAGACAGTTTTGATTTATACCCTGAACCAGGAAAGTACCTTGCCTTTCTTGGCCGGACATCGCCGGAAAAAGGCCTGGACCGTGCCATAGAAATGGCGAAACGCACAGGTATTCCACTGAAGATTGCGGCCAAAATTGACAACGGAGATCGTGAGTATTTTGAAGCTCATATCAAACCGTTGTTTGATCATCCTTTAATCGAGTTTCTCGGCGAGATTGGCTACGCGGAAAAGAATGAGTTTTTGGGAAATGCAATGGCCTTGCTTTTTCCCATTGATTGGCCAGAACCTTTTGGGCTTGTCATGATTGAGGCGATGGCATGTGGCACTCCCGTAATCGCCTTCCCTCATGGCGCTGTCCCCGAGGTTCTAAAGGATGGAGTGAATGGTTTCATCGTCGAGGACATCGCTAGTGCTGTGCAAGCGATCAAAAACATTGATAGCATCGACAGAAAGAGCTGCCGTAGACAATTCGAACGGCATTTTACTTCCACACGAATGGCTCAAGATTATTTAAAAATCTACAGGCAAATGGTCGCCGCCGAATCCGAGCAGATTGCTATGCCAGATGGAGCTCTTAGTTGGACGAAGCTAACGTCACCCAGCAGTACTACATAGCCACCAAGTCATCCCCTGCCGACGACCGTACACGTGTTCTGAAGTACGGTAAGCTGTTTTCTGTATTCGACCGCTTGGGGGATATTCAGACCGGAGGCCTTGGTGAGCAGGGAATCTTCTTCGAAGGTACCCGCCATCTTTCTCAGCAAGCTATTCACTTATGGAACTCTTCTCCCTTGTTCCTCAGCTCTACCATTGAGACTAACAATTTTCTGTTTACTGCCGACCTGGCAAATCTTGATGTCTCGCGTGGAGACCAGGTTGTCATTCCTCGGGGCACCTTGCACATCCTGCGCACAAAGTTTTTTTGGGAAGATATTGGTTACGAAGAATTTCGTTTCGACAACTATGGAATGTCCGATCTCGTAGTTCCCTTTCGCATGTTCGTCGATGCTGATTTCGCTGACATCTTCGAGGTCCGGGGAATGCATCGTGCCGAGCGAGGCCGCAGGCTTGAAAACCAAATCGAACAGGATTCGATTTTATTGTCGTACATAGGCTTGGATAAGGTAACCCGGCGCACTCGCATCCGGTGCGAACCCGCGCCCATGAGCATCGCTTCTTCAGAATTCGATTACAAGATATCGCTACATCCCAAAGAAAGTGCCACGATTCGCTTCACCCTGTCTTGCGATAACAAAGCCGGAAATAATTCGATCGGCTATTCGCGAGCTATGGCTGCAACAGGCGAACACCGGAACAGAACGGAACAGTGTCTTCCAGAAATCTATAGCTCCAACTCTCGATTGAATGATTGGATCAGGCGCTCATTTTCCGACGTAGAAATGATGATCGTCGGCAATCCTGAAAAAGATTATCCCTACGCCGGAGTTCCGTGGTTCAGCACTGTCTTTGGACGCGATGGCATCATCACCGCAATGCAGATGCTATGGCTAAATCCCAAGATTGCAAAGGGAGTTCTCGAATATCTGGCCGAAACACAGGCCAAAGAATTTAATCCTGAAATTGAGGCTGAACCCGGGAAAATTCTGCACGAAATGCGGCACGGTGAAATGGCCGCGCTCGGAGAAGTCCCCTTCGGCCGGTATTACGGAACTGTAGACGCTACGCCTCTGTTCATTATGCTCGCCGGAGCATATTACAAGCGCACCGGAGATCGTGATTTGCTGAATGCATTGTGGCCGCACATTGAACTTGCTCTGAAATGGATCGATAAATACGGAGACGTTGACGGAGATGGGTTTGTGGAGTATTCCCGCCATGGCCGAACTGGACTGGTACAGCAGGGGTGGAAAGACTCCAATGATTCCGTCTTTCACGCAGATGGAACTCTGGCCGAGGCGCCCATTGCCCTATGCGAAGTTCAGGGTTATGTTTATGCTGCCAAGCAAGCTGCCGCAGAATTAGCATCGATTCGAGGAGATACTGCCAAATGCAAACAGCTGGAAGCTGAGGCCGTGGAGCTTCAAAAACATTTTGAGGAAGCTTTCTGGTGCCCAGACCTTTCCACTTTCGCTTTGGCTTTGGACGGACAAAAAAAGCCTTGCAAAGTTCGCGCTTCCAATGCAGGTCACTGTTTGTTTACGGGCATCGCCACACAAGAAAAAGGAAAATTCGTGGCCGAACAGCTTCTCACGCCGCATTCCTTTACCGGTTGGGGCGTTCGCACTGTAGAGTGCGGCCAGTCTCGTTATAATCCGCTTTCATATCACAATGGATCAGTCTGGCCTCATGACAATTCCTTAATCGCGGTTGGCCTTGCCAAATATGGCTGCAAACACTTAGCCGGGAAAATTTTATTGGGACTCCTTGATTTGAGCAATACGGTCGAATTGCACCGCCTGCCCGAATTGATCTGCGGACTTGAGCGTCGGCGCGGGGAGGGCCCCACTCTTTATCCTGTAGCCTGCTCGCCGCAGGCTTGGGCGGCCGGGGCGGTATTTTTTTTACTACAAGCATGCTTGGGGATAAGTATTAACGAAGAGCACAAGCAAATCGTCTTTGATCGTCCTTATTTGCCCGATGGCATACCGCAGTTATGGATTAAGAATCTCCGCTTAGGTACTGATTCTGTTGATCTTCAGTTAGATCGCCAGAGAGACACTGTGGGGGTGCAAGTACTAGAAAAACATGGTAACTTCAACGTGTTTGTGAATCTCTAATTCGGTTTTCTCAATAGCCTTTAGTCGTATACGACAATCCCTCAACTCTCGTACAGGAACTCCCTAGGTAAGTTACTGCTAATCCTCTATATCGCCAGTGCCGCCCAGCTCCTAAATTCGAAAGAGAACACAATATTTGGAGGACAGCATGACGAGAGCTGCAGCTTTTTTGTCAGCCACGTTGCTTGCTGCCTCGCTTGGGGTCGCACAGAATACTTCCACGAGCGGAACAGCAAGTCACCAAAATACAGCACCGGGAAATATAGCGACACAGAATCAAAATACCGCAGCCGCAACAGGTTTGGAGAAAGCAAGCCAAAACCCAGGCTCTGCCCCTACCACGACGGAAGATATCGCTTCGCCTGACGAAATCAAGGAAAGTGGTGTAGAAAATCCAACCCAGAATTCAACTGCCCTGCAATTGCTTGGCTTAATAGGTGTCGGGTCCCTTATCGCAGGTTTTTTCATGCGCCGTTAGGATGCACTGCCAAGCGCAGATCCTAACGGCCGTTCTGCAATTCTCTGTATCCAGTTATTAATGCGCCTGAACATCCCTTCCAGACCTAAAGCGCGTCCACCGCTAATCTACAGCCTCAACCTTATAGGTATGTTTCACCAACAAACGTTAAGATGATATCGGAATCAGACGTTTAATTTAGGTGCTCGTAGGGGCACACAGAAGAGGTCTTAGAACAATGACATTCAAATCTGGCAATATGAAGCGATCCCTCCTGGCGCTCAGCACCGCGATTTTACTTCTCGGCAGCTTGAGCTGGGCAGCCGACGAAGACAAAACCAGTATTCAGAAACGTATCGATAATGCCGCCAATGTTCTCAATGAAATTATGGGAACACCGGACAAAGCGATTCCCGATAAAGTTATGAGTGATGCTCAATGCATTGCCGTAATTCCTTCCATGGTGAAGATTGCCGTAGGATTCGGCGGCAATCATGGTAAGGGTGTTGCTACTTGCAGAACGGCACATGGTTGGAGCGCTCCCGCACCCATCACGATTACTGGCGGAAGCTGGGGCTTGCAGTTAGGCGGTCAAGCAGTTGATCTGGTTCTAATTGTCACCAATCAGCAGGGCATGCAACATCTCCTCTCAAGCAAGTTCAAGCTGGGCGCCGAAGCGTCAGCAGCCGCGGGTCCGGTAGGACGTGATGCTGGTGCGGATACGGATTGGAAGATGAAAGCAGAAGTCCTGACCTACTCCCGTGCGCGCGGCCTTTTTGCCGGCGTAGATCTGAGCGGCTCTGCGATTACTCAGGATAAAGACGAAACTCATCTTCTCTATGGGAAAATGGTTCCCTTCGAATCAATTCTCAGCGGAAAAGTTCCCCCTCCAGATGGTAGTTCGTCATTTCTAGCTGCTGTTCGGAAGTATTCGCATCAAGCTAATGATCAAGGCAGCTTAACTGCACCTGCGACGGCGCCAACGACCACAGCGAACGCCTCTCAACAATAAAGGCTTCGGGAAGAACGAAGAACAAAGTTTTCCCCTAAATTAAAAGGCCAGATCTAGAACCTGAGATCTGGCCCTTTTCTCATAGCATTTAACCATGCTGTCATTTCTGAGCACCCGTCGTCCGGGGAGAATCGGGCTTTCGCTAGCAAGCCTGACATGCCCGAAAAATAAGTGCCGTTAGCTGGAAGCTACCCTGCTGTTAACACACTCTTCAAACTGGATGGCACGACGGATGGAGCTATGTTCGGCGAGCACTCGTTCTTGCGCCGAGCGTCCAATCTTGCGGATTCTTTCGTCACCCAATTCGTCGGCATATTGAATGACATCGGCGGAAGAGTTGGCCAGCAGAATCTCCTCGCCCGGAGTGAAGAACGTATCGATTCCCTTCCACTCATCCGAAACAATCGTCGCTCCACATCCGGCCGCTTCAAATAAACGAACCGAAGGAGAATATCCGGCCTCCACCATCTCTTTGCGGGTGAGATTTAGAGTAAGGCGCGAGGAACAATAAAACGCAGGATGGAAGCGAGGTTCCAGGTGAATGATGCGTTCGACATTACTTGGCCAGAAAAGATCCTTCGGGTATTGCGGTCCGGCTAGTAGAAATTTTCTTCCGGGCAATTTCTGGGCAGGGTTGCAAAACAACTCATTTAACTTGCTTTGCCGATCGCGGGCATAAGTTCCCATATAACTGAGATCGCAAACGAAGCGGCTTTGCGGTTCACAGAAGCTATATTTGTCCGGATCAAATGAGCAGTAGAGCGGCACTGCATTCTGCGCTCCGAATTCGGACTCTAATTCCCCAAGCATGGGACCGCCCGTAAAACTAAAATACACATCAAAACCGGGTATATGCCCAGGCTTTATGTATTCCGTGTCTCCCGAGCGCAGCTTCGCCATCGTGATTGGCGTGTCAATGTCATAAAAAGCTTTTGTTCCAGCCGCTGAATCGAGGACTTCATCGATGGCTAAAAGGCCATCCGGACAATACGAACCCACCATTGCTACATCAGCGTCCCTAAGTTCCCGGTGCGCAGCCTGCCTTATATCCTGCCAATTTTCGTAAATGCGAACGTCACAAAAAGGCGGCTCCGGCATATCGCGGTTGGAAGCGTACCACTCCTGATCTTTCTCGAAGAAAACAATCCTGTGCCCGCGTGCTCTTAATGCGCGTGCCAGAGAGCGGTACGTAGTCGCGTGACCGTTCCCCCACGATGAGGTAATTGAAAGTCCAAATATTACGATCTTCAACTCGCAGCCTCAGTAATGAATGAAGCAAAATTCGAAACTTGAATCTCTTCCGCCTGTTCACTCGCGCCTGCTTGTCTTAAGATCTTGTGAACCTCTTCCGCGCGCAAAGCATATGTATGCTCTTTCAAAGCTCGTCGTCGCATAGCTGAACCAATTTCCTTGGCCTGTTCGAGGGAAACCTGCCGCAGAAATCCGGCGATATCTTCCGCCGATAACGCCACCAGTATTTCGCGATTCGGCTCGAAAAATTCTGCGATTCCGGTCCACGAATCCGTGATCAAACATGCTCCCGCACCGGCTGCTTCAAATACCCGCGTAGGCGGTGAGAAGCCTACATTCGCCATCGACTCGCGGTTTATGTTTAACACCATCCGGGCTGAGCAATTGATTCGATTATGATCGCCGGTTCCGACATGCCCAATCCAACGAACGTTTTTCGGCAGCGTCCGGCTTCCCCACCCTTCGCCTCCAAGTACAAATGAAAACTCAGGCGCCAATTCAGCTGCCGCAAAAAAGAACTGTTCCACTCGTTTCTCGCGGTCAGGAAGACGGTTCCCCACAAAAGCCAAATCACATTCCATCTTCGGATCGGGATTAACTGGGTGATGCGTTTCCGGATCCAGTCCGTTATAAATTGGAAAGCAATTCTGCGCTCCCAAACTTAGATAGTGATCGATAACCGGAGCGCCGCCTCCATAAGTAAAGATGAAATCGTACTGAGATATTAATGGGCGAAAGGGATCGGACGAATCTGCTTCCACACGCGCCAACGTCGCGGGAGCATCAACATCCCAAAACGCTGCTTTGCTCCGGACCGAACGGCATTTTAGAATTTCAGCCTCAAGCAGTTCGTCATCCGCCCCGACGCCACTATGTTTAATAATTAGATCTGCGTCACACGCCTCAGCGAGCACCTCATCCAGATCATCAGGAGTTCGATACAGGCGAACCGTTGCATAATCGATTTCGGCCGCATCACGATTCTGCTGCCGTTGATAAATATCAGGTTCCGCGAAGGCGATCTCGTATCCCAATCGATGAAGATTTTTGTATATGCCGCGATAATAGGTCGCGGCCCCATTCCAATAACAGGACGTAAGACTGGATCCAAATACAAATAGTTTCATCTTCCCAATTCCTCACAGATTTCTAACAATTCGCTCGCACGATGCGCGCAAGTATGCCGATTCCGAATCGTTTCTAAGCCGTTGTCCGCAAGTTGCTGTCGAGCAGCCTCATCCGCCAAAAGGTGCTGTATCTCCCCCGCCATGCTCCGCCCATCAGTGACACACACATAATCCTCGCCTGGTCGAAACAACTTCTCACTATCCGTCCATGGTGAGCAGATCAGCGGCGAACCGCAAGCCATAACTTCAAACATCCGAATAGTCGGGATTCCGCTCAATCCATTCGAATAGAACTTGCGCGGAACATGCAAACTTAAAACACTTCGCGCATAAGTTTCGGGTGCGTCGAGATTCGGCAAATACCCGCGATACTCAATTCCCGTTTCCCCCAATTGCCGCAATGCCGGCTGGGGATAGCGCACCCCATAAACGGCAATCTTGCGATCACGCATATTCCGAGCCGGTTCGATGAGGAATTCTTCAAGCTCGCGTGTACGCTCTTCGTCGCCCCAGTTCCCCACCCAGACAATATCGGTATTCTTCTCGGCGATAAGAGGCTTGAAGTGAGCGGTATCTGCCGCCTCCTGAAAATTCCATGTTCGCTTAACCCCGAAGCCATCTGTATAAATGCGGCGAATCGCCTCTCCAAAAGCCAGTACCCCATCAAATAGATGAAGCGGCATTTGCAAGATCTGTTTGGGATTCGTATAAGCGCGGTGATGAGTATCGTGAAAAAGCCCGCTAAATCCCAATTTTGATTTGAGCGAGACGATGGTCTCTACGACTTCAACAGGATTCCATTCGTGAACAATTACTACATCGGCTTCGCGCAGCTCTCGTTCGGCGAATGCCGGGAAGCTACTGCCGTTCCGATAGAAACGAATATCCAACGCCGGGAATGCCTGTCTAAATTGGCTGATGGCAGCCGAAGCGATTTCACTTCCCTCTTCCTCAAGATTTGCCGCCGACCAGGAATTCTCCTCTTCGTAGCAGCGAACCTCATGCCCAAGGTTAACCAGTTCATTCGCGAGCCCGCGCAAAAAATGCGCGTTGCCATGATTCCAATCTGATACCCAGGAATGCGCAAAGATGCGGAATTTGAGGTGTCCGTTCATGCGACCCTCGCCAGCGACATCACATTCTCATAGAGAGCTTCGTATTGATCGACCATCTTTTCCGCCGTGTATCGCTCGCGGGCTCGTTGATAAGCGCGGCTGCCGCACCTTCGCTGTAAAGCTTCGTCTTCGGCAAGTTTTCGAATCACCGCCGCTAAATCATCAGGTTCATTTCGCTGGAAGTAAACCGCCGCATCCTCCCATATCTCGCGAAATGTCGGGATGTCATTTGCCACCAGAGCGCAGCCCGATAAAGCAGCTTCCAAAGGAGCCAGCCCAAAAGGCTCATAACAAGACGTTGCCGCATAGATCGCGGATCGGGAAAGCAATTGCTGCATTTGTTCCTGAGTCTGCTCTCCCATAAAATGCACGTTTCTCGAAGCGGATTTTTCTGATCCTGAATCTATTCTGTGTGGATGTTCAAGCGAACCCGCAACATAGATCGGAACAGCCTGCTCGCACTTTAGAAGCAGAGACATCCGCTTTCCCTCGTCCCAAAGCCGGCCGGCTGTCACAACGATGTTTTCCTTTAACTCACAAGAGGCGAACAGATCAGGATCGCGACCGTTATAGATAACCTGTGCGGCACGTGGACGCGTGTAGTAAGTACGAACTTGATCGAGCATCCACTGTGAAGGCGCAACCACAACGTCGGCATGATCCAAGCCATGCGTAACAGTTTCCCGGTACCAACAAATCCACGGACTCTCATCCGGCTCGTGTCCATGCACTGCAACCCACCAGCTCACGACATCGCTATGCGCCACCACGATGCGCGGAACTCCCGGCGCTACATTGCTATAGCAATATTGGTTTAAATGCAGAATGTCGGGCTGAACTTCGCGGACAACCATCTCCAGATAGGATCGCGATTCCTCAATATCGCGCTGCGCCACTTCCATCCATTCGAGACGATAATCCGTTGGACGATAATCCAGTTCATGAAAACTTTCGGCCCATGAAATTTGGACCGGCTTGGGCAATTTTCCAAAGCTGACCAGGGTTACTTTATTTCCACGTCCCAGTAGAGCTTTGACCAATTCTTGCGTGTACGTCCAAACACCACCAACCGTATCGGTCGTGATCAGTACATGCATTCCAATTCCTCAATTGGAGTAGGCTGTTGTTCCTGGATATCGCTAAATCCTTTTTGGCGGAAAGTCTCTGTGTAATATTCGTGCGCCCGCTCCCATGCCCGGTCATCGGGCGCGCCAAATACCTGCTGATAAAAAGGCGTTCCCGGATAGGGGAACATAGGCACTGGCTCGCTCACCCATACACCATGTTTCTTCAGATTGTCTTGCCACGCACGAATCTGCCCGCGTTCGTCATGCTCCGTCAGAATCAAATTTGCCTGTACCCAATCAATCCGCTGCTTGGCGTAAATAAGGAGTTCAGAAATCCGCTCCGTTGAAATCCGGCAATTTTTATTCAGCTCATCTCTTCCTTCATCCGTAATAGACTCAATTCCGCATTCCATTGAGATGCAACGTGCGCTTCCCAAAAGATCGAGCGTTTCTTCATTCCACAGATCAATTCTTGTTTGCAGTCCAATCGTTAAAGGACGATAACTCAGCTCTTTCAACAAACGCTGCACATTCTTGCCGACACCAAAAATCTCGTCGATCCAATAGATGTAATTCACCCCGCGTGCAATTAAGCGATCCACTTCTGCGAGTACGGCGTCTACATCGCGTTCGCGAAATTTATTGCGGAACAGCGTTTTATTGCAGAACGAACATGACCACGGACATCCCCGCGCGAACTCGAGCTCAGCCCCGCGGCCCGAACCGGAAAACACATGATGCCGGTGCTCATGCGTTTCGACGTTGTAATTGTCAAAACTGAGAGCCCCTAACTTCTTCATATCCGTTACGCCCAATGAAGCATTCAAATGCTCGCCAGCTTCGTCGCGCCAGCAGCATCCATCGATCTCCGCCCATGGGCGTGACGCTAGCTGGGGCAGAGTCTCATCCGGCTCGCCGCGCAATGCAACATCGCACCTCAATTTACGAAGGGTGGCAGCCGGCGTGGCTGAAGCGTGTGGCCCAATTGCAACTTTTACGGCACGGCTATCCAACTCCGCAAACCATTGTTGCGGAATTCGCAACTCCGGCGGCGGACACCGCCAGAACAGGTAAGAAGGAGCCGTGGGAATCACGAGAAAATCCGGATCAAAGCTCTCCAATCTTTTTTTAACTTCAGGCGTACCAAGCTTTTCGAGCTGCCCATCCACCAAAAGAGCCTCGTGTCCGGCAGCTTGAATCTGATCAAAAGCAAACAGCAATTCCAGGGGATAGTGGGGCTCCTGGCATCCGAAGTACGTTGATCCCTTAAAGCTCCACGCCGGGTTAACCAGCGCGAACTTCACGAAGCAGCTCCTGCAATACTCTCCAATGCCGCATGCTCGGTTTGCCGGTGCATCGGACTGATAATTCCCTGGTTTTCTTTCCACCACTCATAAATGCTTTGCATGGTTTCCAGCACATCCATGCGCGGCTCCCATCCAGTGTGCTCGCGCAGCTTGGCTGAATTCGTAACGTAAAACAGCTGATCGCCAGGCCGGGCTTTCTGTGTTTCAAATCGCAATCGCTTTCCCGTAAGCCCTTCGATAGAGTCAACGACCTCCAGCAAGGAAACTGAGTTCTGTGGACCACCACCTACGTTATAAATCTGGCCAGCGGTTTTTGTACTGTGCGCTCGCACACCTTCAAACGCCCGCACTAAATCATCTACACACAACACATCACGTACCTGCCGTCCATCCCCATAAATCGTTATGGGCCGGTCCTGCAACGCTGAATAAAGGAAGTGGGCAATCCACCCCTGGTCTTCGTTGCCAAACTGTCTGGCCCCCGCGATGCACGACATACGAAACACAACTGTGGGCAATCCAAACATCCGGCAATAATCATGCACATATTGATCCGCCGCCCCTTTCGAGCAACCATAGGGAGAATAAAAGTCCAGCGGCTGCGATTCATCCACTCCTTCGTCGCCATCACAGCAATATCGCGTCAGTGTTTCAAACACAGGCCGGGACGCGAGATGCCCATACACCTTGTTGGTCGAAGTAAACAGGATGTGCGGCTTGCGGCCACTCTTGCGCGCCGCTTCAAGAATGTTTAGCGTCCCGCCAACATTTACTTCAAAATCAAATTTCGGATCGTCCAGAGAACTGGTCACCGCGACCTGCGCCGCGAAGTGATATATCTCAGATGCTGACTGCACCGCTTTCTGCACCATCATGGCATCGCGAACATCTCCAATCGTTATTTTCAAGCGGTCGGAGTCCCTGGCCTCGTTTTGCAACCATCTCAGGTTCTGGTGAACGCCACGACGAGACAAATTATCGAAAATATGAATGTTAGCGTCCGTATTCTTCAGAAGCCGATAGGCCCAGTTCGAGCCAATAAACCCAGCGCCTCCAAAGATCAACACAGAACCAAACGGCACTAATTTATTCATGATGATCTCTAACATCCCCCTCTGACTGGTGTCATAATCTGCGGTTCGTGAGCTAGGCAACCAGCCCGTGCACACTCAACCGCTCCACTGCTTCCTGCACATAATCGTTTGCTTCCTGTGACTTCAACCATTCCACAACTTCTCCCATGCCATCCTTCAGTTGAAAACTCGGTTTATATTCAAGCGTGGCCGAAATAGCTGAAATATCCGCAAAGCAGTGGCGAATATCCCCCGCTCGATATTTTCCTGTGATGTCCAGCGGAATCGAGACTCCCAGCGATCTGCCCAGCTCGCTCGCCACATCGCGGATCGTGACTGGCTCTCCAGAGCCCACATTCAGCGCTCTTCCATCTGCCGCTGAACTTTCCATTGCGAGAAGGTTCGCCTGTACGACATCATGCACGCTGACAAAGTCGCGCATTTGAAAACCGTCTTCAAACAACAATGGCGAGTTCCCGTTCATCAGGCGGGAGGCAAAAATCGCGGCAACCCCCGTATAAGGGTTCGACAGCGCTTGTCGAGTGCCATAAATATTGAAATAGCGCAATGCGACTACCGGGATTCCATAGGTACGGCCAAACAGTAACGCCATCTCCTCTTGATCTTTTTTCGAGAGCGCATAAATCGAGGTGCATTGCAACGGTTTGTCTTCTTGTGTGGGTAAAGGAGCAACAGGCTCATTGCAGTGCGGGCACAGAGTCTCCCATTGTTTATCTTTCAACTGCTGTAGATCTCGTGGCCCCGGCTCGACTTCACCGCACTGCGAACACGTATATTGGCCCTCCCCGTAAATTGACATCGAGGAAGCAAGAACTATCTTCTCCGGATAAGAACGCGTATCCAGAATGGCCTGGAACAGATTCGCTGTCCCCTGGTTGTTCACCGCTGTGTAATCAGCTATGCGATACATTGACTGGCCTACACCAACCGCCGCCGCTAAGTGAAAAATAACTTCTGCTTCCCGGACTGCATCCGACAGTTGGTCGAGATCGCGCACGTCTCCTTGAATGAACTCGGCATCATTGGAAAGGTAATCAGGAATGCCGCCAGGATGAACTTGAGGACTCAGATTGTCAAAAATGCATACTTCATGACCTTGGCGCAACAAAGCATCCGCAGTATGAGACCCGACAAAACCAGCACCCCCCGTGATCAAAACTTTTTTCCGTTTCACTTCACCTGACTCCTGTTCAAAAGCTCTCTCTGACGATTAATAACAAGTCCTATACTTCCAAATATTTCCGGCCCTAAGATGACGCTCTGGCCTACAAACGTAACTTTGGATGAAGAGGTTTGTAGTTGAGATGTCTAACAGAATCGTTAACAGCTTTGGTTAAACAAATTTTGGCAAGCCGCTACTCTGGGCAGAATTGTCATCCTGAGCATAGATGGAATGTTCGCTTTCGAACGTTCCATCCAGTCGAAGGCCCCTACGCAACCAAAGATACTAACTAGAGTCACCCTGCCACTGAAATCAACCCTTCCTTTGAAGTGCCTTCCTGCATTACTTCAGCCGGGGCATATCGCTCAATCACCCAGCGCGCAAAGTGGGAAAAGTCGCTGGGGCGAATTGGCGGACTAGTGTGATGCGGCGCCAGTCCCAAGTGTTCGGGCGTGAAACAGAGTGTAATCGTGGTATTAAATCCTTCCAATGCCTGCATTTGACGATCAAACCAGATTTCGGCGTTGGGCCTGTAGGAATCAGCCCAACTCAGGCCCGTGCGTAAATATTTGACGTTCAGGTTTCGCAACCACTCAGTTGCCAATTCAAGACGATGGTCTTCGAAATGAAACCATTGGCAAATTCCTAATCCTTCAGGAAAATTCTTGCTGGCCAGCTTTGGAGTTCCGTCTTCCCGTAAAACTCCCATATAGTAATGCCGGTAATATGCGCTGCCCTCCGCTTCTTTATGTCGCGTGGTCGCCGTCCACGTGGCAGGCAAATCGAACAGGCTATACCAATGCACCCGCTCGACCAGGGGCAACAACAACTCAGCCGTACGCTGAATTCCAAAAGCCTGTACCTCTTCCGCGCCGAACGAAGACACACCTGCTTCAGAGACCCAGACCGGTTTGCTTGTGACCTGCTGAATCTCCTCAATCTTGCGCGGCCAGTCGTGTATGCTCCAATGGTTCCAATCCAAAGGGAAGCCATGGATTGAAACCACGTCGACTTCGTCGATCACGCCTAAGCTCGCCAACAATTTGACGAAGTTAGGATCGACCGGTGACATTCCTCCTAAAACAATCCGCAGCTTCGGATTCACCTGGCGTATAGCCTGAGCCGCACCAATCACCATCTCGGCGAAAATTTTCCAGTCGCGATCGAGATTGAAATCCCAGTGGGAAAGATTGTTCGGCTCGTTCCATAGCATCACCGCTTCGACCATGCGTCTCTCACTTTTTGCAAATCTCGATTATTATTGCGAATCTACCTTGGAATCGTTCCACCGGAATCAAATCGTTCCGTCCAGTTCCATATCCAAAATGTAATGACCATTGCGTCTAACTTCACCGGGCGCGCAGATCCATGTATCTAATTCTGGACGATTTTTGATTTCAAGCCCTGAACTCCGCAACATGCCTTCCACCGCGGCCCGGTTCGGGATCCACCAGTTCGTGTAATCATGCGAATAACTTTTCTCGATGAAATACATCGCGGGAAAATCAGGTTCGCGAAATATTTCTTCATTCCAGAATGAATAGTCCTCTTCCCATTGGCGCACTTCGCGGGAGCCGCGCGTCAGGGTTTGGAAAATCAGGGTGCCCTTCACTTTTTTGATCACTTTATCCAGCGCAAATAATGGATAACGCAAGTGATAGAACACGCCCATGAATATTACGCAATCAAATTGGCCGGGAATTTCATCCACCGAATACACCGAGCGTTTTTCAAATTCGATATCTAAGCCAAGGGTCTCGGCGGCAAAACGCGCCTGGTTCAGATATCTGTCATCGACATCGATGCCCAGAACTCGCTTTGCGCCGCGTTGCTTTACCTGGATGGAATAAAATCCGCCATTACAACCAATATCAAGAACACTCGCTCCCGTAAAATCCTTCGGAATCTCCGCCTCAATGGCTTTCCATTTGATATTCGGGAAGTCGCCAAGGAAATGATTCGGCGCCGTGGGAACGCCATGCAGGTTCAGGTTGTGAAACCATTCCCCAAGCTCCGCGATCTGCGCCGCCAGCTTCGGGTCTGGCGCATCAGGGATTTGCGAAACTGTTTCTTCTCGGCGATCTGAGGCCTCAGAAATGTATGCCATGTCTTTCCGCAAAATGTATGTTCAAAGGATGCGGCTAGCGGCTCTGCCGTTGTGTACAACAGAGATGTTTGCGGGAACGCTCCGAACACTCAGAAAAGAATGGGTTTGCATTTAGCCGTCTGCAACCGCAAGTCTAAGAAGCACATCCAATTGGCTCTGTGCCGGAAGAGGTTTGTGTTGAGGCGATGCCTGCTTATGCCTGAAGAAAGTTCCATTCCGCCAGTCGTAACTTCAGTCACCTCTTCCGAGCCGCCGGCGCTCGAAGCCGAACAGGAAAAACTTTATCGCGATGTCCTCTCAATTCTGAACGAGGAACGAATTCCCTACACCGTCGCAGGAGCGTTCGCCTTACAGCAGTACACAGGTATTTGGCGGTTTACCAAGGATCTGGACATATTTCTTTGCTCGGATCATCAAGCGGCCGCGCTACAAATTCTTGAGAAGCAAGGTTTTAATTGTGAAACCTGTGATCCAGTCTGGCTGGCCAAGGCTCACCGCGGAGATTACTTCGTCGATCTAATTACCGGAATGAGCAACGCGGTCATCGTTGTAGACAAGTCGTGGGTCGAGCGGGCAAATCCTACGGTGGTACTTGGTATTCCAACCCGCATCCTTGCACCCGAAGAGCTTTTAGCTTCAAAGCTTTTCGTTGCCCGCCGCGAGCGCTTCGACGGAGCAGATATCGCTCACATCATTTATGGCACGAAAGGAAAAATTGATTGGAACCGGATTTTGCACCTGATGGGAGATCATTGGGAAGTTTTACTGTGGTCGCTAATTCTATTTCGCTACATCTATCCTGGCCAGACGGACTATGTTCCTCTAACTCTTTGGCAGGATTTGCTTTCCCGTTACATGCATACAGTTTCGAATCCCAATCCCAAAGCAAAATTCCGCGGCAGCTTGATAGACGACAATATGTTCTCTATTGACGTAAAAGAATGGGGCCTGCCGGACGTGGAAGAGCAATATCGCGCACAGAGGATTCGCCGCAAAGTTCCATGCTCGTAAGATTTTAACGGCCTGACAATGAGAATTGCCGCCACTGCCGATTTGCATTTCACGCCTGCGCGCTTCACTGCGTTGAAAGATCAGCTCTACAAAGTTCGTGACGAAGCCGATGTGCTCGTTCTCGCCGGCGACCTCACCAATTTCGGCCAGCCCGCTGAGATGGAACCGCTTCTGAATGCAATAGTTCGATTGCGAATTCCAACTATTGCTGTGCTGGGAAACCATGATTTCGAAAGTGGCCAGCAAGATGAACTGATGCGGATGATGTCCGAAGAAGGCCTCAAAGTTCTCGATGGCAGCGCTTATGAACGCGATGGCGTGGGATTCGCCGGAGCCAAAGGATTTGTTGGCGGATTTGGGCGCGGAGTATTAACTGCGTTCGGCGAGCCTGAGATTAAAACATTCGTGCGCGCTTCGATTGACGAAACATTAAAACTTGAGCGCGCCATGTCGCAGTTGAGAACAAAAAAACGCGTTGTCGTGCTGCATTACGCGCCCATCGCCGCCACTGTCGATGGTGAAGCTCCTGAAATTTATCCCTTCCTCGGAACTTCAAGATTGGCGGAAGTCATTGACCGTCATGGCGCGGACTTAGTTCTTCATGGACACGCTCACAACGGCAAGACCGACGGACGAACCACGGGAGGAGTTCCCGTTCATAACGTCGCCATCACTCTACTGCAATCTCAGAACCCGCCAGCCGTATATCGCATATTCGACGTCTAGCCTTAAATAGTCATGCTGAGCGAAGGCCTCGTTTTGGTTCACGAAAGGCAAGGACGAGTCGAAGTATCCCTATATCGCCAACGCGGGGATTCCTCGCAAAGGACACCCGGAAAAACGGTCATAAGCACAAAAGTGTACGTACGCATTGCGGTTTCAAGAATGCGTTCTAACGAACACGAGCCTGTCAGTGACCTCATCCATCTCGCGTGATCGAATCGATGCCACAGCAGCCCCACAATGCAATTGCGGAGCATTCTGCGCAACCAGCGAAGCGCGACGAATCCATGGGGCCTAAAAACCCCCCGCGATGGGCGGCTATGTCATTGATTCTCGTAAGTACATCTATAAATGTCCATACATTAGCGAAGCTGCTATATAAGCTCCCTGACCTTTTCTGAAACCGCAGTCAACGCAATCTTGCCGCGGTTCGGTTCGCCTCTGACCAGCGACTCGGCGAGATGCATTGCCTGATCTGCCGTAACCTTTCCCGGCAAAGGCGGTTCCAGCGGATCGACGACTGCTTGTAGAATCGCGGGACCTGGCGCGGACAAGAATTGCTCCATCGTTGATCCGCACTCACGCGGATCATCCACGGTGAATCCGATTCCACCGCAGGCATGCGCGAATTCCGCAAAGTCAATGGGGTGAAGATCGACTCCGAACTCGGGGTTCCCAAGAAAGACCATTTGCTCCCATTTGATTTGCCCCAACGTATTGTTCTTGATGATTACCACTTTGATGGGAAGCTGATATTTCACTGCCGTAACAAAATCAGCCATCAGCATGGAAAAGCCGCCATCCCCAACAAAAGCGACAACCTGCCGGTCCGGATAAGCGACTTGCGCGCCCAGAGCATACGGCAATCCCGGGGCCATAGTTGCCAAAGTTCCCGACAACGAATGCATTTGTCCGCGCTGTGATTTAATTTGCCTCGCCCACCAAGTGGTGATGGTTCCACTGTCACAGGTAGTAATCGCGTTGGCGTGAAGACGCTTACCAAGTTCCCACGCAACCACTTGCGGCTTCATCGGCTTATCTTGACGAGTAGCCCGCTTTTCCATCACTTCCCACCACTCCTGCATTCCCTTCTGAGCTTTTTCCAGAAAGCTCCGGTTCGCGCTTCGCTTCACCATCGGGATCAATGATTGCAATGTGCTGCGAGCGTCTCCGACTAATCCAACTTCAACCGGAAAACGCAACCCGATGCGCTGGGGATTATGATCGATCTGCACTCCCTTGGCCTGATCTGGCTTGGGCATGAATTCTATGTAGGGAAAAGAACTGCCAACGATCAGCAGTGTGTCGCATTCTTCCATGGCCTCCTGGGACGGGCGTGTGCCGAGAAGTCCAATGCCTCCCGTTGTGTAGGGGCTGTCGTCTGGTACGGCAGCTTTGCCCAGCAACGCTTTGATAATGGGTGCGCCAAGTCTTTCCGCAATTTGCTCCAGTTCGTCTCCAGCATGCAGAGCACCCTGTCCGGCGAGGATGGCGATCTTCTTTCCTGTGTTGAGGATAGCTGCCGCCGCTTGAAGTTCCGATTCAGGCGGCACGGGGCGCAGAGGCGCATTCGCATCGGAGGTGTGATGGGGAACATTTCTTTTTGACCGTTGGCTGCTTTTCACTTCAGCTTCCTGAAAATCAACGGGAAAAGTGATGTGCGATACGGTGTGATACCCCAAAGACGTTCGGCAAGCCAGATCCACAACATTTTCTACGTGCGTCGGTCCCATGATTCGTTCATCGTATTGAGCTACGTCGATAAAAAGTTTGTCGAGCGCAACATCCTGTTGGGTGTAGGTGCCGATCAAATCATGAAACTGGAGACCGGTGATCGCGAGTACGGGTGCTCCGTCCATTTTTGCGTCATAAAGCCCATTGAGCAGATGAATGCCGCCCGGTCCTGAGGTCGCGAGGCAAACTCCCAACTTGCCGGTGAACTTTGCATAAGCACATGCCATGAATGCGGCCGACTCTTCATGACGCACTTGAATAAAGCGAATCTTTTGCTGACGGGTTCGCAGCGCTTCCATAATTCCGTTAATTCCGTCTCCGGGCAGCCCAAAAATTACTTCGACTCCCCACTCGATTAGTCTTTCAATCATTACGTCTGCGGCTGTCATTACACTCTCCTGAATGTACAAGCGAAAAATTACGGATTTCAGTTGCTTGGATGCAGAAGGGCAGGCTGTGGGCAACGGTTGTGAAGCATCAGAAAAAAGATGACAGGCTTTGGGAGTTAGGCAAACTTCAAGTGATAAAAACAGATGAAGATGAAAAGGATGAAAAGGGGAAGCTCAAAACCAAGCGCCTGTTAGTCTGACGCCTGCTTTTCGCCGCGGTACAGAATGATTCCAAGTTGGATACAGGCTAAACCGGATGGGAGCTTATTGTGAGGTGCCGTAAGTTGCTGCCATGGACAGTGTGAGTACACGTAAGCTCCTACTCCACGTCCAGGTGCGATTATTCGTGAGTGGCTGCCACTCACGTTAAGAACTCAGCACCGGGTTTGCGTGTCCGGTGACTTCGCGTAAAGGAAAGTGAAAACGACATGTCAACTATTGTGCTGATCATCCTGATTCTTCTGCTACTCGGTGCGCTCCCCACATGGCCATACAGCAGCGGCTGGGGATATTATCCAAGTGGCGGCTTGGGACTCGTTGTTCTGATCGTTCTGATTCTCGTGCTGACGGGCCGCTTTTAGCGGCCCCGCTTTTTTTGCACACCTTTTTTATTGCAGATTGCTTTCCCATTGGGGCATAAAGTTCATCCAAACCCCTGCACTATTCCCTACGTATTGAAAGGACCATCCAATGACTGCGGATTCCAACTACGGCCAATTTGTTTCCGATCTCGGCGAAATAAGACGCAAGGCGCGTCAACACATCGAAAATGGTGCAGTCACAGAAAACTACCGCGCAGATCGCGGCACTGTAATCAAAATATTGAATGATGCTCTTGCAACAGAGCTGGTTTGCGTATTGCGTTATAAACGGCACCACTACATGGCCAGCGGCATTCATGCCCAGGCAGTAGCTGCGGAATTTCTGGAGCATGCGCAAGAAGAGCAGGAACACGCGGATAATATTGCGGAAAGAATCACTCAGCTGGATGGAGAACCGGATTTTAATCCGGAGACTCTAACCAGGAGAAGCCATTCCCAGTATGTCGAGGGCACAAGTCTTATAGACATGATTAAGGAAGACCTGGTTGCCGAGCGCATTGCCATTGACTCTTATAGCGACATCATTCGCTACCTTGGCGATAAAGACCCGACCAGCCGCCGGGTTATGGAAAAGATTCTGGCGAAAGAAGAGGAACATGCCGAGGATATGAAGACCTTAATCGAGTCAATTTCGCAGATCGAAAGAAAAGATGACGCAATGACAAAATCGAGTAAACCGGCAGCGTAAGCGGGAAAGCGTGTTCCAATCGTTGAGAAATTATCCGCTCTGACTCGACACGGATGCATTCGGAAATTTGGCTCGTCAGGCATCCACTTTATTTGTGGAGCGAACCGGAATTTCTTCCACGTTCTTGAAGACGGCGAGTCCGCGTTCCAACGCGAGCCTCACATCTTCATCGGCTCCTTTAGAAGCTCCTTCGATACGAAGCACCGCATCGCAGCGCTCCAGCAGCCGGCTTGCAACCGGATAGAGGTATTGTTCGGCGATTGCATCTCCTAAAGCCTTCGATCCTGCTTGCCGAATGATAGGCAACGCAACCCACTCGCCAATCATGGGGATATGTCCGGCTCTGTAGATTGCCAATGAGTACGATTCCAGGCGATCGAGATTTTTCTGAATCAGCGCAGGATCATCGTTGGTACCAGAGCGATAGGGACCAGCGATGAGAATGATGAGCGGCTTTGAAAGAGTCATAAATTCTCCGCAACAACTTTAGCAGAGCACAGCTTTGTGAATGCGTTTCGTTATTAGCGATCAGCGACGGTCTCCTGAATCTTGCGAACGGGGTGCGGGTCAAAAGCGCCCGTCCAGATTCCGATTTGTTTTAGTGAAACAGGGGGCTTCATCTCCAATCCAGGGCGCTCCTTCTGCGCTCAATTCAGCTCACACGTGCCAGGCTGATATACGGCATTTTACTAACATCGTGCTACAGGCACTCGTTGCGGGTTTTACAGCCTATCCCGAATAGTCCAACCTCCTGAGGCGGCCTACCCTTTAAGGGTGCACACACAAGCAACCTCGTCTGAATGGAACACATAGGCTTCATGTTCCCTAATTTGTTAACAGGAGGAAGATACGAATGAAAAAAATATCATTATCACTGATAACCGCGTTGTTCTTTTTCGTGGCAGCAGCAGTTGCTCAGAGTTCGCCATCGGGAGCAAGCAATTCTCAAGGGACAACAGGTTCTTCTCCAGCGATGAATGGGCAAACTGGTTCTCAAGGATCCACTAGCCCCGGTATGGATCAGAGTGGAACTCAATCCGGCATGTCGGATCATCAATCGAGTAACTCCGATATGAAAGGCGAAAAGAAGTTAAAAGGTTGCGTAGAGTCACAAGGCGGGCAGTATATGCTCGCAACCAAGAAAGGCAAGACAGTCGCACTGAGTGGACAGGATGTCTCCGCGCATGTGGGACATGAAGTTGCGGTGCACGGTTCGTGGGGGCCTAGTTCGATGTCTTCTACCAGCGCCGGCACCAGCTCCAGCGCCAGCGCCGAGTCCGGGCAAACCTTTAATGTAACCAGTGTCGACATGATTTCCGACAGCTGTGGCGGGAAAAACAAGAGCGATACCTCGACGAGTAAGTAATTCAGCACTTAGCTTTTCCGAATCCAGAGTCCTAAGGCTCTGGATTTTTTTTGTTTACTGACATCGGTGTTTGGTCATCCAAGCACGCGGAGGATTTATGACACTCAGTTTGAGGCGGCAAAGACCGAACACATGGAAAGGCATGGCCGCTGGCCTGGCAGGTGGGCTGGTTGCAGCCTGGACCATGAATCAGTTTCAGGCACTGCTCAGTAAGGCATCGGAGAAGCTAAAGAGCAACGGGGCGAATGGAAGTGGTCACAAGAAGAATCCTTCTGAGGGCGATGCCGAAGATGGCACCATGAAAGCCGCGGATAAAATTTCATCCAGCGTATTTGGAGTCAATCTAACAAAAGAACAAAAGAAAAAAGCTGGGCCTGTGGTTCACTACTTTGTTGGATCGGCAACGGGAGCTTTATACGGGGCATTTGCTGAACACATCCCGGCAGTTACCACGGCAGAGGGCATTCCTTTTGGAACTGCTGTATTCCTCGGAGCGGATGAAGTAGCCGTCCCAGCTTTCGGATTGTCAAAGCCGCCGCAAGAATATCCGTTAAGCGTGCACGCTTCAGCTTTGGCTTCGCACTTGGTTTATGGGGCTACCACCGAAATTGTGCGGAAACTGCTACGACAGGGGCTGGATAAAATCTGATTTGGCGCGGATAAAAATGAAAAAAATGGCGGACAAGCTGCCCTCAGCGAAGCCGTAGGGGGTGTCCGCCATAGTTTGATGGTCTACTCTGCAACAATTCTAAACTCGAGTGCTTCCTCGCCGTCCCAAGTGCGTGACCAGTGAAATTACGAACAGCACGAGGAAAACAAAGAACAAAAGCTTGGCGATGCCGGCGGATGCAACAGCGATACCTGTAAAACCGAAGACTGCCGCGACGATCGCTACCAACAAGAACATCAAAGCCCAATAAAGCATCACTGCCTCCTTATTCAATTCGTGTGTCCTCAAACCCTTCAGGACTCACCTGAAAGCTTAAGGTTTGGGCAGTTGTTTTACGATCAAGCCGAAGCTGTACATCATACGGCATCTTCCTGTAGAGACTTGGGACCTATGTTGTAGAGGCAAAAGCGATTATGAGGAATACTGGCTTCACAACAGGTAGACGGAAGAGGGTGAGAACTTGGACATGCGGCGAAACTATACCACAGGAGGCGATGCCGCACGCTGTGAGCGGATGATGTTGTTAAGTGTGAGATTGTTCCGGGCGAAATAAGCCTGTGCGGGTGTGTCATCTGCAAAATCCGGAGTGAGCCGCTCCCTGAGAATCTTGAGCAGGCTCTTGCGGATAATGAAGCTCTGCGCCTCGAATAGCACATCGTAAATAGTCAGCGGGCCGTTCAGCCCTTGGCGGAGTGTCTCGCCATATTTATCAAGTATCCTGCCGCCATGCGCCAGAATATTGCGCACCGAGTACAAATCGTCAACAACATTCCCGATCGTGATCGGCGGGTCTGGCTGCTCCAGCGTGTCCGGTATGTCCCCGTCATCGTAGATCGAAGTGTTCTCCCCTAAGAACCACTTTATTCGGGCTTTTCCCACAACGCCGCCCCGGTGCTGCCGATCCTGTGTGGTGTAGATGGATTCGATTGCCGAGGACCAAAGCATATATCTCGACTTGCGAAACTGGTCGAGTTGCCAATAGCCGAGCTCGTGGTACTGAGCCGCCATCATGAATTTCCAGCAGCCCTTCATGGCGTTCAAGAACAACGGCGCATAGGTTCGCAGGTCGTCCGCATCTTGATCCCGCAGCAGAAACAGTTTGTGTACCTGAGGAACTTCCATCATTTCGATAGACGAGTTAAAGCTGCTGATGTTGAAGGTTCCATCTTCCCGGAAAGTTCCTGTCATGTGGCTCGCTGTCTGGCGCATCGGGCGGATCAGCCGCAGGCATGCATTAAGGTTCCTCAGCATTACCTCTGAGTTCTCGACATGCTTGTGCTCGGGAATCATTCCGCTGCTTTCAAAGGTCGCCTGCCCGTCAAATCGATGCACGAGTGCATAGTGCACATCCTTCAAGTCTCCAACGGCACGGCTGCCCAGATTTTTTTCAACGTATTTGAATTCATCTTCTCGAATGCATTTAGAGACATCCTCAATGCAAACTCCCGGCACGATCTCGAATGGCAAGCGGCTCACGTCGAATCGCTCTCCGAGGACTTCGCCACGGGCGATGCCATAGATGGCATAAAGGCTGAAATGTGACATAGGGCGTCCTTATAATACTCGCCCGCCCTGAAAGAAACCCGCAGCGCTTCCTGCGCTTTGCGCGAACCATTCGGAGCCGAAAGATCCCTGCCAAATATTCGTCTTCGTTGGTGTTGGCCGATCTGTTCGTCCACATCGCGTTGAAAATTATTGCTTCGGATAGGGCTCCTTCAGCTCCGCGATTGCTTCGTGGGACGAAGCCATGCTCCGTTCAGGATGACTCATACGTTCAGGATGACTCATGGATACAAGCATTGACGTTTACTCTACAGATCAGCAACTCATGTCGAACAATCAATGCCCACAGCTACAATTTCGGCAGCACGATTCCCTTCTGCGATTGATACTTTCCCTTCCTGTCGGCGTAGCTTACTTCGCAGACTTCGTCGGATTGGAAGAAGATGATCTGGCACAATCCTTCATTAGCGTAGATCTTTGCTGGTAGCGGGGTTGTGTTGGAGATTTCGAGAGTTACGAAGCCTTCCCATTCCGGCTCGAACGGGGTCACATTCACGATGATTCCGCAACGGGCATAAGTGGATTTGCCTACGCAGATGGTCAGAATGTCGCGCGGGATTTTGAAGTACTCGACGGACCGGGCCAGGGCGAAGGAATTCGGCGGCACAATGCAGCACTCGGAACGTACCGTCACAAACGAACGTTCGTCGAAATTTTTGGGATCGACAACCGTGCAATTTACGTTGGTAAAAATCTTGAATTCATCGGCGACCCGCAGGTCATAACCATAAGAAGAGAGTCCATAGGAGATGACGCCCTCCCGTACCTGCTTCTCCGAAAAGGGGTTAATCATTCCGTGCTCGAGGGCGTTTTTGCGAATCCAGCGGTCACTCTTCAGCATGTGGCTCCTTGGGAGTTGGTTCTTAAAAGCAGATTCCTGATGGCTAAAGCCATTCGGAATGACAAATATATAAGAAATAATGAAACATGTAAGACTTGCCGCGATCAGACTATTCAGGCTGGCAACTTAGGTTCCGTCATATTACGGGAGTTCACATGACGTTGACAATCTCTGATATGTCCCTTAGCATCAATGACTTGGTGAATCATACTGGCTCCGTCGCGGGGGATCGACTGTGATTAAGCTCGACATCATCAATGAAGTGGTCAATAAGACCGGAATCACTAAAACCAAAGCCGAATTGGCAGTCGAAACCGTTTTCGAGAGCATGAAGCGTTCACTCGCCAAGGGCGATCGTATTGAGCTGCGGGGATTTGGCGTGTTCAATGTGCGTCCACGGAAAACCGGAATCGGACGTAACCCGCGAACCGGCGCTGAAGTTTCCATTCCACCGGGGAAAGCAGTGCGCTTTAAGCCGGGCAAAGAGCTGCAATCGATCGACTAGCGACTGAAATTGCAAATATCTTAAGGTCCTTGATTTAAAGCCGTTGATGAACACAGGCGATCTGTAACACGATAATTTTCATTCGCAACCTTTGGTCAGGAACTATCAGTTTGAGTAGCCCCTCCCGCAGCAACAATCCTTAACCTGACAATCGTTTAAACTGTTAAGGCAAACCTCGCATGGTGAGGCATTTGCTTCCGCAAGAAACCGGAAATACATATCGATGTCCGACGAAATCATTCCTGTAAGTACGCCTGTAAGTACGGTCGCAACGCCGAGTGACTTCTATCGTCCGAGGCCAATGTATGCCGTGCCGCGGCACAAGCATCGCTATTGGCTCCATTTGGGGCTTTTGCTACTTACGATCTTTACGACCCTGGTGGTAGGAACGCGCATGGAGTACAACTTCCTGCATAATCAGCCGGCGTTTTCCATGAGTGATGACACTCTGCCACTCTTTCATATTGGTTGGATATTGACGCAGCCATCAAGATTGCTGCTCGGAGTTCCTTTCGCTGGAACATTGATGTTGATTCTGCTGGCGCATGAGATGGGACACTATCTGTTCTGCGAATATTACGGAGTCTATGCGACACTGCCGTTTTTTATTCCCGCGCCGACACTGATTGGAACCCTGGGAGCATTCATTCGAATACGCTCTCCGATTCGTTCTCGATCAGCTCTGTTTGACATTGGAATTGCAGGACCCATTGCTGGCTTTGTGGTCTCATTGATCGTTCTGTTCATTGCGATGCCTTATTCGCGGCCAATGACAGCGGCTAGCGCGGGATCTGATATTCAGCTGGGTTATCCGCTGATATTCAGAATTGTCTGGGAAATTTTGCCGTTGCCGCATTTGAAACATTCGCACGCTTTGCACAGTATTTATTTTCATCCGACGGCGATTGCGGCCTGGGTTGGAATGTTTGCAACTGCCTTGAACCTGCTGCCGGGCGGACAACTGGATGGCGGACATATTGTTTTTTCAATTGCGCCGCGCGCGCATCGCTGGGTTTCCCGCTTGACAATTATTACGCTGATTCCCATGGCGTTTTATTTTTGGGCAGGATGGTTGATCTGGGCGATCCTTTTGCGCATAAGCGGGATGCGGCATCCCATGGTCGCGGAGTGGCCGGGAATAAGCCGCGGCCGGCAGGTACTCGGAGTTTGCGCATTTATCATGCTTGTCCTTACCATGACACCTTCTCCCTTCGCCCATAGTTCGTTGCTGGAAGTTCTGCGCGAAATGCGATCCCAATAATCTTAGGCTGGTACAGTAAGATCCCGATTTGCGTATTCGAAAGTACGCGGCATAATTCTGGTTTTTCTTTTTTTCTACTCACGATTCAATCTTGCGAATCCAGCTCCGGTTAAGCGGAGCTTCCTCTCTGCCCAGAATTTCTGCATCACCAATTTTCAATAGTTTAGAGTGCGCTGGCTTCATCTCTGAAGTGGTAACTCATTTGCATTCTTATTGCAGCACCGAGGAAATGAGAATCGTGTTTCCGATTGTCTTGGATCACGAACAAAGATCACGAACAAAACAAAGTGACGCTTAACGCACAGCGAAACTGAATAGATTGAGGATGAAGATTATGTTTATAAAACGCGCCCTAATATTACTGGCATCACTTTCCTTAGCTGCCCTCTTTGCAGTTGCAGCTATGGCACAGTCAACAATTTCCGGCGACATTACCGGCATCGTAACGGACCCGACCGGGGCAGTACTCCCCAATGCCCCTGTTAGCTTAAAAAATAACAGTACGGGTGCGACGTCGAGCACTAACACCAACGGAGCCGGCGTTTACCGTTTCTCACTTCTCGCGCCCGGAAGTTACACAGTTACGGTAACTCCCCAAGGGTTCCAGGAAGTGAAGCGCTCCGTGAATGTGACGGTGGGCCAAGCCAGCACTCTCAATTTGCAAGCGGCGATCTCAGGGGGAGGCCAGACCGTAGAGGTCACTGCCGAAGGTGGAGTTTTGCAAACCCAGAATGCAGATGTTTCGACAACCTTCACGTCTGCGCAAATTTCCCAACTACCCAATCCCGGCAACGATTTGAGTTACATCGTGCAAAGCGCCCCGGGAGCGGTGATGAATACTCAGGCAGGATACGGCAACTCCGCAATCTTCGGATTGCCCGCCACTTCGAACTTGTTCACGGTAGACGGCCAGAATGAAAACGATCCATTCTTGAATTTGAATAACTCCGGTGCAACGAACTTGCTACTCGGACAAAATGATATCCAGGAAGCGACCGTGGTTAATAATGGCTATTCTGGCCAGTATGGAGGACTAGCGGGCGCTAACGTAAATTATGTAACTAAATCCGGCAGCAATAAATTCCATGGGAACGCGACCTATTACTGGAATGGCCGGATCATGAATGCGAATAATTATTTTAACAACCAAAACGCCACACCCCGGCCGTTCGACAATGCAAACCAGTGGGCAGCGTCGATCGGTGGCCCCATCCGAAAAAACAAGACCTTTTTCTTTTTGGACACCGAGGGACTCAGAGTTGTCCTTCCTACTAATACACCGGTAAACGTTCCAACTGCGCAGTTTGAAACCGCGACTTTGACGAATCTGCTGACCGCTAAGGACCCCAACACTGGCGCAAGCTTGGCCGGCGAAATTCCCTTTTATCAACAGGCATTCAGTTTATGGAACAGCGCACCGGGTGCGCAAAGAGCGGGCCCGATTCCAGGCGACACAACCGGTGGTTGCAGCGGATTCACCGGTCCGGGCGGATTGGGAACAACCGTACCCTGCGCTCTTCAGTTCCGTTCTACCGCAGGTAATTTCACTCACGAATGGCTGCTGACAGCACGCGTGGATCAGAATATCAGCAACAACGATCGTCTATTTATCCACTTCCGTACTGATCATGGTGTACAAGCAACTTACACCGATCCCATCAATCCGATCTTTAACGCAGTCAGTGACCAGCCCCAATATGAGGGTCAACTAAACGAAACTCACACGATTGGACCACGCACGGTCAATCAATTTATCGTCACCGGATCGTGGTACAGCGCTCTTTTTAACAATCCCAACCACGCCGCCGCTTTAGCGACCTTTCCTTTCCGTCTCGGCTTCTCGGGCAGGGCGTTTTTTGCGCTGGGTAACGATCTTAACTTTTGGCCGCAAGGACGAAACGTAACCCAATATCAGATTGTCGATGACCTTTCGCACACTCACGGAAGTCATAATCTAAAGTTTGGCGTCAATTTCCGCCGCAATGATGTGACGGATTACAGTCCAGGACTCGGCTCCGTTGGATACAGTTCCTCCGAAGATCTTGGCAGCTTCTTTAATGGGGTGGGTGCCACGTACATTCAGAACTTCCCCACACGTCCGACTGCGCCAATTGCGTTGTATGGATTGGGCCTGTATGCGCAAGATGAATGGGGGGTGACGAAGAACTTAAAATTAACCTTGAGCTTGCGGGCAGAACACAATTCCAATCCTGTATGCCAAATCAATTGTTTTGCGCGCTTTACTAATTCTTTTGAAGACATTCCGCACGACCCCAATCAGCCCTATAACCAGGTTATTCAGACGGGACTGCATCAGGCTCTTCGCAATTACACCAATATTGACTGGCAACCCCGATTTGGTTTTGCCTGGACTCCTCTTGGACTTAACGGCAAAACTGTGGTTCGTGGTGGTTTCGGTTTATTCGGAGATGCGTTCCCTGCCACTATTGCCGACAGCTTTTTAAACAACTCGCCTCTGAACAATCAATTCACCGCCGGTGTCGCTCCTCTGTCGCCGACAACGCCCGGAAGCCAACCAGCGTTAGTATCAGCGGCCAACACTGCCTTCACAAATGGCTTCTTTTCCGGTGGGACAGCGGCTAGCATCGCCGGAACACTACCAACTGGAGTTCCATTCGTGCCGCCGAATTTTTACAATGCGCGCAGCACGATCCACGCGCCCCGTTATGAGCAGTGGAACCTTGAAGTTCAACAAGGATTGGGCGACAAATCTTCCCTATCTTTGAACTACGTCGGGAACCACGGCTTATATGAAGCAGTCCAGAATGCAGGGTTGAATGCTTTCTGCGACATTACTTGCCTTGGGACGCTTGGTGCGCCGGCAACTGCAACCAGTTTTGTTGGCCTTCCGGCTGCCCCCGCGGATTCACGCTTCGGCACGATTACGCAAGTGGGGAGTGACGGCGTGTCGAATTACAATGGCTTGGTTGCATCCTTCACAAGGCGGTTCTCCAGCGTACAGCTTCAAGCAAACTACACTTGGAGTCACGCTTTGGATGAAATCTCCAATGCCGGCTTCCTGCAATACAACTTTCTAACCAACGAAAGTACACTAAATCCGCAGAATCCTTTCAATCTCCGGCAAAACTATGGCAATGCTGACTATGACACCCGCCAACAGTTCAACTTTAATTATGTCTGGAATACTCCGAACCTGCGCGGATTCATTGGACTAATTGCTGATTGGACGATCTCGGGAACCGTGTTCTATCGCACCGGTCTTCCGTACACCGCCGTCGACTCGACAACCACAGGAGTTCTCAATAGCTTCAACTATGGTACGACTGCTGGTTTTAACGTGTTTGCCAATACAACGATAGGCGGAGCAACTTGCGACCGAAGCGCTGTGACAACGGCGTGTGTTGAGTCAACAATTAATACTCCCGGCGGCCAGTATAGCCCGGCACTGACTGGTTTTGGCAATCAGCGGCGTAACCAGCTTTTTGGCCCAAACTTTTTCGATACAGACCTTACGGTCATGAAAAACTTTAAATTTCCCCATTGGGAATCAGGAAATTTGGGTTTAGGGCTGCAATTTTTTAATCTGTTTAATCATGCCAATTTTGATCAACCAGTTGGCGATATTTTTGATCCACAGTTCGGGCGTAGCAATACCACTGTGAGCGTGCCTACAAGTATTGTGGGTTCGTTCCTCGGCGGCGATGCATCTCCCCGAATGATTCAGATTAAAGGAACGCTCACGTTCTAGAAAAACTCGCATAATGCCCGCATGGCTCCGGAGACTATCCCGGAGCCTTTTTTTAAGTAACTAAATGAACGATTAGTCTTCCACAATTCTAGACGTCATCTCGACGGATGGTTCGCCGCCAGCTACTGCCTGTTGCACGATCAATTGCCTGCCTTCGACCCTAATCTTTGGCAATTGCAAGCCGAATAGTGCAGCACCACCGATACATGCCACCGCTCCCATTGCCACGGTAATCGGGGCGCCTATCCGATCCGCTAAGGCGCCTCCCAGCAAAGCTCCGAATGGGGCCATCCCCATGAACATCATGGAATAGACCGCCATCACTCTTCCGCGAAGATGATCGGGCACCATGGCTTGAATGAGTGTGTTGGATGACGACATCTCCAGCATCATGCAAAATCCAACTGGCAGCAGCAGCGCTGTCGACAACCAGAAATTGCGCGAAAAGGAAAACAAAAGCAATGACACTCCGAAACCGGCGCAGGCAAATGCAACCCAACGTCCCAGACCATAAACACCGCTGCGGGTAGCGAGAGTAAGAGCGCCGAGCAAAGCTCCGATTCCGGTTGCCCCCATTAATATGCCTAGCCCCCGAGCTCCACCATGAAGAATTTTGTCCGCGAATACCGGCATGAGCACGGTATAAGGCATAGCGACCAGGCTCACCAGACCAAGCAGGAGCAAAATGGCTCGAATCGGAGCTGTCTGACGGACAAACGTAAATCCTTCGATGATGCGACTTAGGGGGGAGCCAGTGTCAGGTTGATAAGAGCGCGGCGCCAGCTTCATCAGCAGCAATCCAATAATCACTGCGATGTAGCTCACCGCGTTTGCAAAGAAACACCAGCCTTCGCCGATACTAGCAACCAGGATTCCGGCTATGGCCGGCCCGACAATACGAGCGCCGTTGAACATGGAAGAGTTCAGCGCGATGGCATTCATGAGATCTTCTTTGCCGACCATGTCGACAAGGAATGACTGTCTGGCGGGAATATCAAAGGCGTTTACCACTCCAAGCAGTGCGGCTAATACAAAAATGTGCCAAACGTGAATCTTTCCAGTGAGGGTTAATATGGCCAGGATTAGAGCCAGAACCATCGAAGCGCACTGAGTTGCAATGACAACGCGATGACGGTTGAACCGGTCGGCAACGATGCCACCTATAGGCGCAAATAGGAAGACCGGGATTTGGCTTGCGAATCCAACTGAACCGAGCAGCAGAGAGGAACCCGTCAAGCGGTACACTAGCCATGCCTGCGCCACGCTCTGCATCCATGTCCCAATCAATGAAATGAGTTGGCCACCGAAGAAAAGCTGGAAATTTCGGTGCCGCAATGCGCGGAGAGTGTTGGAAAGTAGATTAGTGACGTCCGGTTTCATTGATTTTCTGGATGCTCATTAGAATCTTTTGGGACTGGACGGAGCACTTAATGTAATTTCAGCTGGATTATTACTCGAGCATCAAGCAAAAGTTGAGAGTTAGTTATCAAATTATGACTTCCCAAAGGCTATGCCACTGCTGTAAGTTTAATAGGCTTCAGTCTCTTCTTAATAGTCTTGGGTCAGTATAGAGGCTTATGGGCTTTGCCCAGCAACTCCGTTCTTGCAGGAAGTCCGGAACAGGAGAGTCTATGACAAACAATCAGGTTCATATTGAGCGACGAGCTGCCCAGCGGTTTGAAATTCAAACCCCAGTCACGCTTTATTTGGTTGCTAATGCTACGAAGGGTTGCGGCGTCACACAGGACTTGAGCGGCCGGGGACTTCTCTTGTACACCGATATGCCTCTATCCGAAGGCGATCCGATCGAATTAACTCTCGAAATGCCATCGGAAATCACGTTAGGCGAGAATATGCGGGTTCGCTGCAAAGGTAAAGTTCTCCGCGTATGTGGACTTGGAACCAAGGGCGGCTACGCGATTCATATCGAAGGCGCATACGAATTTTTGGCCGATGAGATGAAGCAGTTCGCAGAAACTCGTACATCCGGGACTTCCGACCATCCACAGGAAGCGGGAATGTCAGCAAATATATTCAACCAACGCGATACGATGTTGTACTAATTAAGACAATGTCTTCTGGAATTTTCCCCGTTTTGTCCCGTATAGCGCCGGTTTATTCGGTTATAGTCCCTGCTCTCTTTGCAAGAGGCGAGGTTTTGCGTAGAATTGGAACACTCAGGAACATTCGTTAGCTTCAGGGTTTCGCCTGTTGTGTCTGTCCTGTCTCCACACTGATCATGGTTTTTGGCCCAAAAAGTAACTTTCGGGTGCGAATTAGAGCCCGTTACCAAGGTCATTTGGCCCATTCCCAATCCGTCCATAACATGTTGATATTACAGACAGGAGTTCTTCCCCGGCCATGCAAGGCATAGCGGTTACCCTTCTTACCGAAGATAAAGAGCGGTTGAGTATTCTCCAGAACCGGCTGGAAGGTACTCATTTGGGGCGGAATGTGTTTAGCCATATCGGCTTTCCTGCTGGGCCGACCGACGCAGTTCTTCGCCAGATTCAAGATGTAAGAACCGAAGTGGTACTGGTAGACATTGATCCGCAGAATTCCCAGCGAGCTATTCAAGCTATTGAGCTGATCCACGGCAACACTTCGGAGATCGCGATTTTTGCGGTTGGGGGAATGCACGATCCGGCTTCGATTGTTTCCGCAATGCGAGCGGGGGCGCGGGAATATCTGGAACGCACCACGAGTGCTGAGAGTCTGATTGAAGCCCTTAATAGATTTTCCGCTTTGCGCGGCAGAGCACGTTCGTCTGCGGCAGGCCGTGCACGGGTATTTGCAGTAGCTGCCGCCAAAGGCGGCGCTGGCGCCACAACCGTCGCGGTGAATACGGCGGTTGCACTCCAGGAGCAGCATGGTGGAGTGCTTCTGGTTGACTTCGCTCCGCTGGGCCATGCGGCTCTTCATTTGAACGTTCGTCCGACATTTGGCGTTACAGATGCGTTGCAGAATTTGCATCGTCTCGATACTTCCCTGCTGCAAGGGCTGATGACATCCTGCAAAGGCGGGCTTCAACTGTTGGCGGGTTCGCAACAGCCCCTGCCATTGACTCCCACGGCCGCGGAACTGGCTGGCCTTTTCGATCTTCTGGTTTCACATTTCCGCTATGTCGTGGTGGACTGCTCGGGACGTATGGATCAAACTGCTCACATGCTCTGCGACCTTGCCAATGCAGTTTTGCTGGTGGCGCAGGCGGATGTTGTTTCGCTGTGGAGCGCATCCAGAATCCGTACATTCTTAGAAGAAGGCGGAGGGCGGGATAGAGTCCGTCTGGTAATCAACCGCTACAAGAAAATACCTGGCTTCGGTGATGAAGATCTCGAGAAGGCTACCAATTGCAAGCTGCTTTGGAAGCTCCCTAACAATTATCACTCTGTATCGCCGGCAATAGACAAGGGAGTTCCAGTGGCGTTGCAGCACAGTGATGATATAAGCCGTTCCTATCGTTCGCTTGCCGACTTATTGGCAGGAGCTTCCGCCACTGCGGAAGGTTCTTTGGATCTCTCTTATGAAGCAGGAAAAGATGATGCAAAGAAAAAAGCTGTGGGTCGACTATTGATTTCTCCATTGCGTGCAGGACAGTAAGGCAGGCTTCGGGAAGCAGGCTTCAGGAAACTACAAAGGGGATTACTTCCCGTCGCTTCTCAAATAAATTACAAACAAGTTTTTTTTCAAGTAACAAGTTTATTTCAAGTAAGGATTGGGCAGGAGCGCTGCCTTCCAAGGCCTGACGCCGAAAGCCGGGCGCCTATTTTCCAGCTGCTGCTTTTCCTTCCACAGTCTCGTAAACCAAGGAATTAGAGCAAACTTCATAGAACGGACTTTCCGTCCAATGCTGTAGTCCGAAGTCGTGGGTATCGACTTGCGGGATATAGCTGGCACGAACTACTATCGGCCGGAAAATATCATTTCCTATTGGAACCATTCCTTTAAATAAGCGGGATTCCTCACTTCCCCACAATGCGGGCAGTTTGAGATCGAGCGGTGCAAGCGAAATCTCCTGCTGCAATCTTTGAAACGCCGCCGCGCTGATTCGAATTCCGCTGAGATTGAACTTCATAATGAAGTCTTCAGGAGTCTCCCCAGCATCCGCATCGCTGACCGTTTGGAATGCGTATACATTGAATGGAGTATCCATGTTTGCCATCATCTTGCGCATGCGCTTGTTGCAGGACGAGAGCCTGTCACTCTCGTTCAAGGCGTCAGAAATCATGATGCGCTGCTCACCATCCATCAAATACATGGGCGCGGAATCCTGATAAGAGATCCCAATACCGAGTTCCAGCGCCGGAAGGCCTGATTGCTCCAGAAGATGGTTATACCCTCGTACAATCTCGATCATCTCTCGCGCTAATACCGAGGCCTTGGCAACGGCCAGAGCGGGTTCTCCTTCGCGTTCCAGAAACGCTAGAATAATGGCGTCTCCCTCGAGGAAGACCTTGGTGGCGCCATACTTCTGTAAAAGCTTGTTCACCGGTCCATAAAAATTCAAACTGAAATAGGAAGCTGGATTCATGTCGCGTTCCAGCAGCGAGCGTGTGAGCCGCGATGAATCGCGCACGTCCGCTTTGAGAATCACATGACGCAGTACTTTGCTTTCGGCCGGCTTTTGCTCGTCAGCTAATAAAAACTCGTAAAGTGTGCCGTTGAGCGCGGAGAGCTCGCGCATTTTGTCTTGCGCAATTAGATTGACGCTGTCCATCGCGCCAGTCAGCACTTCAAGCCGCCGGAGATCACGGTGATAGAGAATGAAATCCCGCAAAAAACGCCCAGCCAACTTCGCCCGTTCCGCTCCCCGGCAGCTTGTGACCCGGCCAAGTGCGGCGGTAAAGCTGGCGGAAGACAGCTTGCCATGTTCCTTAATCAGTTTCTCCACGCGCTCGCGTTCTTCCTTCACGACCAAACCATTTTTTAGTTGCTGGGGGTTAATGCGTGGGCAGTACTCAGTGATGATGGACACTACCTCATAGGACGCGATGATGTGGTCCATCGTCCGTTCTTGTTCCAACAGCTCAAGCCAAGCGGAGAGACGAGTCTTCTGTGACTTCCCTTCGGGCGTGGTTTCATCCGGCGCGCCAGCGCCAACCAATTCTTGCGCGTTCTCCGGAACACTGAGCCAGCCATCGAGTATGGTGACGTCTTTTGCATCTCCTCCGAGCGCGAGAGATTGCAGGAAATCACAGCCTATTCTGCGAACGTTCGGAAAAAGATCCGGATCGCGGTCGAAGTTGCCGAGCATGACATATTGCTCTGCGCACAGATAGGGATCACGGCCATCTTCGCTGAAGATGAGCGGATTCATAAACAACTGATATTCCGCTTCATTCTGATTGCCAAATAAAGATCGGCGGGTGCGGGTTAGAGTTTCCTTTTCAATTTCCCTAAGAGTACGAAACAACTCCTGCCCCGTAAGGCGCAGAATGATTTTCTTGGCTACTTGAAATTCAGCAGCTCTTTCGCGGTACTCCAGAGCCTTTTGCTGCCGGACGCCCTCATAACTCTTCAGCATCATGCGGCAACGTTCGAGGATTTGCACAAATTGCGCATTCAACTCAGCTCTTAAAAATTTAATGACCGCCGCGCGTGCCATGAGGTCAATACAGATATTCCCGTTCGCCTTGGCGTGATTCAGCGCCGCCAGGTGTATCTCTGTGAGAAGGGGCTTTAGTTCTGCTCCTCCCTTCGACCGGGTTTTGGTGCCTGCATTCGACCCAAGAAAGTGGTTTCCATGTGAAGCATTCGTGGCTCCCGCTGCCACCAACGATTCCACATTGCCATTGCGCATTATGAGGCGCGCAATGTGCGAGCGGACTTGCTCGACAAATTTAGTACTTAAAAAAACATCATGACGAAGATTGTCTACACCAAGCTGTAGATCTTGTAAGGAAAGCGTGGGCGTATAACAACTGAGTTGAGGCGGAATGATCTCTTCGGGTGTTTGGCCGAGCCTGAAAATAGGGAAACGTGGCATTTTACGTCTTTCAGCACTCCGGTTAATGAGCTTAGATCCGGGAACTTATGCGTACGGGCGCAACTCAGCGATGCTCCCGAAACGAATCTTCGAATCGTGAAAAAACAGCTAGTTTCCCGCTTAATAGACGAGGTTAGCACGCCCGGACGAGAGGGCCAATGTTACTCAAGTTCTGGTGGTACTCATTCAGTGTTGGCAAATCGAAATGAGCAAGTTTCTCCTTTGCGTACTTTGCGGTAAAGGTCTTAAGGCTGTTAACCGCAAAGAACACAAAGAAAGTCGCAAAGAACGCGAAAACTATATCTGTGGTAGGCAAAATCAACGCAAAGGACAATGTCAGATTTTCAGAAAGATTCCCTTGCGATATAAGAACCACATAACTCCCAGACAGACGAGCACACAAGTGATTGCATAAAATAGCGAAGCATTCGCCGGACTCGCAAAAGGTACGAAAAAACTTTCATACAAGAATTCCTGGTAGGGCACGTTGCCGTGTAAGGCAGACAATTGTAAGCGGTCGAGAAGATGAGCAATCACTTCGGCGAAAACGTAAGCGGCAATCGAATTCATTCCGAATACCAGAAATGGTTTTGTCCACCAACCGCGCCACTGCCTGACATCTAAAATCCAATAACAAAAAGCCAGGCAGACCAGAGCCAAACCGGCTGTTAACAACACAAACGAGCTGGTCCATAGTTTCTTGTTAATTGGGAACCACGTATTCAAAAATTCGGCAGCGATGAAAAATACAACACCACACCACGCCATGCTAGCGGCTTTTGTCGTTTCGCTGCGCGCGGAACGAATCCATTTGCCGGTTAACAAGCCGAGTAAGCTGGTAGCAATAGCAGGAATAGTGCTTAAAATTCCTTCCGGATCACGAGTGCCTTCATAAAGATGACCAGCCAGAACTTTGCGATCAAGCCAGGCGACGATGTTGCGGTCTGGATCCAGCAACCGCATATCGTGAGTTGGAACACCGAATCCCGGCACTGCAACATAGCGCATCAAACACCAATATCCGATTAAACAGGCCGCTACCACTCCTAACTGTGTGCGCCAGTCCGCCCACAATTCAAGAAATGCAGTAATCACATAGCAGATCGCAATACGCTGTAACACACCATAAATTCGCCACGAATCTAATTGATAGTGATTGGGGAAACCGTTCAGGAAAACTCCTATAGCAAAGATCAAGAAGCCTCGCCATAGCACATGAGCAATTAGTTTTTGTCGAGACTCTCCGCGTTTTAAGCGGGAACTGAAAGAAAATGCCATGGCCACACCGACGATGAACAGAAAGAAAGGGAAAATCAAGTCGGTCGGAGTCCAACCGTTCCACTTCGCATGTTGTAGTGGCCAATAGGCCACTCGTTCATCACCAGCATTGTTGACCAGGATCATGGCCGCGATGGTGGCACCTCGGAAAATGTCTAGCGACTGCAGCCGCGTTTTCAGCGGCTGTGGGAGAGATACAGCAGCAGGAACGGATGTGGATAATGTTGAACTCAAGTTTCTTCTTCCTCAACTTGTTCACGGCCGCGTATCTAACGGGTGCTTAGCCTTCTCGTAAAACTCATTTTGGATCTTTAGGCTTTCCTGGTCTGCTTTTACGGCCTGCTCTGCTTTGACGATCGCATCGATCCACGCATTCATTTTATACTCGCCAAACTCGCGAGTCGCTGCCGATCCATCGCCGGAATAATGATTCGGGAATCTCGCGTACCACCAAATTCCGGTGTACACAAAATCTGGCAAGTTGATGCGGCCTTGGTCAGCGCCGGATTCGTTCTTGGCGCGATCCATGTGCACTAAATCTGGATGGGAAATCAGCATGGTCGAGGTTTCTCCCTCGCCCGCATGCATATCGAGAGTTGTCTTTTTGGCTGGGCCACCGGGAGGACTTTCAACCAGACCGACGACATAAACCACATAATCATGCGGCTTCTCTAATTGAGTCTGCGCAAAATAAGGCAACAGGCTCTCGTTGCCTCCATGTCCATTGACGATAATCACTTTCTTGCAGCCGTTGCGGGCCATCTCGTCCGTGGTTTCCTGAAGTAATTCGAGTTGTAGACGCGAGCTGTATGCTACCGTTCCAGGTTCGTGACGCGCTTCGAAGATTTGTCCGAAATAATATTCAGGAAAGACTACTGCAAACTCTTTTTCAGCGGCATGCAAGGCCGCATAGCGCACATTTAGTAAATCAGTTCCAAGAGGAAGGTGAGGGCCATGTTTTTCCAGAATTCCAAATGGCAGCAGACAAGTTCCTTGAGATTGCTGTATCGCAGTACGGAAATCAGCAGCGGTCAATTCTTCCCAGTGAACTGAAAGTTTCGTTTGAGTCCATCCCATACTGGCAAACAGCAACATTAGTAAAGAAGTAAAGAAGCGGTTACGCATGAGCAGTGATTTCTCCTGAGTAGCGAATTCTAGCACTCGCATTTAATTTCAGCTGACGAAAGTGCAAATCAAACCACAGAGGGTGCGGCGGTCCACAGAGGAATCTAATCCAATTTTCTCCGTTAGCTCTGTGGGGTCTGTGCCCTCTGTGGTTACAAATAGTAAGGCCTACCCAATCTGGCCTGATTGATTTTGGTTTGCAAAAAATAGGCACCGATGCGGTCGGTGCCTGAAGAAGAAGGGAAACGATTTGGAATCTAATTATTTAGTATCTGAAGCGGGAGTCGCGCCGAATTCTCGGCGAGCCACTGGACGGGCCGCACGTGCTACCAGGGTTGGCGCTCCTGCGGCTGCTCCGTAACGCTCCATGAGCATGGGGACCATGGCGCCTTCGGCTTCTTTGATAAAGGTGATTCGTCCCTCGGCATCAAGATCAACTCGTATGAAATCACCCAGCTTGACCTGGCCGGTGGCAACCAAATTAGCCAGAGGAAAAACCAGGTTCCGTTCAATGGCACGTTTTAGATGTCTCGCACCGTATTTCGGGTCAGTTCCCTCAAGCAGAAGGAAGTTCTTCACCTTCGATGTGCAATTGAAAACGAACTGATTCGCAGGCGAAGCCATGAGGATACGTTGCTGCACCATGCCCAGTTCGATTTCCAGAATCTGTTCCAGATGCTCAGGACGTAGCGTCTTGAATACCACCACTTTGTCGATCCGGTTCATGAACTCAGGGCTGAACTTTCGCTTTGCGGCATCGAGCGCCGAGCGGTTGATCTTTTCGTCAAAGCTCGCATCCACTTGCTTTACTTTCTGAGCAAAACCCAGACCGCCTTCTACCAAGCTGGTCATTTCGCTGGCCCCGAGATTCGAGGTCATAATGATGATGCACTGCGACAGGTCGACCCGCCGATTGTCGCCCAAAGTCAAAGTGGCTTTATCCAGAATTCCCAGCAGCAACTGCCAGAGCGAGTCGGAAGCCTTTTCAATTTCGTCGAACAACAGGATTGATAATTTCAGCTTATCCGTGTGCCACTGGTTCAAAGCTTCCTGTGTCAGTAGAGGATGAGTTTCGCGATGACCTAAATATCCAGGAGGCGAGCCAATCAACTTAGCGATTTCATGGGAATGCTGGAACTCAGCGCAATCGATTTTGATACAGGCGCGTGCATCTCCAAAGAGCGACTCTGCCAGAGCTTCAACCACGCGAGTTTTACCAGATCCCGTAGGCCCCAGAAATAGAAGATTTCCTACCGGACGTCCGGGGGCATTCAATCCCGCAAGAAACATCTGGTAAATTTCCACAACTTTTTCAACAGCTGAATCCTGACCGACAATTTTGCGGCGAAGTGCGCTGTCAAAATCACGAGCATCGTTGCTGCGGCGAGTAGGGTCGAGAACAGTACTGGATACGGTCTTCATAGGGGTATGCCCTGGGTCCCTTTCTGGGCTTGCTTTCGATCTTTGCTGCTTTGCTGCTTCGATCTCCGGAGAATGCCGCGTTGCTTGCAGTCTTCGTCAACCTTGGTTCCGGGAGTCCCTTATGACAAATTTTGCCATTTCCAGAACCATTGGTCGCTATCCTCAGTGCAAACCGCGCGCCATCCTGATTCACCCGCCCAAAACATTGCTTCTGCAATACTTAGATGCTTCCAGAGAGCCGGGGAAGCTACTTACATTTCACAATGAAACCCTGTAAAGAGAAATAGTTTGCTCATGCAGGGGACCTCGATACCATCTTCGAAGCCTTATCGTCTCTGGCCATCCGTAACTGGCAGGCAAGTTCCCACTTGGCTAGCATGCGTAAAAACAAGTTCCACGGAGAAACATTGCCCCGCTCTCGTTCGATCTTAACTACGCTTGTACTCTGCTTGTGTCTTGGCCTTGTCATTTTCCACTTTGGATTTCACGTTCCCGCGGTCAAGGCGGCTCAGCCCCCACAGGCTGCGCTGATCCGGACGGCAAGCTCGTCGGCTCCGACTAAGCCGGTCGATTCTAGTGCGCTTGCGGCACCCGCTTTTCCGGGTAGCGCAATGTATCAGGCAAAGCGCGGCGACACAATAGCTTTGGTTTCGCACCATTATGTCGGGCAGACTTCTTACCTCACCTCTTCCGAGCTGGCGGAAGCTATTCGCAAAGCCAATGGCAACCTGGGAGGAACCTACCTTAAAGCCGGACAGTCGTTGCTCATCCCGGGAATATTGGATGCTCCAATCACCGAGAAGTCGATTCCTGTCGCGAAAGATTTTGAGGTACGCGCAATCTATTTAACCGGATTAATGGCCGCCAGCGATCACGGGCTCAGAATCATTCGCCGCTGGCGCGAACTTGGGGGGAATGCGGTAGTCTTCGATATTAAAGACAGCGATGGAACGATCAACATTGCTTTCGACCATCCTTTGGCGGGAACTCACAAGACATATATCCATGATCTGCCGAAGTTCACCCGTTTCCTTCATTCGCAAGGATTACATGCCATTGCCCGGGTTGCGATTTTCCGCGACGAGCATCTCGTCGTTACACATCCGGAGCTGGCGGTAAAGTCCCATAAGACAGGACAGCCCTGGAAGGAGAACGGGAAGCTGGTCTGGACCGACCCTTCGCAGCCTAAAGTTCAGGCATATGACATTGCATTGGCGAAGAAAGCCGCGGAAGCTGGAGCCGATGAGATTCAGTTTGATTATGTACGCTTCCCTGCTGAGGGCGACCAGAAAGATGCGAGTTTTTACTTCCAAACGGAACATCCCGAATGGCACCGCTCAGATGTGATTGTCGACTTCCTCAAACATGCTTATGCTGAACTGCACCCAACAGGTGTGTTGCTGTCTCTGGACGTCTTCGGGATCATGGCCTGGCAGCGTCCTGTCGACTTAGCTCACACCGGACAGGACATTGTCGGAATGGCGAAGTACTGCGACGTGCTTTCGCCGATGATCTATCCATCCCACTTCTTTGGCATGGATGGAATCGCACGCCCGGGAGATGCGCCTGAGCATTTCATTGGCGAATCCATGGAGCGCTTTGAAAAGATCACTAAAGGCAGTGGAGTGGTGATCCGCCCATGGCTACAGGCGTTTGCATGGCGGACAAAAACCTACTCGCCGAAATACATCGAAGCCCAAGTGCTCACCGCAAAGAATAAAGGTGGAATAGGCTTCTTGTTCTGGAACGCGAATAACGATTACAGCAAACCATATACGGCAATGCCAGAGATGATGGGTGGCAAGGGAGAGTACACAAGAGGCGACGAGCTACCCGGAGTTGTGCGAGCCGGACTGATACCAGCAGCAGCTGCCCCGATTCCAGAAAAAATCCTGTCTCACTGATTCAGGGATAAGAGAAGAGATAAGGGATAAGCGATGTCCGGGTACTGCATTGAATTCTGGAAGAATTCGCCGCTTCGCCCCAAACACAACGGGGATGCGGAACGTTCTCTAACAGAGAGCATCTCAAAGAGAAGAAACGTGCTCCGATCCGCTGTGTTAAGATAAATCCGCACGAATGAATAGAGATTATGCGGTTTTGGCAGGGACAGCTGCCATTGCAGGTACCCCTGCGAACCGTGCCTGTATGCAAAATTTGCAAGACCTTGTCCAGCAAGGTTTTCATGCAAATCGCCAATTTGTAAGTGGGGACGTAGTTCAGTTGGTTAGAACGCTGCCCTGTCACGGCAGAGGTCGCGGGTTCGAGTCCCGTCGTCCCCGCCATATCTTTCAATACTTTAAAGAATGGCATTCCCTGTAAATCATGTACCCCACAAAATTCCCCACAAAGCACTTCCCTACTAATTAGGCCGCGAGGATTTTCCGACATCTGAGTTCTCAGACTTGGATCCAACAAGAAGAGGTTGTGCGTCCAAAAGCTCGACTGCCTTACGGGCCCCCTCCCCTCGAAACATTCGTGTAGTGACGTAGCATTCTGGCACTGATATGCCCATGATCGATTGAAAGACGCCAAGCGGCACGCCCAGTTCAACCATGTGTGTAATAAACGAATGACGCAGATCGTGGAATCTGAATCCTGTTAGGCCGGCCTGCTGGTGAGGCTTGCCCAAGCTGTATCCCAGTACTCTTGATGCTGAGTCGGATCGTGACCGCGTAATCCTTTTGAAATACCGTGAGCGATGTGTGACAAATTCTTCGGCATCAGATAATGCTTTGGATCGCTAGCCGCCAAGGTGTTTGCTCTCAGGAGAAGTCTCTCGGCAGCCGCCGTAGCATCAACCAAGCCTACTCCGTGGCGCTCAAATATTTCTATGAGTGCACAGGCGAAAACACGCCGATCAAGGACATCACCCGTAGCGACCTCATCAAGTTTGCTACGTTCCTGCGTGATGAAAGAGTGGGTTGATCTAGTTGTCGACGATGGACTGAAATTGATATCTGTTAGCTTCCTTATAGTTCTTGCACTTTTGCTGACAAAACGGTACAAATAATTCTCCCCGTCCCTAGTAGCTCTTTGCCCTGCCACTAGCGAAAACGCAGTCTCAAAACAACGATGGACAAAATCGTCATTAGTTCGCAGGAGGTTACTGAGGCAAAGAGCGTTCCGGAGCTGCCTATCCGGGTAGAAACGAAGCTTCCTTCCGCAATTCCTTGGTGGGCATGGGTTACAGTTTCGCCTCTTGTGATCGTCCTGCCAGTTTTGTGTCTCGTAAGCATTGTGTTACGCGTAGCGCTCCGGACGCAGCCACCCCGGACTCGTTTCGCCTGGACCGCATACCTTTCCACTTTGCTGATCATTAGTGGGTTTCTGACCTCCATAGGCACAGTTCTTTTCTTTTCGCTCGCTCCCACTCCTTCATTCGTCAGTACAGGTCTCTCAGAGTTGGATGAGCGGACAAATTTTCCTACATTACCCTCCAGCACTACACTTTCCAACATCGATGCAGCTCGCGAGCTGAAATCTCTGGTTGTAGTGGTTTCGCCTGCTGCCCAGTCATTTTTTGGGAAACGCGAATTTTTATCCAATGAGTTCGGCGCCGGTATGTTGTTACAAGCCACTCCAGCAGGATACTTGTTCGCGACCGCCCGGCATGTAGTGGGAGCACGTGATTGGGACCCGGCAAAGAAAACACCACGTGTTCTGGTTTCGATGGCATCCGGAGTGTGGTCAGGTGCGGATGTGATTGCCCATCACAAGACCTTGGATCTTGTACTGTTGTGGATCCCACGTTATTCCGGACAATCAACCTTTTTGCAGCCGATTGCCCGCGCTCAAGAGGGCGAGAACATCCTCGTGATCGGCCATCCTGAAGGCTTGAAGTTTACAACCAGTTCCGGAATCGTTTCCCGCACCGAAAACGACGTTTTGCAAATTTCGGCACCCGTCAGCCCCGGCAACAGCGGTGGTCCGGTATATGACGGGGATGGAAATCTAGTCGGCGTTGTCAATTCGACAATGGATAAAGCAATAAATCCGAATGCCGAAAATCTGAATTTCGCGGTTCGCGCGGACGCGCTACTCCACGAATCAGGTTGGGAGTTGTCGCGTGAGGGACAGCGGCGATTCAGCGATTGGATTAGGGCGGCTTCGGCTGTAGATCATCAACAATAAATCGTAGTTCTCTTGCGGAGTAGTCGAAAAACGTATGGCTAACATTAACGTGACCGTATTCGACTCTACGGAAAACAAACGAGTCCCCGTAGAGCTCCCCGACGACGCGCCATGCAACAAGATAGTTGCTGTGTTGGTGCAGAAACTACGATTGCCAACAAACGGACCAGATGGCGCCCCGCTCAGCTACAAGTTCCATCATAAAAATTCCGGGCGCCAGATTCAGGATGCGCAGACCCTTGCTGATGCGTCGGTGAAAGACGGGGATATTCTTCGCCTGCAACCCGAGATTACCGCAGGTTGATATGACTTCGCCGGAAACTATCACGATTGCGGCGCAGGACGTCAATGAAGACCGGTATAGCCGGCTGCGGTTGATTCCGTGGTGGGACCAGAAGAAAATGGCCGCCACCCGCGTGCTGGTGATTGGCGCTGGCGCACTGGGGAACGAGATCCTCAAAAATCTTGCGCTGCTGGGATTTCGTCAGATCGTGATTGTCGATTTGGATCGAATCGAAGAATCTAACCTATCGCGCACCGTACTCTTTCATGCATCCGACATCGGAAGATTTAAGGCAGATGTTGCAGCCAAAGGAGTGCGCGCGATCTTTCCAGGAGCCTTCGTCCGGCCTCTTGTAGCGAATGTTTTGCACGATTGCGGGCTTGGACTCTTTTGGTGGAGCGACATCATTATCGCGGGGCTCGATAATCGCGAGGCGAGACTGTGGATAAATCGATCCGCGTGGAAGATGAACCGCCCATGGATCGATGGAGCGATTGAGGGTGTAAACGGAGTCGCGAGGGTGTTCTTGCCAGGGTCTGCTCCCTGTTACGAATGCACGTTGGGGGAGACTGACTGGAAGTTGCTGGAACAGCGTATGTCCTGCAACCTCCTGACGCGTGAAGCGAACACAGAGGGTAAGGTTCCAACTACACCGACAATCTCCTCCATTATCGCGGGAGTCGAAGTACAGGAAGCCGTAAAGCTGATTCACGGGCTTCCGACACTTGCGAGCCGCGCCTATGTCTTTGAAGGAGTAAACCATACGTCGTACACCGTGGACTACACAGAAAGCCCGGACTGCATGAGTCATCACGTACTTGAGAGTGTTGTTCTTTTGCCAGAGCATTCCTCGGACCTCACGCTGGATCAGTTGCTTCAACGAGCGCAGGCAGACTTGGGCAGTCGTGATGTTGTGATTGAGTTTAGCCGCGACATAATTCACAAGCTCGCATGTCCTCAATGTGGAGTTGAAGAAGAAGTTCTCGCGCCTCTCGGTACCATCAGCCTGGAGCAGGGGCGATGCCCTCACGATTCGAAAATGCGAACTGTAATTACTGCGCACGGATTTTCTAAAACAAGCCCATTGGGAGGACACACACTCGACAAATTGGGATTGCCATTATTCGATGTGTTCACTGCCCGCTCCGCCCAGCGTGAATGCGCGTATCTGCTTGCCGGAGATTGCAGACAGGTGCTTGGTTCAGAGATGCCTAATTCCGAAGCGCCAGGCCGAGGACAATAATTAAGATGACAAAGCCAAAGCGTGATGCTGAGCAGCTCGCGGTGCTGATCGACAGCGAGGTTGCACGGAAAATCCGGCAGCACGCTCGTTCCAGCAGCAAGACAGAAGTCTGCGGTGTCCTCATTGGCACCGATCATGCTCGTACCACAGAGATCCAAGCGGCAATTACCGGGCTGAACGCGGCGCAGGCGGGCACGCATGTAACTTTCACCCAGGATACTTGGGAGCACATTTATAAGACAAAGGACAGAGATTACCCTAACCAGCGCATAGTCGGTTGGTATCACTCCCATCCTGGGTTCGGCGTATTTCTCTCTGATCACGATACTTTCATTCATAAGAACTTCTTCTCTTCTCCAAAGCAGGTGGCTTGGGTTTATGACCCCCATAGTGACGAAGAGGGCTGTTTCGGATGGGTAGGAGACCGCATTGAGCGTCTTTCGGCGATTGCTATAAGCGACCGCAAAGGAGGCGAAGAAGCAGGCGAAACAGGAAAACCGGAGCCGGTTGGAGCAGTCCAGGAAAATGACTTGGAAGAACTCGAATCTTCACCGCACGAAAAGCATTCCGAGCCCGCGGCCTGGTTGCGTCGAACCGTGGCAATCGCATCTCATCTTTCGGTTTTGGCGGTGGGTTTTCTCGCTTCGTGGTTTCTCTTCCCGCAGACAATTTTGTTACCCGTGCCAGTTGATCCTCAAACCGGCCACCCTTTGCTGCAGTTCATGCCAGAAGAGCTGCGGGAACGTATTCGCATGATGCCTTCAATAAATCCGCTCACAGACGGCAGCCCAGATCCGAATCGCAACGAACACCCTGCCACAGCTGCGGCGAGTAAGGATAAAAATGGCTCGAAATAATAACGAGACAATCAAGGTCACTTTAGAAGATCTAGCGGGAATCGCCGTGCCTGAGAATAGCCGGCTTCCTACCGCGACAGTCACGGCTAGTTCGGGCAAAAAATACGGAAGCATCGCGAATCAGGAGGAACAAGCCAGCGAAGTTGCGGAGCAGCGCGGCAGTATCTTGCTTCAAGGATGGTTTTATTTGGGCTTAGCGGGTCTAGCTGGCGCGCTAGTCGGTTGGGGAATATGTGAGCCCTGGTTCGTAGAAGGCGGCCATCCTCGGTGGGGCAACATCTGGATCCTTCCAGCAATGCTGACATTTCAATGCCTCGGATTCGGTATTGCCGAAAGCATCGTAGAACGGTCGCTCCGCAAAGCATTAAGCCGCGGGGGACTTTCCCTTCTTTTAGGCGTTGTGCTTGGTTTTCTGTTTAATGTGGTCGCTCAAATCGTCTTTAATATCGCGGTTAGTATTTGTACGGCTGCAGGTGTTCACTCTTTCAGGAATCCAGCCTTTTGGGTCGCCCGCGGAATCGCCTGGATGGTGTTCGGGGTCGCGGGCGGCGTCGTATATGGCATCGCCGGCCAATCATCAAAGAAAACAGGATACGGAATTTTGGGAGGCATAATCGGGGCGGGGATCGGTGGAATGATCTTCGATCCGATTTCGATGGTTGCCCACGGGGCTGTGTTGAGTCGCGGTGTAGGCTTCGGACTGTTAGGAATGTCCACTGGCATCGCAATGGGACTTGTAGAAAGTGCCCTCAAAGATCGTTGGCTCTATGTGACAGCAGGACCGTTGGCCGGCAAGCAATTCATCTTGTACAAAATGCAAACGACGATAGGCAGCAGCCAGCAGTGCGACATATATCTGTTTAAAGATTCGAATATTCTTCCTCAACACGCATCAGTTGAAATCAACGGAGCGCGAGTGCAAGTGCGGGCTGCTGGAGAGATGTACGTCTCCGGTCAACGAAGCGGACTTCAAGTCTTACAAAATGGAGCGTCTTTGCAAATTGGTCGTTACACATTTCGCTATCAGGAGCGGCAGAAGAAGTGACCCCCGTTTGCCCATACTGCCGGACGGAAATCAACCATGCGGACGGAGAACAGACGGATTGTCCTGGCTGTAGCACTCCCCACCATTCCGACTGCTTCGCTGAGAATGGCGGCTGCACTGTATTTGGCTGCTCCCACGCGCCTGTGGACGAACCCAAGATTCAATTGGGCAGCAGCGATCTAGCAACAACCGGCTTTGCCTCTGCAGTCGGGACCGTTATGGCTCCAATTCATTCCGCCATTGCTCCGCCCCTTCCGCTTTCTTCGGACACGACCAATACACCTCCTCCTCCCACTCCCACTCCCACTCCTTCTTCTCCTTATTCTCAGGAGCGATACTTCTTGCAACCCACCCCTGCCGAAGAATATGCCGAAATAGAACAAAAGAAGAGCCGGGTTGCGTTCGTTCTGTTAGGAATTTTCTTGGGAATTTTCGGAGCACACAACTTTTATGCCGGGTACATGAAGAAGGGGGTTTTTCAATTGTGCCTGACACTATTCACTTGCTTCTACGGTGCCGTGATCAGTTGGATTTGGGCTCTATTTGAAATTTGTACGGTAAATAAAGACTTCGATGACGTTCAATTCACGTAGCAACGGAGAGCAAGAATGAAATATTTCATCACACGTGAGGGGCAAGAGTATGGGCCATACACGCTGGCCGATCTGCAACGCTACACCGCGTCGGGCAACGTCTTGCTAACCGATCTGGTACGCAGTGAGGGTATGACCGATTGGGTGCCTGTGGCACAAGTGATCGGGACGATAGCAGTTCCAGTGAGTGCGCCTGTATCGGCGAGCACCGAACCTGCGGTCATTTATCCCGATCCGCCTTCGCTGCACTGGGGCATCGCGCTAATTTTGGGAGTGATCACTTGCGGAATATTTGGATGGATATGGGCGCTTATTCAGGCGTCATTCGTCAAAACAATCGTTCCTTCCACGAAGGCGGTAATGTATTTCGCCATTTCGCTGGCTTTTTTTGCGACCTCAGTCGTCATGAATTTCTCGCGGGATACTAGGCCGTTCGCCAGCCTTCTGAATCTTGTCGGAGTGATCATCTGGTGGGTTGCCTCATTCAATATGAGGTCCTCGCTTGAAGAACACTACAACTCGGCCGAACCGATCGCGCTGACGCTTGGGCCGGTGATGACCTTCTTTTTTAATATTTACTACTTCCAATATCATTTCACAAAAATCAACGAGCTGAAGAAACGACGGGTATTGGGCGCTTCCGCGGGATTATGAACTCGGTGCGAATCAAAGCCAACGCCGTCCTAGCACTCGTAATCGGAGTAGCAGCGATGCTATTCCAGTTTCCGCCGGACCGTTATGGCTTTTACCCGCGCTGTCCCATTTTTCGATTTACCCACTGGGAGTGCCCGGGATGTGGTGCTACACGGGCTTTGGCAGCGCTGCTGCATGGAAGAATTGCGGAAGCGCTGCATTACAATGTGCTCTTCGTTTTTCTTGCACCGTTGTTCCTTGTCTATTTTGCAGCAACGTATTGGGCGGCCATGCGAGGCAACCGATTGGTTTGGCCAAGTGTGCCTGTATCCGTTTTGAAGTCGTTGCTCTTCGTCACAACTGTATTTACAGTAGCGAGAAATCTATACTTTTTATAGGTGTCTATGCTTTCACCGAGAATTCGCCGACTCAAACTTGATTACGAGATACTCAAGCGTCGTTTCGAGAATTGGCCGCTCATCGAGATCAGCGGCACGGCTGGAATGCCACCGGAAGCTTATCGGTTTACGTACCACATTAAAGGACTTTATGTCACATTGGCTGGTGACATCCTGGAGAGCGACACCCACATCATGGAGGTCAATCTCTCGCTTGGATATCCCCGCCGCGCTCCGCAGTGCCGAATGCTTGGGTCTGTATTCCATCCAAATTTCGACAGCACTAGCGTATGTATCGGTGATTTCTGGGCGGCATCCGAGGGTTTGGATGATCTGATTATTCGGGTTGGCCGGATGATCGCATACCAGGAATACAACACGAAGAGCCCGCTGAATGGACTCGCGGCAAAATGGGCCGCGCAACATCCAGAACTGTTGCCAGTAGATCAGCGGAATATTGCGCCTCCACTGGTTATTAGTGTGAAGGAGCAACAGAATGTTCCAGCTCCCGCGCTAGCTCAAGCGGCACCGAACGAACTCACGCTGAGTCAGGAAGATCCTTGGTCGCAGACCATTGTGATCAAATAATAAGACCCGTAAATGCAATTCAGTCACACTGAGTCAGCAATTGAACCAGCCCGTTGCATCATCGGACCGACCGCCCTGCCCGGCTTCACGTTCGCTGCGTCTGCTGCAAACCAGCCGTATCCAGAACGTCCGATGTCGCCAGCAGACTGGGAATCAATTCTTTCGGGGCAGGTATCGAGCTATGCTATAGCGAATTATTCGCTATAGCGTATATTTCGAAGATCTACTTCGTAATCATCCCTATCGTTTCCAGCCACGTTTCCACCAACTGAGGCCATGCAGTCACCGGAAACTTCGTGCGCCTCAGCCCAAACGCGTGCCCGCCTTGCGCATACAAATGCATTTCCACGGGAACACCCGCCTTCTTCAGCGCCGCATAATAAACCAACGAATTCTTTACGGTGTCGATTGGATCATCCTCATCCTGCAGCAAGAACGTAGGCGGCGTCTGGCTGCTGACGGGAATATACGGATTCAACTCAAAATCTTTCAAGGTATTCTCCAGCATGTGTCCGGGATAAATAGCAACACCGAAATCCGGACGGCAGCTTTCTTTGTCGGCCGCATCGACAGCCGTATACAAGCGTTTCTTAAAATGCGTGCTCACTGCGGCCACCAGATGCCCACCTGCCGAAAATCCAAGCACTCCAATTTTGCGCGGATCAATGTGCCACTCCGCGGCATGAAAGCGTACCAACCCCACCGTCCTCTGCGCATCTTCGAGCGCCATGGATGATTTCGGATATGCTCCCGATCTCGGAAACAAGTTCTCACCTGGTACGCGGTACTTCAACAGCACACACGTGATCCCCCTGGCTGTCAGCCAGTCACAGACTTCAGTACCCTCAAGATCGATGGCCAGAATCCAATAGCCCCCACCAGGAAACACAATAACCGCAGCGCCAGTATTCTTTCCCATCGGTGAATAGACCGTCATCGTAGGCCGGGAGACTTTGCCCACCGCAATCCACGGTCTACCTGCAACCAGTTCATCGTCCGTTGTAGCGACCTCCGGCCCTGCGACGGGTTGAGCATCAGGCACTGCTCCGGGCCATATGGGTACTTGCGTATGTCCCGGCGATGGCTGCCAAACAGGCATTTGCGCGCTCAGACCGCTAAACGCGACCACAACAAACAAGGCAAATATGAAAGGCTTCATCACAATCCCGAGACCTCACACATAATTGGTCACTGCTTAATTGAGAGGCGAGTATAGGGACTGTTCAAAGGGAATGAGATCACTTGTTATAGCGGGAACCGGCTCAGTTAACATGGGATCGAACTCGCAACCTATGACGTAACGATCTATGGTGTGGAAATAATGGTGCGGGCATAATTCTGGAACACTGGCCCCGGCAGGCTGGCGTATTTTGCATGCACAATGGCGAATTTTGCATATCGAAAATGAACGGCGTGCATCTAGATTAAATACATGTACAACGCGAAAGCCTACTCCGCTGCCAGTGCGACATCGCCGCTAGCCTCTACCACGATCACGCGGCGTGATCTAACCGAAAACGACGTACAGATCGAAATTCTGTATTGCGGCATCTGCCACTCCGATCTCCACCAAGTCCGCAACGAGTGGAAGGACGCGATGCCTACCGTCTATCCCTGTGTTCCCGGACACGAAATCGTTGGCCGCGTCACAAAGATCGGCTCAGCAGTATCCAAATTCAAGCCCGGTGACCTCGCTGCAGTCGGTTGCATGGTCGATTCAGATGGGACCTGCGCCGAGTGCCGATTGGGCATGGAACAGTTCTGCCCGAATTTCACATTAACTTACAACTTCCCCGACAAGCATCTGGGAGGCGTCACATATGGCGGTTACTCCGACAGTATTGTTGTCAACCAGAGGTTTGTCCTGCGCGTCCCCGCAAACCTGGACCCGGCCGGAGCCGCTCCTCTTCTATGCGCTGGAATCACAACGTATTCGCCTATGCGTCATTGGGGCGTCACCAAAGGAAAGAAAGTCGGCGTGGTCGGTCTCGGCGGACTGGGTCACATGGGCGTGAAGTTTGCGCATGCGCTCGGAGCCCACGTCATTGTCTTCACGACTTCCCCGAAGAAAACGGAAGACGCGCTCCGCCTGGGTGCAGACGAGGTCGTCATCTCGCGCAACGCGGACGAAATGCAAAAGCACGCCGATAGCTTCGACTTCATCCTCGACGCTGTTTCGGCTGATCACGACATCAATACGTATATCAACCTACTGCGCCGCGATGGCAATATCACCCTCGTCGGCGCGCCGGAGAAGCCTCTCGCCGTTCCAGCTTTTGGTTTGATCATGCGTCGCCGCAGTCTATCCGGCTCCCCGATTGGTGGGATCACGGAGACTCAGGAGATGCTTGATTTCTGTGGAAAGCACAACATCACCGCAGATGTCGAAGTTGTTCCAATCCAGAAGGTCAACGAAGCTTACGAGAGATTGCTCAAGTCGGATGTGAAATACCGGTTCTCAATCGATATGGCTTCTCTCAAATCTGAGTAAACCGATGACGACGCAAACTCCTTCATTCGTGCTTTCCGCACTTGGGAAGGAGTTCCACCTCCCGCTGGCGTGAAAAACAGCGTGCTGCAAAGGCAGCATCTTAACCGTGCTCCACTTGAGAAAGAGGAAGTAATACAAATTGCCAGAGTTGGATCTCAAGCTTCGACAAAAGGAAACGCAGACTGGTTCACTGGTACCGTTCGCATCGATCCACTTTTTCAGGCACCCGACCCCGCCCTGGTTCAAGGTGCCAGCGTGACCTTTGAACCGGGCGCGCGAACTGCATGGCACACGCATCCACTCGGCCAGACTCTGATCGTTACTGCGGGCTGCGGATGGGTTCAGCGCCAGGGCGGACCGGTCGAAGAAATCCGGCCCGGCGATGTGGTTTGGTTCCCGCCGGGAGAGAAGCACTGGCACGGGGCCACGGCAACTACGGCCATGACGCACATCGCTATTCAGGAAAAGAAGGACGGCAAGGTGGTCGAATGGATGGAACAGGTTAGTGACGAACAATATCAGCAAAATGGCATGGCGTAAGGAGCGCCGGCGCGAATCGGTTGGCTACATAATGCACGCGCTGCTCTCCGTGGCCGTTCCAACTTACTTCCTGTTATTTTTCTTAGCTTTCTGTTTGGCCTGCACGCGTCTCTCTATTTCTTTTTCTGAATACATGCTGCCCCGGCAATTTTTCATTCCACAGAAACAGGGAGAGTCGTCGTCCAGTTCGCCGTCATACAGGTTGTAATCGTAGGTGAGTTCCTCGCCAGCTTCGATTTTCCGCACTGCGGTGATGATGACTTTGCCATCGACTTCGTCAGCTTCGCAATTTGCGTCGCAACTGTGATTGATAAACGCGCTCGCACTGTCGCCATCAATGACGTGAGTGCCATTCGTCAGGCCAAATAGATAAGTTCGAGGAGACTTCTCATAAAGCGCATCGGCTTCGGCGAGAGTTATGCGCGGACCTGTATACTCGGCCACAAACCCTCCTTTTTTAATTGGCTCAGTGGTATAACATCCGTCAGCGTGGATCTTCGAGCGGCGAATTACCAGGGTCAAACGGAACCGTCCTTATTGATTAGAGTTAAGATGCTTGGTAGCCAATGCGATTATATTAGCCGTTTGATGTCTTAGGATGTGGATGCCCTCTTATTTCCGCCCCGACACACTCGCTGAAGCAACAGCGTTCCTGGCGCAGTTTGGGGGCACGATTCTCGCTGGAGGAACGGATTATTTTCCGCAAGTGCTTGGGAAAAGACCCGCGTCCCCGGTTGTAGATATTTCCGGACTGACGGATCTCGAAGGCATTCAATTCTTCCCCCAACACATTACAATTGGCGCTCTGACAACCTGGACAACCATCGCGCAAACGAAATTGCCGCCTTGCTTTGAAGGGTTACAAGCGGCAGCGAGCGAAGTAGGGTCGATACAGATTCAAAACCGCGCCACTATCGCGGGCAATCTATGCAACGCCTCTCCGGCCGCGGATGGTTGTCCCTGCTTGCTCGCCTTGGATGCAGAAGTAAAACTTGCATCAGCTTCGGGTGTGAGACGGATGCCTTTAAATGATTTTCTGATTGGTAATCGGCGGACAAAGCGACGGGCAGATGAAATTCTGACCGCTATCATTTTGCCGCGAGATGTGGAGAATGCAGCATCCTCGTTCCTGAAGTTAGGCGCGCGGCGCTATTTAGTCATTTCAATTGCAATGGTGGCGGCAGTTCTTTCGGTGGATGAAAAGGATAATATTTCGAAGGTTCGGGTAGCGGTTGGATCCTGCTCGGCGAGAGCCTTACGGTTGCGGGAACTCGAGAGCGAGATCGTAGGCTTATCTTTGGCTGAAGGGTTCGATGGCATCGTCGAAGCAAGACACCTCGCTTCCCTTTCTCCTATCGATGATGTGCGAGGAACAGCAGAGTATCGATCAGATGCAACTCTGACCCTGATTCGGCGCACATTGGAAGAGTGCGCGGAGAAACTTCGCACATGAAGCCGCCGGCAATATCTTTTGTATTAAACGGAACGTCGGTCACTACAACGTGTGCACCCATTGAACGCCTCTCTAATGTGATTCGTGAGAGTCTCTCCCTCAAAGCGACCAAGGTAGGTTGCGATGCTGGCGACTGCGGCGCATGTACCGTACTTCTCGATGGACAGGCGGTATGTTCCTGTTTGACTGCACTCGGACAAATTGAAGGCCGCGCAGTGACTACTTTGGAAGGGCTCCCTGGGTATTCAAAGAACTTTTCACGCCTTCGCGAAGCTTTCCTACAGCACGGAGCTGCCCAGTGTGGGATTTGCACTCCCGGCATGTTGGTGACGGCAACAGCGCTACTGGAATCACTTGCTCCTGAAAAAAAGTTATCCGAGCAGCAAGCCATGGACGCACTCGGCGGCGTTCTCTGCCGGTGCACTGGATATCGCAAAATTCTTTCCGCCGTGATTGCAGCAAGTTCTTGTGAATCTTTGATTCCAGATTCGGTAGAGAATACAAGCGCGTCTGTCGGCAAACGTGTCGTCAGGCTCGATGGGATAAAAAAAGTCGATGGAACGGAAATTTTCGGCGCTGATGCACTACCTCAGGAAGCTTTGGTTCTACGCGTCATTCGAAGTCCTTACAATCGGGCGCGCTTCCAGTTTGGCGATCTCAGAGCATTTCTCCAATCGAATCCCGGGCTGCACGGCATCTTTACCGCCGAAGATATCCCTGGGAAGAATTGTTTTGGAGTGATTCCGAGTTGCGCGGACCAGCCTGTATTCGCGGTAGAGGAAACTCGCTATCGCGGTGAAGCTGTCGCCGCTGTGGTTGGAAAATCCGAAGTCATGGATTCATTCGATCTCGCACAATTTCCAGTGATGTGGGAAGAGCTTCCGGCTCTGAAAACGATCGACGATGCCTTGAATGCGGAAGCGCCCCTTCTTCATCTCAACCGTCCAAGAAATATTCTGATAAGCGGAAGGGTAGTTCGTGGAGACGTAGAGAGCGCATTGGCAACTGCCGATGTAGTTGTAGAAAGCGAGTTTGATACTGGATTTGTTGAACACGCTTATATAGAGCCAGAAGCAGGCTTTGCGCGGCGCGTTGGCGATCGTATTGAAGTGCAAGCCTGCACTCAATCTCCTTACATGGATCGAGTTGATCTAGCGGCAATTCTTGGGCTGCCAGAGGATGCTGTTCGCATTATTCCGACTGCGGTCGGCGGCGGATTTGGGTCGAAGCTGGATTTGTCAGTGCAGCCATTTTTGGCCATTGCGGCATGGCATCTACAGCGTCCGGTTCGAATGGTTTATTCAAGGCCGGAGTCTATCATGTCGACTACCAAGCGTCACCCCGCACGCATTCGCGCCAAAGTTGGAGCAACGCGCCATGGAAAACTGGTCGCAATGGACTTCACGGCTGATTTCAATACCGGCGCCTATGCGTCGTGGGGACCAACTGTCGCTAACAGAGTCCCGGTGCACGCCTCGGGCCCGTACAAGGTTCCTCATTACAGAGCGCTCACCCGCGCGATTCACACCAACCTGGTTCCAGCTGGGGCATTTCGTGGATTTGGCGTTCCGCAAGCGACCGCAGCCCAGGAACAGCTTTACGATGAACTGGCTGAGCGTCTGGGCATGGATGCTCTTGAGTTTCGCATCCTGAATTCGCTCGACAACGACAGTCCGACAGTAACCGGGCAAGTGTTAGGGGAAGGTGTTGGTATTCGCGCATGTTTTGAAGCGCTCAAGCCGAGATGGATCACGGCGCAAGCCGAAGCCGAGACTTTCAACGCAAGCGCAAGTGGGCCCTCCCGCCGGGGCGTTGGTGTCGCTGGCATGTGGTATGGCTGTGGTAATACTTCCCTGCCGAATCCTTCGACGATGCGCGTTGGGTTAAAGCCCAATGGACGCATCGCTCTTCATCAAGGCGCGGTGGATATTGGACAGGGATCTACTACTGTCATCACTCAAATTGCTGCCAATGCTTTGGGAGCCTCCGTTGAGCGCTTCGATCTTGTTTCGGGCGATACCGACCTCAGCCCGGATTGTGGCAAGACATCGGCATCACGGCAGACGTTCGTCTCCGGAGAAGCGGCAAGACAGGCTGCTGAGAAGCTGCGTGAGGCAATTCTGAACATGGCAAAGGTTTGTGATTGTGCCAAGATCCATTTCAATGAAGATCAAATGACTGTGGAAGATAATGGCAGTCGAATAGATATTTCCTTGAAAGATTTGCCACGGGATAAATATGGTTACGTTTTAACTGCTGAAGCGACGTTTGATCCGCTCACGCAAAAGCTGGATAAAGATGGACAAGGCATTCCATATGCGCTCTACGGATTCGGCGCGCAAATCGCCGAGGTCGAAGTTGACTCTGCACTAGGAACTGTGCGTGTCTTAAAGATTACGGCTGCACACGACACCGGGCGAACAATCAATCCGACATTGGCCGAAGGGCAGATTGAGGGTGGAATCGCGCAAGGTCTGGGGTTCGCATTGATGGAGGAATTTTTCCCTGGCAAAGGCGAGAACCTGCATGATTATCTAATTCCCACGATCGGAGATATGCCTCCTGTTGAATCGATTTTTATCGAAGACGCAAGTTCGGTTGGACCCTTCGGCGCGAAAGGGTTGGGCGAACATACTTTGATTCCTACCGCACCAGCGATTCTGAATGCCATCTATCACGCTGTAGGAGTGCGAGTACGGCGGATCCCGGCAACTCCGGATCGTCTGCGGGCGGCTATTCTCGCGCTATCGCAAACGAAAGTACAAGTCGAGGCGAGTCATGGCTGACGACGCGATCCGCTGCGACGCTTGTCCCGTTCTTTGTTACATCAAACCTGGGCGTACTGGCTCGTGCGACCGCTACGCAAATAATGATGGAAAGCTGGTGAGGGTTGATTCACATGTTTTGCTGGATCGGACTCTCTCACAAAGCGGCGCGGTGGTGCCATTTCTTGATCCCAGCCGGGAGTGGGACGGCTCCGTAATCCGAGGACCAGAGAAATTTGTCACCGGCATTGGCGCCGGCACGACGTATCCCGATTACAAACCGGCGCCTTTCATCGTTTCATCGAAAGTTGAAGGAGTAGACACAGTAACAGTTGTGACCGAGGGCATTTTCAGCTACTGCGGAGTGAAGTTGAAAATTGATACCGACCGTCATCTCGGCGCGGAATGCAGCACGGTACGCGCCGAAGGCGAAGCAGTCGGACACGTAACCACCAGCGAATATGGTTCGCAGATGCTTTCATTAGGCGGCGTTCACCACCTGACTGGCGGAAGCCGAAAGGAAGGCACTGTAACCTGTGACACTCTTCTTAAGCTCAGCAATTGCAAACCAGTCGAGCTGACCATCGATGGCGGAGCAACCGTTGTGGCCGAAGCTGGCAAGCCTCCTTCGGTGAACAATGTAATTGAAGAACGCATGCGGGTTGGTTGCGGCTCCGCTACGATTGGAATGTTTGCCAAACAGTGGTTCGGCAAGGTGGATGAAGTCGTCGTAATTGATGATCACATCACCGGCGTGCTTTCCGAACATCAGGCGGGCAAGCTGCTCGGCATCCCCGAGACGGGGATCAAAATTAAAGGACGCCGCTCCACACCGGGACGTTATTTTCGCGTCGCAAATCCGGGCAGCGGATGGGGCGGTACAGATATCTCCGATCCGCTCTCAATAGTGGATCGCTTCGATGCTAAGGCTTCTCGCCCCGGACTTCGCCTGCTGATGGTAAGCACTACTGGCGAGCAATACGCTTACTTTGAACTCAACGAAGAGCTTCAGCCTGTAGAGAAAGATCTGCCCGAATCACTGACTGAGTCCGTTTTTCGCATTCGTGAAAATTGCGAACCCGCCAGGACAACGGTACTATTCATGGGCGGAGCCGGAGGCTCATTGCGCGCGGGAGTCACCGAGAGTCCGGTTCGTCTTACCCGTTCGATTCGCGACAATTTGACTCGTGTCACCTGTGGTGGCGCGCCTGTGTATGTGTGGCCAGGTGGAGGCATCACGTTCATGGTCGATGTTACTCGCTTGCCGATGAATGCCTTCGGCTATGTTCCGACTCCGGCACTGGTTGCGCCCATCGAATTCACCTTGCCGATGGAGGACTATGCGCAACTTGGCGGACACATGGACTCCGTCCGACCTATCGAGTCTTTGATCAAATTGCCGCAGAGTGATCTTCCCGTTCACGGCAAGAGTGGTGACGCAAAATGAGAGAGTCGCCGCAAGCTCATCTGATCGACTCAGGCCGGAGGCTTCATTTGCATCATGGCCCGATTGATTTGATCATCGAAGCTACTGGCGATTTTCATGAGATTCGCGCCGCTTACGAAGCAGCGACAACTCGTTTTGCTACTATTCTGGACGAACTATGTGAAGAACTTTCCTTCCTTCGTTCCCAAACATCTCCCGGCAGTCCTTTACCAAATGGTCGTGTAGCAAGACGAATGGTGAATGCAGTCTTGCCGTTTTCAGCTCGAGAATTTATCACTCCCATGGCTGCCGTGGCTGGATCTGTCGCCGAAGAGATTTCGGGGATAATGACGCGCACTGCTTATTTGAAAAAAGTATTTGTGAACAACGGCGGGGATATCGCGCTGCACCTTGCTCCAGGCGAAAGCATTTCTGTAGGCATGGTCCAGCGTCCGGATGCACTATCGCTCTTTGGCACATTGCAAATCAGGTTTACCGATCCGGTTCGAGGCATTGCGACCAGCGGCTGGCGTGGTAGAAGTTTTTCACTAGGGATTGCCGACGCCGTCACGATTCTAGCCGCAACTTCGTCTATGGCCGACGCCGCTGCAACCGTGATCGCAAATGCAGTTGATTTGCCAGGACATCCTGAAATACTCCGCATACCCGCGAGAGAGATTGCGCCCGATTCTGATCTCGGCGAGCTTCCCGTAACGCGAAGTGTAGGAAAGCTCAAGTCTGAAGAGATTGACAATGCTCTAAGTCGCGGTCAGATCGTAACCGAACAACTCATGGCAGAGGAATTAATCTGCGGGGCGGCACTTCATCTTCAGGGCGAGACTCGCATTGCACATTCGCCTGACTATCTGCCATATTCAGTCTTCCACAAAAGTGAGATGCTATCTACGAGGAATGCCATTGCCTGAAGTCGATTGCCGCAAGACTCTGATAACTGTCGAAACAATTTTTCACGAAGGCGGCCCACCTGCCGATTTTCCAAGACGCCGTGCAGCAGCGCTGGCCGTAATTCGCAATCCGTATGCGGGTTCTTACGTTCACGATATTGCCGGTTTCATGGATGATTTGAAACCCATTGCCATAGACATGGCGTACTCGCTCATAGCCGCGTTGGGCGGAGAAGTAAAGGCAATTGAAGGATATGGAAAAGGCGCGATTGTTGGAGCGGCTGGCGAGATCGAGCACGGTGCACTGTGGCATGTTCCCGGCGGATACGCAATGCGCGAAGCACTCGGCGGAGCGATGGCAATCGTACCTTCTACCAAAAAAGTGGGAGGGCCGGGCGCTCGTCTCGACATTCCTGTTACGCACATTCAAGCGTCTTATGTGCGTAGTCACTTCGACGCCATGGAGGTCGGACTTGCCGATGCTCCGCGCGCAGACGAAATTGTGGTGGCGCTTGTGATGACAACGGGCGCTCGCGTCCATGCGAGGGTTGGAGGTCTGCAAGCTTCGGAAATCCTGGGAAAAGACGGCTTGAGATAGTCAGGTTGAGATAACTAGATCGGGACAAAAATGACAGCGAAAATTCGCAAAATTGTAACTTTCCTTGAAGAGACCCGTACTGAAGCTGATCGTATGATCAATCCACCAACCCGCCGCGCCGCAGCTGTCGCGGTTATCGAGAATCCGGCGGCAGGCATATATGTCGAAGATCTGAGCGATCTCATCGCAATCGGCGAAGAACTTGGAACTCTGCTTACCGAGCGGGCTGTCGCGGCGCTTGGCATCCCAGCAACATCTATTGAGAGCTACGGCAAAGCTGCGGCAGTCGGCGAGAATGGAGAGCTTGAACATGCAGCGGCAATTTTGCATCCGAAACTCGGGACTCCGGTACGCAAAGTTTTAGGGAAAGGAGCCGCGTTGATTCCGTCGTCAAAGAAACGCGGAGGACTCGGCGTGCCGCTCGACATTCCTCTCGGACATAAAGACGCCGCTTATGTGCGGAGCCACTTTGACGGAATGGAAGTTCGTATTAACGACGCTCCACGTGCAAATGAAATCATGGTTGCGGTTGCGGTTACGGATAGTGGACGCCCTTTGGCCCGCGTGGGGGGACTTTCCAAGTCCGAAATCAAGGGGGAAGACGGACTGCGATAACGTGATCAGCGTAGAGATCCTTCGACTTGGAACTGATTCGCAACCGAATCAGTTCGCTGTGCTCAGGATGACCGAGGTTTTTGTATTGTCGGCACCCGCGTTGCCGGAGGAGTGTTGCGGCTTCTCTCGGATCGCACTACGCCATCAATAATAGTCATGCCAACACCCGGCAAATCGCCCAGACGGATACTTTCCAGAAGAGTCTTCCCCGCCGAATGTTGCGCCATATCGAGAAATACGAAATCAGCAGCGCGACCCACTTCGATGAGTCCGGTGTCGAGTTTTCGCATGCGCGCGGTATTCCCTGTCGCGAAGCAGATTGCGAGTTCCGGTGCCACCTCTCCCAATGACGACAGCATCGAGATCATGCGGAGAATTCCCAGAGGTTGCACACCAGAACCCGCAGGTGCATCGGTACCTAAAATTACTCGTTGCAGTTGACCGAGTTCTTTAGCCGTTCGTAAAGTTAATAAAGCGGCGCGCTCGTTGCCGTTATGCACGATCTCCAAACCGCGCGGAGATTCTTCACAAAGGCTCACGATTTGATCGTCGGGCAGTGCCGTGTGGCCGCCGTTTATGTGTCCGATCACATCCGCATCGGCTGCAAGAACCACATGCTTATCGATAAGGCTTGATCCCGGAATCGAAGGGCCGCCAGTGTGAATCGTGCTTTGGATCCCGTACTTCCGCGCCCATCCCACCATCTGGCGGGCGGTGGCTCCGTCCTTCACACTGCCAAGACCTACTTCACCCAGCAATTTGACCCCTGCTTCCGCCAGAAAACGAAAGTCTTCTTCCACCATGCCGTGCTCGATGACGGGAGCTCCGGCATGCACCTTAACTCCGGACGGACGCAGAGCTGCAAAGGCTCGCTGTGCGACAATCGCCATCGACTTGAGGCCGAGCACGTCTTTTGGTCGTCCCGGCATATGGACCTCGCCAGCCGAAATCATGGTCGTTACGCCGCCGTGCAAGCAGCTGTCAATCCATCCAATTTGATTCTGGCGCGGTGTCCAATCCCCCGCAACCGGATGCACGTGGCTATCGATCAAGCCGGGAGCTAAGGTTGAACCATTACCTTCAATCACCGCCGTGGCAGAATCGGTGTCGATATCTTTTTCTTTTCCAATGGCAGAGATGCGGCCCTCTTCAACTACAACCGTGTCTGCATCCAGAATTGGACTTTTTAAATCTCCGCTTAAAATCAGTCCAAGGCCGCGTATTACCAGCTTGGTCATTGCTGCGGATTTAGTGCTGTTATCCTGCGCCATAGATTCTTTCTTGTAACTTTCTCGACAAACTGAAAAACGTTTATGAGCACAACAAGAGCAATCGTGGAGCTTGCCAGAAAAATGTCATAATTGCCATAACTTTCGAGCGGTACATGTGCTCCAGAGTACTGCCGTAGCCATGCTCGAATTTGAAAAGGCTTGAAAAACTGATGCTGAAAATTGGGGATTCAGACGTTCTTCTCGTCATCGATGTTCAGAACGATTTTTGTCCAGGCGGGGCGCTTGCCATTTCGAATGCAGATGAGGTTGTTCCCATCATTAATAAGCTGGCGGAACATTTTCAGCACATCATCCTTACGCAGGATTGGCATCCGCCGGGTCATAAATCCTTTGCATCTGCCCATCCGGGCAAACGTGTTTACGATTCAGTCGAAGCGCCATATGGACAGCAAACCCTGTGGCCCGACCACTGTGTTCAAGGTACGAACGGAGCCGAATTTCATAAAGATCTGAACGTTTCCAAAGCCGAATTGATTCTTCGTAAGGGCTTCCGGAAAAGTATCGATTCCTATTCGGCATTTTTGGAAAACGATCATGTAACTTCAACTGGTCTTGCTGGATACCTGCGGGAGCGTGGCTTCCAAAGGATCTTTCTGGCAGGCTTGGCCTATGATTATTGTGTAAGGTTTTCTGCGATTGATGGGGTAAAAGCTGGATTTAAGTCATTTGTCATTGAAGATGCCTGCCGCTCCGTAAACCTCGCCGACTCCATAGAAGCAACGAACCTCGATTTTGCGAAAGCCGGGATTCAACGCATCACTAGTTCTCTCTTTATTGAATGCCCTTCTACCGTATAGCCAATTCATTGACCTTAATGACTTAAGGTCTGCTACGGTATTCGCAGGATTGAAATTTAACTCTCGTAAGACTTCGGTAATACTTTCATTTAATACTTCGGCAAACACATTGTAAGTAGCACATTCCACGCCAATAAGCGATCTGCCCATAATATTCCAGCTACTCTCGAATTTCGTTGCTTGCAAGTAGATGCCCCCGTAGAGTTACGGAAATTCCTTACTCCCCTAGGGAGAAAGCTGGAGAAGTTTTTCGCATGAAACTGTATTTTTCCTCTATATGTTTTATCGCACTTTTGGCATGTCCTTGCTTTGCCGGAGTGTATGTATCTGCACCTTCAAACGGCAGCAACGTAGCACAGACTGTTCAATTTACGGCAACTGCAACTACAAGCTGCGCAAAAGGCGTTTCCGCCATGGGCATTTACACTGCTCCCAATGTCTTGGCTTATAAAGAAGGCGGTGCAAGTCTCAATACCCTGCTAACGCTCAATCCTGGGACGTACAACACGGTGGTAGAAGAATGGGACAATTGCGGTGGTGCATCCACAGCACCTGTGAAAATTACTGTCGGTTCTGGTGGCGGCGGCGGTGGTGGCGGCAATGGCGCAAAAACATTTGCCAATCTGCATCAGCAAGGTGGATGGACGGGTTATGCGCTTGAGCCTACATCTTACGCAATTTGTAATTCCTGCAAAGCCACAGGACCGCAGACTACTTGGTCACGATGGACAGGCATCAAGTCACCGTCGGTCAGCGGAAGCTCGACACAACACAACATCGGCGGCCAGACCAGGTTCTCGGATGTTCTTTGGAATAATCACCTGATCGGTGACTTTTCTTCTCAAGGCCTCCCAGACAAGGGTCATACGCTTGCCCCGAGTTTGCATAACTTTGTCTACGACGTTTACTTCTTCGGAAATAATATCCCCGCTTCGCAAGCTTTGGAGTTCGACATTAACCAGTTTGTGGAAGGAAAGTCGTTTATCTGGGGCCATGAATGCCGGATTGCTGGTGGACATCAGTGGGATATCTGGGATAACCAGAAACAGGCATGGCATGCCACTGGAATCCCATGTAACCCTTTAAATAATGCCTGGAATCATTTAACTATTCAGGCGCAACGCACGTCAGACAACCACCTTATTTTCCAATCCATTACTTTGAATGGAAAAAAGTCCACTCTGAATTATTACGAGAGCCCGACTTCGACCGGATGGTATGGAGTCACGATCAATTACCAGCAAGACGGAAATGTGAATCAACAGGCATACCCGATCTGGTTGGATAAGCTCAACTTCAGTTACTGGTAGACGGAAGTTTTTATAACTGAAGCTTATGTGGGCATGCCAGGCCGGCATGCCCTTTTTTCTTTCCTATGCCTGTGACTTTTATGCCGCCCAGGAACAAGAACGTTGCGCAAGACGTTTTATCCGTTCCAGCTTTGTAGACCGCGCTACCGGGACACTAGCTGGCCAGGGTTCTTCCAATCCCGTCAAAGCTAAAGCAGCACCTGCCAAAGCCAAATTCTTGGAAAAATTGATCATGTCTGCCATCCGCTGGTTGGGATCTTCGACATTCCAAAAATCGTGTATGGTTGGCGACACTCCTAAAAGGAAGGTGAGTATGGCTGCAACGCCGAGCTTCGGCTTTACGCCCAAAACAATGCTGGTGCCTCCCGAAATTAATAATGCCCCAGTGGCAGCTACAGCTATGTTAGCTGCAGGAATCTTTTTTGCAGCTGCATACTGCGACATTTGTTTGCGGTTCGTGAAGTGATGAATCCCGTTGTAGATGAAAAAGCCACCCAAAATGATACGACCGAGTAGAAACGGAGTTTTCATTTGTTTTTCCTTCGAGTAAACGTACTTGGCCGTTCGATTCCTCCCTCCAAAGCGCCGTTGCCCCAATGCTTTTCAACGTAAACAAGTTAGGATGATTTGCACAGCTATAAGCCAAACACAGGCGTTCCGGATGCATCAGACATGGAGTACGCGACTAACTAGAGGAGACGATCTTGATTGCTGGCAGTCGGCGTCACATTCCCTTGGTGGTTTTCTCTGCCGTGATCGTTATGGTTGGATTTCTGCTTTATCTTGGAGTTCAGCATTCACAACGAACTCCTCCGCGGGCAGATCCGCCTATGCACAGCCAACAATGAATTACATAGGGCCTCTACAGTAAGTACCTGATAGCTGGGACGGACTTTTTTCCTTAGACTTTATTTAACTTACGAAAGATTCTTAGCGTCCTCCTCCAGCAGGGCGCTATTCTTTTGCTTATCTGCCATCTTGACAACTCCTATGCCAATCCTTTGATTTCATTTGCTTTCCCATCTTCTCTTCATGCAAATTGGAACGGGAGAAAGAATGACTCAGATAACCTCCGATGCACTCGTATTTTTTGGGGCTACCGGCGATCTCGCCTATAAAAAGATATTTCCTGCTCTTCAGCATCTGGCAAAACGAAACCTGCTTAATATCCCTGTAATTGGAGTAGCTAAAGCTGGCTGGAATTTGGATCAGCTAAAGCAGCGAGCCAAAGAAAGCGTCGAACACAACGGTGGTTTGGATCCGGAAGGGTTCCCTAAGCTACTGAATGTGTTGAAATATATTGATGGCGATTACGCTGACCCTGGAACTTTCCGCCAGCTTCGAACACAATTGGGCGACGCCCAGCATCCACTGCATTATCTTGCGATTCCGCCAAACCTTTTTGGAGAAGTAGTAAAGCAACTCGGGCAATCGGATTGTTCGAAAGGCGCTCGCGTGGTTGTCGAAAAGCCCTTTGGCCGCAATCTCGCCTCGGCTAAAGCTTTGAACAACACCCTGCATACAACCTTTGAAGAAGAAAACATCTTCCGTATTGATCATTACCTCGGTAAGAACGCGGTCCAGAATGTGCTCTTCTTTCGTTTTTCCAATGCATTTCTCGAGCCCATATGGAATCGCCGCTATGTGGAAAGCGTACAGATCACCATGGCCGAAAATTTCGGTGTAGCCGGACGCGGAGCCTTCTATGAACAAGCGGGGGCCGTTCGTGATGTGGTAGAAAACCACTTGCTGCAACTTCTCACCAATGTGGCTATGGAACCACCTTTGTGCATGGACAACGAAACAGTTCGCGATGAGAAAGTTAAAGTTCTGAAAGCAATCAGGCCGCTAAAGACTGACAATGTTGTCCGTGGTCAATTCGCGGGATACCGGAACGAACCCGGGGTCAAAAAAGATTCGACCGTTGAAACCTACGTGGCATTGCGCTTTCACATTAATAACTGGAGATGGAAAGGAGTTCCCTTCTACATTCGCGCCGGCAAGTCCTTACCCGTGACCGTCACCGAGGTGAACGTGCTGTTGCGGCAGCCACCGGCGATTTTTTCGGATACTCCTCCCTTGCCGAATCATGTGCGCTTTCGCGTTACTCCGGATCTGGTCCTTGCCATCGGCGGTTTGGTAAAAACTCCGGGCGAAGAGTTCAAAGGCGATCCAGTGGAATTAGTCGCCACCTCGCGATCCGGTTCGAACGAAGCATCGGCATATGAAGAGCTTCTTGGCGACGCTATGCATGGCAAGGCAATTCATTTCGCACGTGAAGATTACGTTGAGGAAGCGTGGAGAATCGTCGATCCCATACTCGACCAGGCGCCTCAGCCTTTGCCCTACAATCCTGGCACTTGGGGCCCTGAAGAGGCCAACGCTTTGACAGCCGAAGATGGCGGATGGATCGATCCCCTTCAATAATTTTCTCGCCCAGAGGCGACAAAGTAATTCCTGGAATCCTGAGTAGCCGTTCTTGGATCAAATGATGAATTACAATTTCGATTGCGCTCAGCATTGTTTTCCGATTCGACGAATCGCAATTTGTTCATGAACAATCTTCTTACCCACATCGCGCTGCACGGATACCTGCTCATCTTCCTGATCGCTTTTCTTGAAGCTATTGATATTCCCCTGCCCGCATCTCTGGCGCTTGTAGTGGCCGGTGCTGCGGCAGCCTCCGGAACTCTCCATGCATCTCTCGTCTATTTATTGGGAACGGCGGGGCTTCTGCTCGGTGACAGCATCATTTATTTTCTAGGCCGGTACATGGGATGGACTCTGCTGGGTTTTTTGTGCAAAGTCTCCATCAACCCCGAGACATGCATATTGCGATCCGCGGAACTTTTTTATAAGCGGGGTAAAACCACCCTTATTGTTGCTAAGTTTATTCCCGGTATCAACACCATGGCCCCGCCGTTGGCGGGGAGTATGAAAATGCGGTTCGAGCAATTCCTGTGGCTCGATTTTCTGGGCACATCGCTGTACGTCATCACCTACACCGCGATTGGATTCGTATTCCACAAATTCATTACCTCCATTACCCACGGTTTCAATGCCGCAAGTCACGCAATAGGAATTGTCGCGTTAGTTGCAGTCATTGCCTATGTTGCATACCGCTTCTCGCTTTTCTTTAAGAACCGGGTATACCGGGTAGTTCCTCGCGTGCAAGTTGAAGAGCTGGCTCGAAGATTAAAGGCTGAAGAGACTGAAAGATTGCTGGTAGTCGATGTGCGTAGCCACGGATATTACGATGCCGGCACGTCGCGCATCAAGGGATCGATTCGGCTGGAGCCCAATAACTTTGCGGAAGAGATCAAAAAGTTTCCCAAGGACAAAGATTTATATGTCTACTGTACTTGACTACGCGAAGGCACAAGCGCCCGGGTGGCGCATTTACTGCGGGAGCAAGGATTCAACGCGTTCGTAATAGTCGGCGGACTCGCGGCCTGGCGAAAAGCTGGATACGAAATTGAAACCGTCCCAGAAAACGATCTGGTTCACCTGCCCACCTTCAGCTAAATTCTGAAAAAAAACCGGATAATTTAGTAGGCAGTAGAGGACTCAAACCTGCTTGCAAGCCAGCGCGATGCTGGACATCGAGCTACCCTAGCCAGCTATTCTCAATAATTGAAATATCTTAAATGTGAGTGCTGCCATCAGAGCCGACGCAGGAATAGTGAAGATCCACGCCCACACAATGCGGCGGGCCACGCCCCATCGAACCGCTGATAATCTCGTCGTCGCGCCGACACCCACTATCGCGCCTGTGATTGTATGTGTGGTGCTGACCGGAATTCCGGCCAGCGCGGTTGAAAACAGCGTAATGGCACCCGCAAATTCCGCGCAAAAGCCGCCGACCGGCTTCAACTTTGTGATGCGAGAACCCATGGTATGAACAATCCGCCACCCGCCAAAATAAGTCCCAGCCGCAATCGCAGCGTTCGCTGCGAGAATGATCGGCCAGTGAAATTTACCCCAGTTCCCAGCCAGATCTTTGGCAGTCATATATTTCGCGCTAAACAGAGCACTGGCAATAATGCCCATCGTCTTCTGTGCATCGTTTCCGCCGTGGCCCAAGCTATAGGCAGCGGCTGAAAGCAGCTGCAATTTACGAAACCAGGAATCGATTCTTTGAGGAGCCTTGTTTTTTAGCAACCAGAAAATCGCGACCATCAAACCAAAGCCGAGCACAAGTCCGGTTATCGGCGCAACAACAATGAACAGGAGGGTCTTGTACCAGCCTTGCGGGATGATTACGCCGAATCCCGCGTGAACAATTGCTGCCCCGGCATATCCACCGATTAACGCGTGCGAAGAAGAAGTGGGGAGACCCCACAACCAGGTGAGTATGTCCCAAACAATAGCGCCGAGAAGCCCGGAGATCACGACGTACTGCGTGACTGCTTCGACCCGAATCATCCCTTGCCCGATCGTTTTGGCTACGGCCGTGCCCAGCAGGAAGGCGGCTAAGAAGTTAAATGTTGCCGCCCATAAAACCGCCAGCTTGGGAGAGAGGACCCGAGTCGAAACTACCGTAGCAATGCTATTCGCCGCATCATGAAATCCGTTTAAAAAATCAAACAACAACGCCACAAGAATTGTGATCGCAAGCAAAAGAAGATCACTTTTCAATTGCACACTTCCCTTTGGCTGGAAATCATGAACTAAGTACTCTTCAAAACGACAGTTTCCAGAACATTGGCTACATCTTCTGCCCGGTCTGTGGCTGTCTCCAAAACTTCGATCAACTCTTTTAGCTTTATCAGATTGATGGGATCTTTCTCGTGTTCGAAAAGCGCCGCGATAGCCTCTCGGGAGATCGTGTCAGCTTCATTTTCCAGCCGGTTGATTTCTACGCAGTGGTCTAGAACGTGACCGTTCTTCTGCAATAGTGACACGCCGATTTTGAGTTCTTCAGTTTGCTTGAGTATCAGATGACTTAGTCTTGCAGCTACCGGAGGGGCAATGGCTATCTTATACAGAGTAGTTCTTTCGGCGGCAGCATGGATGAAATCGAGCACATCGTCCAAAGATGACGCCAACCGGTGCATATCTTCTCGATCGAACGGAGTTATAAATGTTTGATTGAGCTTTTTCAAAATCGAATGGGTGATTTCATCGCCTCTACGCTCAATGGCTTTAATCGTTGTTGCCTTATTTTCCAAGCCCGAATAGTTTTCAAAGAGATCGACCAGGGCGTGCGCGCCGGCAATCAAATTATCTGACATCTCGTCGTACATTTGAAAAAAGCTGTTATCTTTGGGAATTAACTGGAACATGCTCAGGTTTTGCTCCAATTACGAGGCATGAGTTGCGAAAGAGCCAAAGGGCAAGTCAATATCTCACGCGGGCTTTCATGAGTCAACCAGACCTGCACTGGTTTTCGCCGCGATGAAATGTTTGCAACAGATTTTTGTGGTCGAAGATGACCAAGATATTGCTCGCCTCCTCCAATATCTACTGACCAAGGCTGGCTTTTCAGTGCACTGCTTTGGCAATGCCGAAAAGGTCCTTCCAGAAGCGGAAAATAATATCCCGCAATTGTTTATTTTAGACGTCATGTTGCCCGGAATGAACGGCCTGCATCTTTGCCAGAGTATTCGAAAGCATGACTTGCTTCGAGAAATACCGATCTTAATCCTCAGCGCAAAATGTTCCGCGGGTGATAAGCATTCCGCATTCGAGGCGGGAGCTTCTGATTATCTGACGAAACCGTTTAGTCCGAATGAACTGATATTGGTAGTGCGAAGATTGTGCGTAGATCCTGTTATGACTTAGGATTTCTCGCTGGATGGCGTATCGGTAACAACAGTCGACAATCTCTTCCTGGGCAGGCTTAATCCCACAAACGAAATTATGAGAAGGGCAGCTGTAACGCCCACGCCTGTGACTTCCAGAAACTCCGTAATAGCCACCTGCACGCCCATACTTACGAATCTAACTTCCCCCAAACACGAATGAAAGTTACCTAGGTCACGGCTAGAAGAAGACACTATTATGGGCAGCCTGAAAGGACCTGATTGAAGCCGGGAGTGACGCTGGAATCTGAGACGTTTTCTTTCAAAAGTTGACTTCCCAAAGGGAAAGCTGTACTAAATCGCCAGGCAATCAGGACTTGTGCCCTAACGAGGAGCCGGGTACGAAGTAGAAACCGTCCCTGAACCCAATCTTCTTCATCTACCCCCCTTTCAGCGAAACCTTCGTGGCACCTCAACGCTTTCTAGCAGTACAATGGACGCGCAATATTTGCGCGATTAAAATCGAGGAACTTACATGGTCCATTTCAAGATAAACGGAGTTGAACGTTCTTTCGACGGCGACCCGGAAATGCCGCTGCTCTGGTATCTGCGCGATACCCTGGGACTCACCGGAACAAAATTTGGCTGCGGCATGGCCTTATGCGGAGCCTGCACGGTCCATGAAAAAGGCGCCGCCATTCGCTCTTGCACCAAACAAATGGGCACCATGGCCGGAGCCGATATCACCACTATCGAAGCCATCTCTGAACATGGACCGCATGCCGTGCAAAAGGCCTGGATCGAAGTGAACGTCCCTCAATGCGGATACTGCCAACCGGGCCAAATCATGCAGGCGGTCTCATTGCTTCACTCGAAACCGAATCCGACAGACGAGGATATTGACGCGGGCATGTCGGGCAACATTTGCCGCTGCGGAACCTACCAGCGCATCCGCGCCGCCGTCAAGGAAGCTGCGAAGGTGACGGCATGATCACTATCGAGAATGTCAGTCGCCGCAATTTCCTTCAGGGAGTTTTCTCCGCCGGAGCTTTCGTTCTGTGCGCGCGTTTCATCCCGCAGCCGCTCTGGGCTGACACCACCAGCGCAGGCAACCCAATTGACGTTGCAGCCCTTCACCCCAGCATCTTCGTCGGCATTCACACCGACGGTACGGTTTATATCGTCTCCCATCGCGCGGAGATGGGGAACGGCGTCCGCACCAGTCTCCCCTTGATCCTTGCCGATGAACTCGATGCCGACTGGAGCCGCGTCAAAGTAGTCCAGGCCGATGCCGATGAAAGATATGGATCGCAGGATACTGACGGCTCCCACTCCGTCCGCGATTATCTTGACACCATGCGTGAAGCGGGAGCGACTGCACGGTTGATGCTGGTGCGCGCCGCTGCCCAGCAGTGGGGGATTCCAGAGTCACAGTGCGTTGCCGATCCCATGCACAATGTGTCCGACCGAAATTCAAATCGCAAAATGGAGTACGGAGAACTCGCTGCATTTGCGGCAAAACTCCCCGTTCCCAAAAAAGAAGAGTTGCAGTTGAAGTCTCCCGAGACGTGGCGCTACATCGGAAAGCCAACCAAGGGCGTGGATGTCCCGGACATTTGCTCCGGCAAGCCACTCTTCGGCATGGACGTGCGTGTCAACAACATGCTCTATGCGGCGATAGCTCATCCCCCGGTTCTCGGTGGAAAGGTCAAGTCCTGCGACGACAAAGCCGCGTTGCAAGTCATCGGAGTTAAAAAGACAATTGCGATTGATCCCTTCCAGCCTCCGCATGCCTTTCAGCCTTTGGGTGGAGTGGCTGTAATCGCGGACAACACCTTTGCCGCATTTAAGGGACGCAAGAAGCTGAAAATCGAATGGGAGAACGGTAACAATACTTCCTACACTTCTGCCGACTACAAGAAAGAACTGCTCGCCACAGCTCATAAACCTGCCAAAGTGGTGCGCAACATCGGCGACGTAGATGCCGAATTCGGCAAAGGTGGAAAGATCGTGGAAGCATCGTACTTCGCGCCCCATCTCGCCCACGCTTCCATGGAACCTCCCGTGGCTGTGGCGGATGTTCGAGGGGACAAGGTAATCGTCTGGGCGCCAACGCAAAACCCCGTAGGCGTCCAAGAAGAAGTAGCCAAGGCGCTTGGCATAAAGAAAGAAGATGTAACTTGCCATATGACTTTCCTGGGCGGCGGCTTCGGACGCAAGTCGAAACCAGACTATGCAGTCGAGGCGGCGGTCCTCTCAAAGAAAACCGGCCAGCCTGTCAAAGTGATTTGGAGCCGCGAAGACGATATCAAATTCGACTACTACCATTCGGTCGCGGGTATGTACATAAAAGCGGCGGTTGACGAAAAAGGAAAGCCAAAAGCTTGGTTGCAAAGATCGGCATTTCCACCCATCGGATCAAGCTTCAAACAAGGTGAAGTTTACGGCGACGAAGGAGAAATGGCGATGGGATGGTCGGCCATTCCTTTCGACGTTCAAAATTTCCGCGCAGAAAACGGCGAAGCTCATGCACACATTCGTATCGGATGGCTTCGCTCGGTGGCGAATATTTACCATGCTTTCGCCGTCCAAACCTTTGCCAACGAACTTGCACACGAAGCGAACCGGGATTCATTGGATTATCTGCTCGAGTTGATTGGCCCTCCGCGAATAGTGGACGTCGGCAAAACCGACGACGATGATGAAACCAATAAGAAATATCCATACGACACCGCGCGCTTGCGTCACGTTACCGAGTTAGCTGCTGAAAAAGCGGGATGGGGAAAGAAGCCATTAGGCAAGGGACACGGCATGGGCATAGCCGTTCATCGCAGCTTCTTCACCTATGTGGCAACTGTCGTAGAAGTAGAAGTCGATGACAAAGGCACCATACGCATCCCGCAGGTCCACACCGCGCTCGATGCCGGAATCGTCGTGAACCCTGAAATGGTGCGCCAGCAATTTGAAGGCGCTGCCGCGTTCGGCACCAGCATCGCGCGCACGGGAGAGATCACCGCCACCAACGGTGTTGTGGATCAATCGAACTTTTATGATTATCAGGTCGCTCGTATGAACGATGCGCCCCGTCAAACCGACATCCACATCGTAGAAAGCGCCGCTCCACCAGCGGGAGTCGGTGAGCCTGGCGTGCCTCCGTATATTCCCGCGCTCTGCAACGCCGTCTTTGCCGCTACAGGCAAGAGAGTGCGAGAGTTGCCGCTTACGCGAAACGGATTCGCGTGAAGATATTCTTCGCGGGTTTAGCACGAACTTGCTGATCCAGGAAAATGTTCCGCTCGCGCCGCTCACTACTTTAAAAGTGGGCGGCGCTGCGCGATATTTTGTCGAAGCCCAAACCATTCACGAAGTTCAGGAAGCGGTGACACTCGCGCGTGCGAGGAGTCTGCCGCTCTTCGTTCTTGGAGGTGGAAGCAATCTTGTCGTCTCCGATGCAGGCTGGCCAGGCCTCGTTCTCAGGATTGCAGTTGGCGGAATTGAACAGCGCGAATCAAATGGCGAGATTCTTTTCGATGTTGGAGCTGGAGAAGAGTGGGACCGTTTTGTTAGCCGAGCGGTGCGCGAGAATTTTGCCGGAGTGGAATGCCTGAGCGGAATTCCCGGCAGCGTGGGGGGAACGCCGGTGCAGAACGTCGGAGCTTACGGACAGGAGGTTGCCGACACCATCCACTCAGTGCTCGCGCTCGATCTTCAGGATAATCAACTGCACGAAATGCCGGCGGCAGCGTGCGGATTCCGCTACCGCACCAGCATCTTTAACACTACCGAAAAAAACCGCTACGTCATTATTCGCGCAACTTACGGCTTAACTCCAAATGGCCAGCCACACCTCGAATACGCCGATCTCAAAAAGCATTTCGTAGGCTGGCAGGAAACGCCGACACTTTCCGATGTGCGAGAAGCCGTACGCAAGATCCGCGCCAGCAAAGGAATGTTGATCGTGGCCGGAGACGAAGACTGCCGCAGTGCCGGATCGTTCTTTAAAAATCCTGTTCTCTCCAACAATCAATACAACGAACTCACCAAAGCCGCCGCCGAAAAGAATCTGCAAGTCCCAAGCTATCCCGCACTGGATGCGCAGAGAAAAGTCTCAGCGGCATGGCTGGTCGAACACTCAGGATTCAGCAAGGGATACAGCAACGGACGAGTCGGAATCTCCCGCAAACATGCTCTAGCAATAGTGAACCGCGACCAAGCCAGCGCAGCAGATGTATTGGAATTCAAAGAAGAAATCCAAAATAGGGTAGAAGAAATCTGGAAAATCCGCCTGGAACCAGAACCCGTCTTCGTAGGCTTCTGATTGCCTGTATGCCATTGCCTGTGTGGAGCTGCCTGTCTGGAGCTGGCCGTGTGGCGCGGGCGCCCTCGCCCGCGAAAAGCTTTATTCAGTGTGGGGCGGGACACTCTTGTCCGCCGCTGTTGATTTTGAATTCTCCCTACCCTGCCAACTTCCTTGCCTCTTCAAATATCTTCACGAACATTTCTCGTGTCAGCTTTCCCGTCTGCGTATTCTGATTTGAGGGATGATACGTCGCCAGAAAAATCTTTCCATCCGCCATCTCGTACCTGGCTCCATGCCGAAAGACATACTCTTTCCTGCTCGGCAATTGCCCACGCCGCTTCAAATAATTCAGATAAGCATCAAACCCAATCTTGCCCAACGCTACGACCACTCGCAGATTCTTGAGCCCTTCCATCTCGCGGTCGAGATAAGAAGAACAATTCGCCAGCTCTTGCGGCAGCGGCTTATTGTCCGGAGGAGCGCAACGCACAGCGGCAGTGATGTACAAATCTTTGAGTTCCAGCCCATCATCCCGGTCAGTAGCATTCGGCTGGTTGGCAAATCCCGTCTCGTACAGCACCGGATACATAAACTTCCCCGAAGCATCGCCCGTAAAAGGACGCCCGGTGCGATTCGATCCATGCGCTCCAGGAGCGAGCCCGAGTACAAGCACGCGCGCCTCAGGGTCGCCAAAGCCGGGAACCGGCTTTCCCCAATATTCGCATTCGCGATACGCTCGCCGTTTTTCACGGGCAATCATTTCGCGATAAACCACCAGCCGCGGACAGCGTGTACAAGCGATTACTTCTGAGTTGAGCTGTCGCAGCCATGGCGGCTCGGTCCGCTCATCATTTAAAACTTTGAGTGTTCCCACTCCTTCAGAATATTACAAAGTTCCTCGGTGCTAATAAATGAGGCTAAAAAGGTAAGAAGCTCAATTTTGAAATTGACAGTTGTATTTTCCCGAAGAATACTCCCATCCGCTAAAGACCAGCCTAGCCCCTTTGCGTTCTTTGCGGCTTTTCTTTGTGTTCTTGGCGGTTACAGTCTTAAAATCTTTAACCGCAAATTCCCTAGAAATTTCGCAAAGTACACTCACTTGTTATCGATTGCTGACGTAATTGAGCCACTACCGGGAAAAAAAAGCAACTAGCCAAACTGATAAGCCGATACCGTTGCTCCCATCACGCGGTCACTAAAGATTTTCTGCCCGACATCTTCTCCCGCCGCTCCCGCTGCTACCATGAGCGGAATCAAATGCTCCTCTCGCGGATGAGCCTGGCGAGCTGCCGGCGCTTGCTGCCATTGAGCAAGCTTCTGATTCCTCGCTTTCGCATCGAATTCAGAAATCGCAGCACTCAGCCAATCATCAAATTGATCCGACGGTCCTTGTGCGCTCCCGCCAAATCCTTTCATGTTGTGATAACTCATCCCGCTGCCCACAATCAGCACGCCCTCTCTTCGCAACTTTGCCAGAGCTTCTCCGGCATGGATGTGGGCCGAAGGATCTAATCCCGTGCGCAAAGACAGTTGCACAATCGGAACATCGGCATTTGGATAAATGAGTTTGAACGGAACAAAAACGCCGTGATCATATCCCCGCTCAGCGTCTAATCGTGCGGGAATACCCGCCTGGCCCAGCAACTCACGAACTCGCTCGGCTAACACAGGTGATCCTGGTGCGTCGTATTTCAATTCATAAGTGTGCCGCGGGAAGCCGGAGTAGTCATAGATCAGCGGCGGCCGCGCATTACTTGCAACCGTGAACTCATCGCGTTCCCAATGTCCCGATGTTACCAACACTGCCTTCGGCTTTTCACCGATCGACGCGCCCAGTCCACGAAGCCACTCCGCCATCTTGTCCCAAGTGCCCGGAGGATTCCAATCCATGAAGAAGCATGGCCCTCCACCATGCGGTATAAACAACGTGGGTAGAACACGTGTGCCGTTCATACAAACCACCACCCATCACTATTAGAAAACCGCCCGCCGCTTCCACGCAATGGTAGCTGTAATTAAAAGCAGCATGATCGGAGGCATCGGGTTTCCCCCTAGCACTAACGCATGAGCAAAAAGTGCCCCGATCATCGTGCAGACGAGTAATGACGCTCCAATGAATGTCATTCTCGGAATCAGAAGGAGAATTGCTGACGCTATTTCGATAGTGCCAGTGACATAGCGAAACCACTGACCCAACCCAAGTTTGCCGAACGTCTCCACCATCGCAGGAACGCCCGCCCATTTGGCGCTTCCCGCAGCGAAGAAGGCCACTGCGGCTAAAACTTGCAATATCCAAAGTGCGATGTTCCACGATCTCGAAACGCCCTCATTCCAACTGGGAGTCGAACGTAATTCTTTTGCTCTGATTTCTTGTGATACAGATTTGCTCGACATACTTTTTCCCCCTTAAGAAATTTGTTGTGCTGCGAATAGTTCTTACTGCGCGGCCAGCTGGTGAATTTGCTCCAGCGCCGCAGACTTCGAGGGCGCAGCCAGTTCCCCGCCGGGACGCTGATTTTCCGCGTGAATAAACGTAACGTCGGTCGCTCCAATGAAGCCCAAAATGTGCCGCAGATAAGGCTCTTGAAAATCCATCGACGCCCGTGGTGATCCTGCCGCATACGCACCCGCTCGCGATGTGATGATGACAATCTTCTTCCCAGTGAACAGACCTTGCGGGCCGTTCGCGCCATATGCGAAAGTCTTGCCAACGCGTACCACCTGGTCAATCCACGCCTTAAGCGTCCAAGGAATTGTGAAGTTGTACATGGGAACGCCGATCACAACTATGTCGGCGGCAAACAGCTCGGCAATCAGAGTGTCCGATAGCGCAAGCACTTCACGCTGCGCGGGCGTCAGTTTGGATAGATCAGAGTGAACCGCGAAAGTCCATTCATCCGTAATCAGCGGGAGCGGAGTCTTGGTCAAATCCCTTATCACTACTTCGCCGCCGGGATTTTCCTTCTTCCACTCTTCCACGAACTTGGCCGTTAATTCGCGCGACACCGAACTCCGCCGCGCGCTCGAATCAATTTGCAGCAATTTCATAAAACCTCCGGTAAGGCGTTTCGCTTCTCACTTGTGAACAGATGAGGTAAACATCTAGTTGGTTACTTTAAATAACTACTAGTTTTTGTAAAGTAGGAACTTTAAAGTAACCAAGTTATAATGAAGGTCAAGGATCAATCGGGAGTTGCACCATCAAATGAAAGTGAAGCCCAAAGCCCATGCGTAAACGTCCACAAATTCCGGCTACTTGCCCATCGGCTGGCAAGCTCTCCGCGCCTTGCGTCATTCATGGTTTGCTGGATTTACTAGCGAAGCCCTGGACGATGCATATCCTCTGGGCACTTGGCTCCAACGGACCCACCCGCTTTGGCTCGCTGCGCCGCAGTGTTGAAGGAATTTCGTCGCGCGTTTTGACCGAGAGGCTGCGTGTACTGGAAGAAAAGGGATTCATCTACCGTCACTACGAAGCGACGATTCCTCCAGCCGTGACTTATGGCATCACCAATCGCATGAAAGATATCGAGAAAGTCTTTCAAGAGCTCGACAAAGTGGCGCGAAAGTGGCAACAGGAAGACTCGCCTGCCGGCAAAATCGCTACCGGAAAAAATGGTAAAGAATTGGTTCGCGCAAACACATCTCGAAATAAGGACAATACTGTTTTAACCAACGCTTAACATTTTCCTTCCCCTGAATAGCCGCACCAACTCTGGATTTTTTCACCTTAGACGCGGCAACCCAAGCTGCTCAAGCTTTACATCCAAAGTGGCGAGCAAACGGCTCTCGAGGTTTCCCATGAATTTGTTCCGATTTACACAGGTTTTGTTTTGTTCTCTTTTGCTCGCATTATTCGCGAGCGCAGTCTACGCCGCCGATGATTCATCCGTAACCGCATCTCAAGCCGCGTTGCAAACCGCTCCACCAAAATTTCTTTATTCCACCGACTACACCGCAGGCAAAGTTCACGGTTATCTGGTAAATCCATCGACTGGAGTGCTTACTCCCACAGGCCAAAACCCGCCCTGGGCCCATTTTGGGCCGACCAAGGTGGTTTCCGATAAAGGCGGCTATCGGCTTTATGTCATTAACTGGGGATCGAAAGATATCGATGCCTATTTCATCTATCGCAACAACGGATACATCTATCAGGTTCCCGGTTCGCCGTTTGCGATTGGACAGAACCCGACTGGCGTTGCAGTACATCCCTCCGGGAAGTTCGTTTATGTCACCACGATAAACGGCGCTGTTTATGCCTTTGCAGTGGAAAGCAATGGATCGCTTAAGCCTGTCGCGGGCTCTCCCTTCACCACGCAAAACCAACCCGCAGCCCTCGCCATCGATCCCACGGGGCATTATCTTTATACCAACGATAACTCCAACAAGATCGACGCATTCTCCATCAACGAAACCGATGGTGCGCTCACTCCCGTGCCAGGTTCGCCGTTCGCTCAGACATCCAGTGCATGCGACGACGGCGGCATTGATATAGCTGTCGATCCATCGGGCAAGTTCTTGATCCTTCCGCAATACTGCACTGGAGTCGAGGTCTTCCGCATCGACTCTGCCAACGGTTCCATCGCACAAGTTGCTGGTTCTCCGTTTCCTATTCCAGCCGATCAAGGACCGGAGGCGGCCCAGTCTGTCGCTATCGATCCACTTGATCGCTGGGTCTTTATCGACGCGCAAAGTTGCAATAGTGGCTGCGGCAACCTAACTGAAACGTACGCGCTGAATAAGACTACGGGAGCATTATCGTTTCTAGAATATGGAAGCGGCGGCTGCGGGAACTACAATCGCACCGATCCTTCGGGAAAATTCTTGTATTCGATCGGACCGGAAGATAACTGTAGCTTTGGTGTTCCAACCACTATTCTCGGCCTGGCGATCAACCAATCCAATGGATCGCTTAAAGATGTACCGGGATCGCCCTTCCCTTTTACTACGAATTCGGCGGCCCCAGGACAGGTGGGACTGGTGATCACTCCTTAGCGTCAGTCATATCCCAGTGTCCCACCCTCTCGCAATCTCTGCGAAGGGTGGGAACTTCGCAGCAGGTCAAAGCGCCTAGCCACACGCGAGAATGCCGTTAAGCGGCAGATGCTTTTTTGAGATCCTGGGATTTCTTTTCGAGAAGCTGACTTAGCTCCTCGGCAAGTTCCATCAGCCTGGAATGGTCTTGTTCTTGTGCGATAAGTTGGCAGAGTTCGGTAACCCGGTTGTTTTCTTCTTGGGTCATCTTGCGGCCCCCTTTAGCCAGAGTAGATGAACGAATGTTAAAAAAGCTGAGTTGATCGAGTCAAGACTTTTTAACGTTCGACACCAAACACACGCGTTTGAGGGCCGTGAATATCGTGGTAACCCTAAATAAGAGAGTTACTTAGTTCATGATCTCGCAACAGGTGCCAGGCCTCGCGATAAATCTCCCAGCGCGGATTTCTACAGACAATGTCGGGATAGAAGCGCAAGCATTTCTTACCTTTTATGGCGGCTATCGGTATGACATACCAAATATTGCTTGGAATGATATAGGCCACCAGGAAGTCGATATCTTCCGGCGTGTATTCTCTGGCCGTTTTTCTTTTAATCGTACACAAAGGTTTGATTTGATAAGCGCGATAATTGATCGACGCGGTGCACTTAAGCTGCATGCGGTGCAGCCGCTTGCCGGAATCGAGAATAAAGTCATAACGATTATCTTTGCTCCAGGGTTTGGCTACGCGAAAGTTCAGGCTTTCAGCCTTCACCACGAAGGAGGCTTCTGCAATGTCTCCGTTGCGCTGAGTATTTCTTCGATTGTGATCCGGCGGCAGTTCTTCGGCAACCGCGTGAAGCCAGGGAAGAATACCCGGTTGTTGGAAAACTGATTTTCGACTAGTGACTGATTTTTGTGTAATGAACGATTGCTTAATGAGCGATCGCATAAGTGGCGACTGACGCGGGATTGCGTACCTTTCGTTTTCAAGAGCAAATTTAAAGAAAATTTAGAGCAATAAAAAAGGCGCGACCGTTTGGGCCGCGCCTTTTGGTTTTATCTCTACCTTCATTGTAGCTGATTGAGCAGGGTAATTGCGCCACACTTTCACACTTTATATTTGCAATTGAATGAGCAGCTTCGGAGAAATCGAGGGCAAAAGGGGGCTTGACAAGCATTTTTGGATTTTCTGCATAGGTGGCAGAAAAAGGGGCGGGAATTAGGACCGAAACGGGAAAAAATCCTGATTAGAATGTCCGATAACTCGCGTCCGAAAAGTTTCCCCTGACACGCTGCATCCCTTGAACTCGTGGCGTCCGCTCCGGACTAGTCACGCCGTTGGTTGCTAGACTTACTGCTCTTCGGAGCGTGAACTGAGTGAAGCCGGACTTTATCCCACAGGAGCACCGAATCGCTGACTTTCGTCATTGCTCTAATGTCACCGTCTTGTGAGATGACAAACCCGATGGCGTTGGGATGCGCCGCACAATATCTGAACATTGACCTATGCCGCATTCCGAAATGTGTTTATTGAGTCGCGGCTTGCGGTACGATACGATGTCGATCGCCTATGAAGAAGCTGCTTCTAACCACCGCTTTCCTCCTTTGTGCTTGCAACCTGCTTTTCGGCAATACGAATCCTGCTGCGCTGCAATTGCTCACCGCCTCGACGCAGCAGGCAAGTCTGTTTCATGACGATGAAAGCCCACTTCAACTTGATGTCGATTTCGTCGCGCAAATGAATGTTCCGGCGCAAGGACATCTGACACTCAAATGGGAAAACAAGGACCACTGGTGGCGCAAAATTGTCATGGGCGATTTTGGGCAAATTGAAATTCGGAATGGCGATATGCTCTACACAAGACGCAATGTGGGTTTCACGCCAATACGCATTCGAGAACTCATCAGCTTGCTTCAGTTCGCGGAAGTTTCCGAAGGGTTAGTAGTGAAAAAGCAGAAGCAACGTGTCGAGAATGGCGTGGAGGTAACTTGTTTACAGGTTGAACAGGAGAACGTCAGGGGCACGCGCCATGACTTTTGTGTCAATTCTGCCTCTCGCGAAATTTTGAGCAATGAGTGGCAGGAACAACCTGATCAACGACGCAGAGAACAGTACAGCGATTATTTCGATTTTGAAAGGCATCGTTATCCGCGCAAACTTCAATTGCTGGTGAACGGAAGCAAGGTGATCACAGCGACCGTTAACAATCTGGCAACGGCTGCTTTCGACCAAACCTTATTAGTTGCACCCAAAGGAGCAATTGAACGTCGCCAGTGCAAAGGTCTGAGGCACGCAGTGGCCGTAAAGACGCCAGACCCCACGTATCCGATGTCTGCCAGCCAAAACAGATTGACAGGCGACACGACAGTCGCCATGACTGTCCTTACCGACGGCTCCGTTACTGACATTCAACTCGTCGGCAGTTCGGCCCGTTCTTTGGACGACGCTACTCTGCAAACCTTGAAGAGCTGGAGATTCAGCCCAGCCATGTGTGGAACGGAACCCGTAGTGTCGGACATCGAGGTGGTTGTGAGTTTCAGGTTGAACTGAATCCCTTGATTTCCCGATAACTGTCGCGTGATGGGCGAGAGCTTGTCCTGAGCGAAGCCGAAGGAACG
>DASRFC010000038.1:0-11686 GCA_035651835.1 Terriglobales bacterium
ACAGCTACGCTAAGTGGTACTGTGTCCGACTCTTCGGGAGCGCTGCTTGCTAATGCAAAAGTTATCTTAATAAGTAAGGATCGAGGCATTACCAGGACTTTTCAAACCGACGGAACGGGAAACTATGCCTTCTCCCTACTACCGCCAGCCGTCTACTCCCTCCAAGCCGAAGCCCCGGGATTCAAAACCTACATTCAGGACGGGGTGAGCCTGGCAGCCGGTCAGACAGCTCAACAGGCGATTACACTGACTGTTGGCACAGTCTCGGAAAAAGTTGAGGTAACGTCGCAAGCCCCCCTGCTCAATGCAGACAATGCCAACATTTCTTCCGATATCTCTGCCCAGCAAGTAGTCGAGCTTCCGCTCAACCTGCGGAACGTCTATGGCCTCGCTTTCTTGAATTCATCTGTCAATAACACTGCTGAATTCCAAGTTGTCGGAGGAAATGGTATCGCGGGAAGCGCCGACCAGGATATTTCGTTCTTTAACTTCGGCGGGACGTTCTTCAATACCGCAGAATACTTATTGGATGGCACTTGGGACACCGGATCCGATTGGGGCGGTGTGGCCTACGTTCCAGCAGTCGACGCAGTACAGGAATTCAAAATCCAGACGAACGCCTTTACAGCGCAATACGGATGGAGCAGTGGAAATGTAATTAATGTAGTGACAAAGTCCGGCACGAATGCCATTCATGGCGATGCCTATGACTTCCTTCGTAACAGCGCACTCGACGCACGGAACTATTTCAATAACAAGACTCAGCCGCTCTTCCATCGCCAGCAGTTTGGCGCAACCATCGGCGGCCCGATTCGAAAAAACAAAACTTACTTCTTCGGATACTACGAAGGCCTGCGTAGCGCCACGCCGGTGACTTTCACTGGGAATATGCCAACGGCGGCATTCTTGTCGGGCGACTTTTCCGCTCAACTAGGATCGCAGATTGGAACCGACGATCTGGGAAGGCCCATTTTGTCCGGACAAATCTACGATCCTTTCAGTACTCGCACGGTAACTGCAGGACAAGTTGATCCGGTTACTGGCCTGACTGCTACGCAAACCGGATATGTTCGCGATCCTTTCAGTGGAAACATCATTCCGGCCAACAGATTGGATCCTATCGCAAAGACAATTGCTCAGGGAAAATTCTGGCCAACGCCGACTTCGGGAGGATTAGTAAATAATTTCAGCGCGTCAGCTGCTGCAGCATCCCACTCTGATGAGTACTCGATTCGCATCGATCATAATCTTTCAGAGGCTTCGCGGCTGTTCGCGCGATGGTCGCAAAAGTATGAAACCAAAGTAAACGTGCCTGAATATTACGGCTCTTCGGACCCTGCCGGACCCGGAGCGACTAATCCCAATAACCGCTACAGCGCGGACGTGGGCTACACGCACGTCTTCAACCCGACATTTGATATGAGCGCGAACCTGGGAGTAAATCGTTGGGTCGAGAACTCGAATGTTCAGAGTTTTGGCTTCAAAGCATCGACTTTAGGACTACCTTCATTTATAGATGGAATTTCACCGCTCTTCCCGCAAATTCAACCTCAAGGCGTTTCGGGGCTTGGGCCTGATCCAGGGCTCGATGATTACATCGTTCCGCGCACATTGTGGACAACATCGGTTGATTTCACTAAGGTTCGGGGCCGCCATATCCTGTCTTTCGGTTTCATGGGTGTCTTGAATCAAATTAATGGTGGGCACTACTTCACCACGACTTTGCAATTCCCAACCTCGTTTACTGGTGGGCCAGATCCCCAAACCGAAGCAGCAAATACGGGATCGGGATTTGCTTCATTTCTGTTAGGAGTGGGTGGTGGAACCGATCAGACAGGTTTTACTCAATTTCCTGCAACCTCAAAGAAACAGCTCGGCTGGTATTTGCAGGATGACTGGAAGGCAACCCGCAAGCTGACGCTCAATCTGGGTCTGCGATATGAAATTCAAACTGCGCCAACCGAACGGGTTGATGCTCAACAGTATTTTAATTTCACTGCAACTAATCCAATTAGTTCAGCGGTAGGTTTTAACGTGCCAGGAGAGCTTGTATTTAATAGTAATAAAAATCGCGGTCTGTATAACACTCAATACACTAACTTCGCGCCGCGAGTCGGGCTTGCCTACCAGGTCATACCGAAGCTGGTTTTCAGATCCGGATACGGCATCTTCTTCGTGCCCGATTACTATGGCAACGGACCGAACATCGGTTATTCGCAGGCAACGCCCTGGGTTACAACTTTGGACAATCAGATTACGCCCAACACAACATTGAGCAATGCCTTTAACAATGGTCAAGTTCCCGTGACTGGGAATTCGTTGGGCGGATTGACGGATGTTGGGTTTGGCCTGAATCCTGTGGTCAACCCGGTTCGCCATTCCCCTTACGTTCAACAATGGATGGGTGGAGTGCAATATTCGCTATCTAATAATGACCTGCTGGATATCAGTTATGTAGGAAACCATGGCGTCCATGTGCTGGCGCAGTATTTGGAATGGAATCAACTTCCCACACAGGATTTGGCTCTGGGTAATCAACTCAATGCGCAGGTTCCCAATCCATTTTTCGGGCACATCACCTCCAGTGGCTGCGGACTCAATAATCCAACCGTCCAAGAAGGACAACTTTTGCGGCCGTATCCGGAGTACTGCAGTGTTACGGAAGCACCGCCTGCAGTGGGGGCGTCCAATTACAATGCGTTGCAAGTTACATATACACACCGCTGGCACTCAGGACTCAATCTGAATGTGTCTTACACATACTCGAAATTTATCGATGATGTTCAAGGTTCCTCGGGCTGGGCCTTCCCCGGTTCGGGAAGCAGCCTGCGAGATTCTCATAATCTCGCCGCCGAGCGTTCTGTTGATATAAGTGACATCCCGCACAGTCTAGTCGTGAATTACATTTATGAACTGCCATTTGGCCATGGCAAACATCTAGGTGGTGATTGGAATGGTCCAGTTAACGCCGTGTTGGGAGGATGGCAACTAACCGGAATTGTGACCGCGAAGACCGGTTTCCCGCTTTCGATTTCTCCAGCCACGAATAACACCAATTCTTTTGGCGGGAATCAGCGTCCGAACGTTATCGGAGATCCGGTGCCTGCCCATCAAACTATCAATAATTGGATCAACCCCGCAGCTTTCGCACAGCCAGCACCCTTTACCTTTGGAGATGCTCCACGGAATTTTTCGAATCTCCGCTCGCCGGGATACACCGACTGGGATATGGGAATCCAGAAATTGTGGGGATTCACTGAATCCAAGCGTTTGCAATTCAGACTCGAAATGTTTAATGCGCTCAATCACCCGAACTTTTTTGCACCAGATCAAAACCTGGGTGATTCAGCCTTCGGGCACATCTCTCAAGCTTATCCGGCAAGAGATGTTCAAGCTGCCCTGAAGTTTTTCTTTTAGGCTGGTTCCCCCGCTAATATGAGCCCAGCGGATGCAGTAGGATCGCTTAGAATAATGATCTGAACGCATCCGCGGGCTTTTTTAATTCCAATCAAAGCTCATTGAGAGAAAATGATTCAAAACGCGCGTTGGTTCATTAGCTTTAGCGTTGTCTTCCTCAGCGCGTCGGCCGCTGCGGGCAGTGGCTCTCCAACCATGCGTAAAGAGGCAGTCTCTTCTGCACCCATAGTCCTAAATGCCTTGAGCAACAGCAAGCCGCTGCGTAACGGGATTGAGTTGTTGGATGGTAATGCGATCATTCAAGTCACAGCGCTGCGCGATGATGTTTTACGTATTCGCATTGGTCTCAATGGCAAGTTACCAGAAGATGCTTCTTGGGCAGTTCTGCAGCAATCACGTGCTCATTCAGTGGAAGTAACTCAGGAAGACGATTCTAACAGCGTCGGATTTCGAACCACTGCGCTTCGGGTTCAAATCGAACGTTCAACCTTGCGGCTACGAATATCCGACCTCAACGGCAACGTTCTCCAGGAAGACGCTGCCGGTTTGCCTCTAGAATTTCACGATAAAGCCTTTCGCATTTATAAAAAAATGCCCATCGACGAGCACTATTTCGGATTGGGCGACAAGGTAGGCCCGCTCGATCGCCGCGGCCAGGCGTTTACGTTGTGGAACACTGACGCATACGGATTCCAAGAGTCGACGGATCCAATTTATAAGAGTATCCCGTTTTTTCTATCAGTCCGTGCGGGAAGAGCTGTCGGCGTACTGCTCGATAATACGTGGTGCAGTAGCTTTGATTTTGGCAGAAGCATCGATAACGTGTATTCATTCGGCGCGGAAAATGGCCCTGTCGATTATTACGTCTTCGCCGGATTGGATCCCAAACATATTGTTGAGACTTATGCGTGGCTCACTGGTTTGACGCCGCTTCCGCCGCTTTGGTCACTCGGCTACCAGCAATCGCGTTACAGCTATGAGACAGAATCTCAGCTGAGAGAGGTGGCTGCGAAGCTTCGTGAAGACAAAATACCTGCTGACGCCCTCTACCTCGATATCGATTATCAGAAAAACAATCGGCCCTTTACAGTTGATCCGGCGAAATTCCCAAACTTCGCGCAGATGCTCGGCGATCTAAAGAAGCAACATTTCCAGGTCGTCGCAATCACCGATCTACATATTGCTCGGATCGAAAACGAAGGTTACATTCCCTATGACACGGGTATAGCCGGCGATCATTTCGTAAAGAATCTTGATGGCTCGATTTTTGTCGGGACAGTATGGCCCGGGCCTTCAGTCTTTCCCGATTTCACTCAGCAAAGTACGCGCGAATGGTGGGGTGGACTTTACACGAAATTTGTTTCTGATGGGCTCGCAGGTTTTTGGAATGACATGAACGAGCCTTCGGTTTTCAATACTCCGAACAAGACAATGCCGGACGACGCTCAGCATCGGATCGATGAGCCTGGCTTTCAGAAGCGCACGGCGGGTCATCGCGAAATCCACGATGTTTATGGGATGGAGAATTCGCGCGCCACTTACGAAGGATTGTTGAAAATTTCTCCGGACACACGCCCGTTTGTACTCACCCGCGCCACTTACGCCGGAGGTCAAAGATATGCAGCCACATGGACGGGAGACAACAGCAGCACATGGAATCATTTACGGCTCACAACTCCCATGCTGCTGAACTTGGGACTTAGCGGTTTCGGTATGAGTGGCGCTGACGTGGGCGGTTTTGTTGGCTCACCGCAACCCGATCTATTAACTAAATGGATGGAGATTGCCGCCTTCCAACCCATTGATCGTGATCACACCGAAAAAGGTTCCGCGCCTCAGGAACCTTGGGTGCATGGTCCCGAGCAGGAGTCGATACGTCGTCATTACATCGAAGAGCGCTACCGCCTGATGCCATACTTCTATACTACAGTCGAAGAGATGTCGCGAACTGGGTTGCCTATAGTGCGTCCTCTCTTTCTCGAATTTCCAAATGCAACCGCCGACTCGCATCCACTGGACCTTGATGCTCCAAGCGAGTTTTTCTTCGGACCAGATCTGCTTATTGCACCGTCGAAATTTCCAGATGAATTGGATGCCTATGAAATAAAACTCCCGCCAGGAAAATGGTACCGCTACTGGACGGGGGACTTGGTAGACACTGCCAAGCCTGAACTTGTACATCCTACGTTGGACACGCTTCCCGTTTATGTGCGCGAAGGGTCAATCATTCCAATACAGCCTCTTACGCAGAGTACGGACGAGGTTCCGCAAGGGCCCTTAACTCTACGGGTTTATCCAGGAACAAATTGTCATGGATCGCTATATCAAGATGATGGCAAAAGTATGGCGTACAAACACGGGGAATATCTGCGCATGCAATTCACCTGTGAGCTTTCAGATGGATCTATTAAGCTCCACATCGGTTCGCACGAAGGCCCATATCAACCGTGGTGGAATCAGTTAAAGATCGAAGTACACGGTTGGGATTCTGATATATCCTCGGTGCTATTCAAAGGCCAACCTCAATCACAGGCCGGAGCTGATGACCACGAGCATCATACTTTGATAATAACCATTCCGGACGATGGTCACGGCAGCGATTTGGAAATCAGGGGACATCCGTAGATCGTTATCCTTGTCTTGTCTGAATCTTCATGCTCAGCAACAAAATCAGCTCGAACCAGAGAAATATTCTACGAATACTTTTGACGTTGTTTCTTTGCGGAATAGCTGCTGTGGTGTGTTTCGCGGCAGGGAACTCATCGCCAATATTTCATGTTACACAGCCACGTGGAATAGATTTCATTTTGCAAAATTCTCCTACTCAGCAGAAATATCTGATCGAGACCATGCCCGGCGGAGTAGCTCTTCTCGACTACAACAATGATGGACTGCTTGATATTTTTCTGGTGAACGGCGGGCGAATTACCGATCCAATGCGCCAGCCCGAAAACTTCGATCGTCAGGATCCACGATATTGGAACCGTCTTTATCGTCAAAATAAAGACGGAAGCTTCACCGACGTGACCGAACGAGCAGGATTGGCAAACGCTGGCAAGGGAAATTATGGAATGGGGGTTGCCGTCGGCGATTATGACAATGACGGATATCCGGATATTTATGTAACAAGTTACGGCAAGAACATTCTCTATCACAACAATGGTGACGGAACTTTCACAGATGTGACCGCAAAGGCCGGAGTGGCTGCTGATGGCTGGTCGACTTCAGCCGGATTCGTCGATTACGACAACGATGGCAAGCTTGATCTATTCGTGACTCGCTATCTCGATTGGGACACGAAACGCAGCAAATTCTGCGGGGCTGATATTCATATGTATTGCCCGCCCGGAGAGTTTTCCGGAACCACCAGCATTCTTTATCATAACCGTGGTGATGGCACGTTTGAAGACGTCAGCGTGAAGTCCGGTATCGCAGGCAAAAAAGGCCACGGTCTGGGCGTCGCCTTTGCAGATTACGACGGAGATGGTTTTACCGACATCTTCGTCGCCAATGACGTCGTTGAACAATTTCTCTTTCACAATAACGGCAATGGCACTTTCGCGGAGCGCGGAATCGAGGCTGGCGCTGCTCTCAATGTAGACGGCAAAAAGCTCTCAGGTATGGGCGTGGCTTTTCAGGACTACGATAACGACGGCCTCCCCGATATTCTTGTGACAGAGCTTCCACACCAGCCTTACGCTGCCTTTCACAACGACGGTCACGGCGCATTCAGTGAACAAGGTATTGAAACTGGTTTTGGCTTTCTCTCCGGTGCTACTTCAGGCTGGGGAGTTGGACTTGAAGATTTCGACAACGATGGATGGAAAGATGTCTTCATCACGCAAAGCCATGTTATCGATAACGTAGAAAAATTCGATTCTTCTTTGCACTATCTTGAGCCGCCACTACTGGCATTGAATCATAACGGCCACTTTGAGCAGGCTGATGCAGGCAGCAAAGTTCCTGTCGCTGGACGCGGAGCTGCATTTGGAGATCTAAACAATGATGGATGGGTCGATGTCGTTACGACAGTGCTGAACGACCATCCGCAAGTATTTCTGAACAATGGCGGCAAGCAGCATTGGCTTACGATTACATTGATTGGAACACACAGCACTCGTGATGGGTTTGGCGCTCGCGTGGAAGTGAATGGACAGACTCGGTTTGCAACTGCCGCAGGAAGTTATCTTTCATCCAATGACAAGAGACTTCATTTTGGATTGGGCTCCGCTGAGACTGCACACATCAACATCCTATGGCCATCGGGAATTCATCAGATATTGAATGATGTTCGATGCGATCAATTTATTGAGATCCGGGAATCCGGCCACCCATGAAATGGGTTGGTGCGAAATGCATCTGCCGAGGCTCTAGTTTGAAAAGGAAAGATTTGTCAGGCATTGATCTATTCTCCCCGTCTAAAGCGCTATTTCGCCGTTTTCGCTTACAATGACGGTTATCGTTTTTACAATCAGCAACTTTGCTCTTAGTAATTGAATCCTACTCAGTTCAATGTGATTTTCCTGAATCGGGTTGGTTCTTGCATAAGGGGCGAAGCTGGGGGAATATGGTCCGTTTTTGGGTTGCGAGTTCGCTAGGATTGGCGTTGTTATTTTCACTGGGATGTGGAGGTTCAAGTTCCTCTTCCTCCACGACTACCACCGCCACGAGCCCACAAATCGCTGGCTCGTGGGAAATTACCATGCAATCGGTGGAGCGGCCTGGCTACTCCACCCTGATTGAGACCAATCTTCAGGAGAGCGGCGCTGGCAGCTCGGCGTCAGGCACACTTTCTGCAAGCGGTGCCAACCAGCTTGTACTTATTGGGCAGCATCCCAATGGTGGATTGTATTTTGGAGGCAACTGTTCTCCGTTAGGAACAAACAGTTTGACGGGCACAGTCTCTTCGAGTAACACCGTGTCAATTGTGCTCACCGAAAATACGACTGTTTATACCTTTACGGGGACCTTGACGGGCTCTGGGAAAACCATGTCCGGAACCTATGTGCTCACCAGTGGTACATGCCAGGATAGCGGAAACTTTGTAGGCCAGCAGGTTGGAAAGATTTCCGGCACCTATACGGGTACTCTCAATGGAAGCGATCCCGCTAGCGCGGTGTTGACAGAATCGCCCGGCGGTTTTACCGAAGTCTTGACGGTTAACAATGAAACTGACACGCTCACTGGTTTTGTAGTGGGAAATGTATTTTCGGTCACCGGAACTGTTGGTGGCGCAAGTGTGAGCTATTACGGATATTATGACCCCAGCGAGAGCGCGGTATTCATGGTTGACGCCGCCAATGGAACGCCTTTAGGCACACTGCATTCACAGTAGCTAATCTCCTTTTGGAAGCGCATATGATCCGGTGATTGTCCCGGTCTTCAAAACCGGCGGACGGCGGGTTACCCCGCCGTCGGTGGGTTCGACTCCCACTCGCTTCCGCCAATATATTTAGTAGTTTGCGCGAGAAAATCCCACTTGATATCCAGCCGCGTACTTTGACCGGTCGTCAGGTGTGCTCCAACGCCCTATGGCAACGTGCCGGACGCTTCTCGATTTGGCGTCATGGCTCCCAAGATAGAGACCATCCCTAAAAGCTGCGCTTGTCTGAGCGTCGTTGCTTCCAGTTGCAATCGGGACATGCCCTCTTGAAAATGCTGCTCCAGAACCGAACCCTATTGTCATCGCGAGCAGATATCCCAGTAATCTCTGCATGTATTCCTCCTTGTATTTTTCTCTACTAAGGACTAGATGACGAGCTCGAAGACTCTAAAGTAAAGTCTGTGTAAAGTGCTGGTAAACTCTGAAGATTTATTTGTCAATTATGCAGCAAACTTGTATCCAAGCCCCGGAACTGTAACTATCCACGTGGGCTGGGCCAGTTCGCGGTTTGGTGCCATTCTGCATAACGCCGTATATCAACGGAGTTCAGAATGACTTCAGCATGTGTTAAGAAGAGAATGCCTCACTGCCACTGCCCTCTTTAGCTGCTCATTGCGAGACTTAGGGCACAATCTTAGTTTTCACTGTATAGAACCGATATTTCGAATAAATGTGGCGTTGCTGTACGGTTTGGCCTTTGAAATTCCACGCGACTACCGCTTCGTTGGGGACCCATACTTTTAAGTCGCTCTGCGGTAGATCCAGTTCTGCGAAGTGAACTTCGGTAGTCATTTTTTGTAAATAAACGTCAGGCCTCGGAGCGAGCAGGTCGGTTCGCATTCGAACAATGCGGAAGTCTGCTTGATCGATCCATGCAATGCCTTGATCCAGTACACCAATTGACGCACCACCGAATTCAAAATGGCTGGGGTAACGAACCGCGTCGGGAATTTGGGCGAAACCGATTACTACAGTTTGGTGTCCATCGATTTGCTGGCGTCCAAGATACCGGAACCTGGATTCGGATTGGTTGGAAGGATAAAACCGTGTCCATACGGAAGTGACACCCTTGGTAAGCGGATCTTCCGCCTCCTGACTGGTTTTGCCATTCGGAGCAGTGCGATACTCATTGAATACAGTCGCATTACTTTTGTCGACCGTGGACAGTATCAGATACTCATATTCCTGCCGCCAGGGTTTTCCTTTCGACCCCCTTTGAGTGAGCAATCTTTCATGCGCAATCAAGTTAGGCATGTTATGCAACAGATCGCGCGTCTTGTCGCCAGTTTTTTTGAGCAGGGCAGGCAGTTCATCCTGATTCAACGCGGGTTCGAGTTCCTGCAATTCCGGCAGTGCGTTCTTTAGATCGGCTGTCGATAATTCGACGTAGGGTTTGGCGTTAGCGTAGAGAGTTTTCTCGATCCCGTTCCAATTGAGAAGCACGTCATTTTGGTCACGAGTGGCCTTTACGTCCGGTGGGTTGCTCTGAGCCGCTGCCGGTATGCTTGCTAAAATTATCCACCAAAAAATGAAAATTCCTGACCAAATCGGTGCACGATATTCCGCAGCGCTTAAGATTTCTGCCAAAGACCCCTACTCTACCTCAAAGTCAGAAGACCGGACAGCGGAGGCATTCCCCGCCGAATCCAACGCTTTCAATTGCAACTGGTAGGAACCTGGAGTCAGCGAATCCACGGGAAGCTTGAGTCCAAGAAGGATGACGGGGTTCCCTTTGTCAATGGCAGAGTCAGTATTTGGGATGCCAATATCCGCTTTTTTCGTTCCGCTTTTTCGATCTACGATGATGATTTCAATGCCAACCTTCGGGGGTGTGGCTCCGGTCAGCAACGGTTCATAGACTTCGGCATAAATTGCCGCCGGTTCGGTTTTTTTGAATCGGTTACTTCCGGAAGGAGTAATTTGCATTCCACGCACTATGAGAGGCGTCTTGTCTTCGAGCAGCGCCGTATCCAGTCCCGATTCGTTTTCTGAAATTCGATGAATCTGATTGCTCAGGGCCACTCCGCTTAGCGCAAATTGTTTTCCGTTATAAGGATCGATCGCAAGCTGCTTTTCCAATTTGCCGAAGCTTTCATTGCCTGAGTTGAAAACAATCTTGAGAAGATACTTGCCTGACGAGATTTCAAACTGATTTTCGTAATGGAAGGGATTTTTGGTGAATTCTTCCACTTCGTGTTTGTCTTCGAAGTCGAGGTTTACGGTATCGCTGAATCGCGCGGCAATGGTATTGTCGGGCTTATAGGCAATTCCGAGAACGTTCACCGCTGAGTGCATTTTCCCCTTTACCTTCTCAAACTTCAAGGAGCTGGATGGAATCTCAAGCGCCAAATTCACGCGTGCCGTGTTTGGAGCAATGTAAAAGAAAGGAGTCTGCATTGAACCCGCAACGTTCCCCGGCATGTCAGCTGAGGCGTGGCCCTCCAGTCCTTTTTCGATCGAATTGCCCGCGAGCAAATCGCGCGGTCGCACGTTGCAGTATCCGCTTCGCGACCTCACATTGGTGCCACCACGATCGACCTTTACTTTCAAGGTATGGCAACTTCCTTCCTCCGATTCGGAAGGAGAGTAGCCAATGATGTAGTACTCGGATTGTTCTTTGCCAATCTTCTCCAGGCCCCCGAGTAAATCGTTGGTGTTCAAGATTACAAAACCACCGGTACCGGCAGCCAGTGCGTAAAGAACCTGCTGGTTATCCGAAGCGCTCGAGGGGAAAGTTGGGACGATCTGCCGAGGCATGGAGTACGGATTTGTCCCGTAGAACTGGCTTGGGGTTGTGCCGCCACCATGGCCACCACCGCCCGTTCCTCCGTGACCGCCGCTTCCACCTCCTCCATGACCTCCGCTTCCACCCCCACCGCCATGGCC
>DASRFC010000039.1:0-29660 GCA_035651835.1 Terriglobales bacterium
CGGCATTCCTGAGAATCTGATTCGCGCACTGGTGCGAAAAGGTACCAAGAATTTAAAGACGATCAGCAACAATGTTGGCGTCGATGGACTCGGCATGGGCCTGCTGCTTGCCGCCGATCAAATTATTTCTCACATCGGAACCTACGTAGGCGAAAATAAATTGCTGGAGCAGATGGTTCTCGAAAAAAGAATTAAGCTCGATTTAATTCCGCAAGGAACTTTTTCCGAGCGGATTCGTGCGGGCGGGGCGGGCATTCCCGCATTCTTCACTCCTACTGGCGTTGGCACAATCGTGGCTGAAAATAAAGAAACACGCGAATTCGACGGCCGTCCTTACGTTATGGAACACGCTTTAAAAGCCGACTTCGCCTTCGTTAAGGCTTGGAAGGGCGACAGGATGGGAAATCTTGTCTATCGGAAAACCGCGCGCAACTTTAATCCCATGATGGCGATGGCAGCCAAAATCACCATCGCGGAAGTCGAGCACCTGGTGGAAGTCGGCGAACTCGATCCCGAGATGATCCACACCCCTAGTATCTACGTGAAAAGAATTTTCCAGGGCGAGTTGTACGAAAAAAGAATCGAGCGGAGAACTGTAAGAGCAGCCGTTAGCCAATAGTCGTTGGCTGCTCCTTCTTATCAATCTTCTGCGTTGCGAACGACCAACGACGTGCGACGAATGACTATGATAGCCAAACCCGCGAAAGACATTGAAAAGCGCGAGCGCATCATCAAGCGAATCGCCCAGGAGTTGCGCGACGGATTCTACGTGAATCTCGGTATCGGCTTACCCACTCTCGTCGCCAATCATGTTCCCGCTGGGATGGACGTAATTCTTCAATCCGAAAACGGCATGCTTGGCATTGGCCCTTATCCGATTGAAGGCCAAGAGGACGCCGATCTCATCAATGCCGGCAAAGAGACCGTAAGTGAGATGGCGGGCACGTCTTATTTTTCCAGCGCCGATTCTTTTGCCATGATCCGCGGCGGCCACATTGATCTTAGCGTGCTCGGCGCGATGGAAGTGGACGAACAAGGCAATATCGCCAACTGGATGATCCCCGGAAAGATGGTCAAAGGCATGGGCGGAGCTATGGATCTGGTTGCTGGTGCCCGGCGGGTAATCGTAGCGATGGAGCATACAACGCGCGATCTTCAGCCAAAGATCCTGAAAAAGTGCACCCTGCCGTTAACCGGAGTGAAAGTAGTAAATATGATAGTTACGGAAATGGCGGTGATTCAGGTTACACCCCAAGGGTTGCTGCTCGAAGAAATTGCCCCAGGATTGACGGCGGAAGATGTACAAAAAGCCACCGAACCAAAATTGATCATCAGTCCGGCGCTGAAAACAATGCACGCCTAAATGCTCTAAAGAAATATGTCATCCTGAGTAACTTCGCTTCTTCGCTTGCGGAGAAGCCACGAGTCGAAGAATCTTGACGTTAGTCCCCGCTCTTCACTCTCGCTGCTTCGAACTCGTCTCCTTTTTTCCATCCTACTAATTTCGGCTGTGACGCCGCCTCCCATCCCAGCGCAAATCCAAATCGCGCCATCACCGCATCACCTGTGAAATCCGAGTCTGGGCGATATTCATCACTCGGCTGATGATAATGCTTCGACGTGTACTCTTCCGCCTGCTGTAATCCCCAAGCTTCATCGTGGCCTTTATACTTCATACCTTCATTGATCGAGAACGACGGAATGCCGACGCGCGCGAGGCTGAAATGGTCTGAGCGATAGTAGTGCCCCGCCTCCGGCTGCGCATCTGGGCGAATCGTCAGCCGAAAATCCTTCGCTAGCGATTCCAGCGTTGGATAAAAAGTCGTCCGTTCCGCTCCCGAAACTTCCACTTCCTGGGGCGAGCCAAGCGGCGGGATGTCGTCGTAGTTCAAGTCAAGCGCGATCTTCGCGGCTGGAATTGGCGGATGCTTGCCGAGATATTCCGAACCAAGCAAGCCCTGCTCCTCCGCTGTAACCGACGCAAATAAAATCGAGCGCCGGGGCTTCTGTGCTGCTTGCGCGAATACTCGTGCCAGTTCCAGCAGAATGCCACACCCCGTAGCATTGTCGTCCGCGCCGTTGTAAATGTTGTCACCCGGCATGTCCGGACGGATTCCAAGATGATCATAATGTGCCGTATACATCACGGCTTCGGACTTCAACTTCGCATCAGAGCCCGGCAATAGACCCAGCACATTATTCGATTCAAATGGGCGGATCTTGCTCACCATGTGCGCCTGCAACTTAACCGACAACGCAACCGGATGGAAATCGCGAGAACGTGCATCCGCCATCATGCGGTCCAGATCCATTCCAGAGATTCCAGCCAGGTGTTTTGCCACATCCAGCTGCACCCATGAAGCGACTTTCAATTTTGGAGTGCCATCAAGTTTCAGATAGGACTTCTCGCCGGAATTCGAATTTCGCACGACCTCCCACGGATAGCTGGCCATGTCGGTCTGGTGAATCAAAATCACGCCCACCGCTCCTTTTCGTGCAGCCTCTTCGTACTTATAGGTCCAGCGTCCGTAATAAGTCAGCGCTTTGCCTTTGAAAAAATTCACATCGTCGGACGGTGGCTCGTTGACCAGCATCAACAACACTTTGCCATGGACATCCGTTCCCTTGTAGTCGTCCCATTTGTATTCTGGAGCTTCAATTCCATAACCGACATAAACAATATCGGCGTCTACATCGGACTGCGGCTGCTGAGTTTGGTCATAAGCAACGTATTCATCGAGCGGCTTCAGCTCAATCGCCGAGCCATGCGGTGGCACCAACGAAAACGCTGTCTCTGGAGCTGGGGTGATACCAACCATGGGAACTTTTTGCAGAAATGTGCCGTTGTCGCCGGCAGGTTTCAATCCAGCAATTGCAAACTGCGTAGCGATATATTCCGCGGCAATGTCGCCTCCGCGCTGGCCTGTTCCACGCCCCTCAAGCAAATCATGCGAAAGGAATCGAACATCCGCACGAATACGCTCGGAGTTGATTGTCTGCATGGCAGCAATCGCTGGGCCGGGAAGGCGAGCGGGACTAGGATCGTTCGCCGGTTGATGCTTATGCGGATTCTGTGCAAACGATGCACAGCACCCAAAAAGAACAATCAAGAGAACAGCGCACTTGCGCATTCTGCGAGGCTCCTACAAAGGGAATATGAACTGCTTATTGTACGGGAAGGCGGGTATAAGTTGAGCAAGTCTGGTCTGCACTAACCGTCAGCCCCAATCGTTATTTGATCTTTCTCCAAACTACGTCTTCATTATTTCTTCGATCAATAAGCGCGTCTACTTTTCCGTTGTCGGCGCGGTGAAAGAGCAGACGGCCTTCAACTCCTTTGCGGAAGAATATGTCAGTTGCTTCAGGAATGAGGATGTCTTTGGGATGATCACCACGCTGCCGGTATAACTGCTTCCCATCCGTCGAAATGGTAAGCGTGTTCGCGGGAGCCAATTCGTATGTTCCTACATACTCAGGGAAAATTTCGGGATTTGCTCTTCCCGGCGCAGGGTCTTCGTAATACCGGAGCACCTGGCCCGCGACAATCTGCCATTTTCCATGGCGACGCATCCAAGTGTCTGTTGCGTGATAACGCGCGCTCATCTCTTGACCGAACACAATTTCTTTTTCGTCGAGGTCGTAGCTCAGGATGGCTACATTTCTTTCAATGTGACTTTGCACTTTCCCTAATTTGATGTTGCCCGAATAGCCTGCCGGTAATGGAGTAACATCGGCCACCAGCGCGGCTTTATTCATATTTCGGCCTTTTTCGTCGAAGTACATGCAGTCATCGGCGAAGTACTTTTTCCAGGGTGTCTGATCACCTCCAGCGACGGAATCAAAGAGCTCTTGCGTGCGTCGGACTAGTTCCGTCTGCGTGATTTCGTTCCTCGGCTTGCAAGAAGTCAAGGAAGCCAACGCTAATGCCATCGCGAAGAATACGATTATCGACTTCTGCACTGTTCCTCCGCGTATGCCTCTCTAATTTGATTGCGAACTAAATTTGCCCGCGACCGCGAGCTAGTTTTTAGACTCTCAACCGGGGCGAAAGTCAGCAATCTTCTCGTCGGAACGAAACAGGGGAATGACTGCGTCATGATTTGCTTCGGCCGCTTTGCGGCTGATTTCTTCAACATCGTGGCGGGACCAGCCAACGCTGGAGATTTCGATTCGTCGATCTTCAGCGATCCAGAAAATCGTGGGAACATTGGTCAGACCGTAAGCGTTGGAAACAGGAAACGTCTTTGTATCATCGAGCAATACCGGAAATGTCACCCCATATTGCTTCATGAAATCAGCTGTGTCTTTCTTGTCGTTCTGTGAGATTCCGATGAATGTAAAGTTCTTGCCGGCATGCGCTTTGTAAATGCGGTCAAGAAAAGGAAATGCATACTGACACACTGGACAGGAAACCTTGAAAAAAGCAGCAACCACAGGTCCCCGCGCAAGCGCATCATGAAGCGCGAAGGGTTTCCCATCTATGGTAGATAAATTGAAATCAGGAGCCTGCGCTCCGGGTTTTAGTGCGGTCATGTAATTTCCTCCGAAGATGTTTTGCAACCAGCGCATATTAGCTTCCGATAACTAAATTCTAGAACACGCAACAGCCTACAGGGGTAAAAGCGAATTTAGATTTCCTTTTCTCCGTGCCTCTGTGGCCCGTGGTAAAAGCTCGCTTATATGATCTCGGCTTTCCGCAGAATCTTTCGCGCCAATCCTGTAAGCGGCAACTTTGTAAGCTTGGATCTATCTACCCACTTCCCCGCCATCCCTTCGGGAACCATCCCTCTTTTCACACGCACAACATAATCCGTAACTGTGATGGAATGTCGCAACGTAAGCCAGGAGGAGTCTCGTTTCTCGCGGGCAGGATCAAAAGAATTGCTAATCTTTTGCGCGTCCTCATTCTTGCCAATCCTCTTATTTTTGTCATTCCGAGTTGGCGTTAGCCCAGGAGGAATCTGCTTTTCGATCTTAATCTCCGGTAACTCCCACATCCCACCCATAAGCGATGCTTGATTCGGCCTCTGCACCAGAAACACCGAACCATTAAGACAATCCAAAGCATAATGAATTTCGCGTTTCATCTGACGCCCGTACTTTTCGGGTGCCGGAAGCTCACCGCGCGTTGCACACAATTCCACTACCGGACACGCCAAGCATTTGGGCTGTCGCGGTAGGCAAATCGTAGCGCCCAATTCCATTATTGCCTGATCCGAATCTCCAGGTCTTTGCGGGCTCACTAATCTCTGTGCCATCTCCCAAATTTTTTCTTTTTCAAGCCGCTCGCCTGCCACACGCTGCAACACTCGTTCCACGTTGCCATCCACCACTGCTATTGGTTCGTTGAAAGCAATGCTGGCGATGGCCGCTGCCGTGTAACGTCCAATGCCAGGCAGAGTTTTTAATTCCGCTGAACTGCCGGGGAATGTTCCTCCACGTTCGCTTACGATTTTTTTCGCAGCAGTATGCAGCATCCGTGCACGGCGGTAATATCCGAGCCCGCTCCAAACGGCGAGCACCGAAGCCTCCCGCGCAGCAGCCAATTTTTCAATCGTAGGAAAGCGTTGCAGGAATCGATGATAGTGCTCGATTACTGCGGCAACCCGCGTCTGTTGCAGCATAACTTCCGAAAGCCAGACGCGGTAAGGATCGCGATCCCGCCGCCAAGGCAGGTCGCGGGCATTCGCGTCATACCAGCGCAAAAGCTGTCGTCGGAAGAGCTTCTTTATCGCGGTATCGGAGAATAAAGACATTTCCCGGATGACTGGATCCAGTGAAGCTTAACCCAAGTAGCCAGCCATCAATTCTTCCGCATTCCGCAAGCCCAACACGGTACGATTGCCTTTATCATCCTTTCCAAGCGCAATCTGTTGTTCTTTGACAGCATCGGACAATTTGCGAACTACAGCGTGTCCATTTTCAATTTTGATTTGGTGAATAAAATCGCGATCTTCACCATTCCATGCTTCGCAAATCACGAATGGGCTATGAGAAGAGATAAGGATTTGGCTTCGTTTTGTGGGATCCTTAGCGAATGCGAGTTCTCTAACTGCTCGATAGAAACGCTTGAGGGCGGTAGGCGTGAGTCCATTTTCTGGTTCCTCAATTAACATCACGGGCGGACGGTTTGAGCTGTACGTTAGTACCATAAGACCGAGGAATAGAAGGAGCCCGTCAGACAGTCGCACCGCCGCCACTGATCGTCGATCATCTTCGAAATCCATTGTGAATGCCACTCTATCCGAACCCGAAAAGGTAAATTCAAAGCCCTTAAACCCCGGCACGACTTCCCGCATGTGCTGTAGTATGTTTTCGAGTGCTGAGTCTTTTTTTTCCTGCATGTAGTACAAACAGGCGGCCAAATCGCTACCAGTGTGACCTAGTCTAGGGGCGTTCCCGTTTTCTGTAAGATCGGGCAATTGACTGGTGCCAGCTAAATCATAGGGCGTCAATCTGAAGCGATTGAATCGACTGATCTCCCGAGCAACATCACCAAGGAACTCAAACTTTCCTTCGGGCTGTTTGCTCAGGAAAGCCGCGCGGAGTGCAGCAAAGATTCCCCTATCGTCCTCAACAAACTTCACTGCTGCTTTCAGCGGAGAAGAATCGATATCTTTTCTGTCAAACAAAACCTTATTCTTAGGCAATTCAATGAGGAGCTCATGCAAAATTTGGAAGCTCGGATTGCCAGCCTCACTACCGCTTGTCTGAGCATAGTCGATCTCGTATCTCAGATAATTACTATCATCTGCGTTAGCGGCTAACTCAACATTAAACCCTATCCGAGCGTGTTTACTTGCGCCGTGATATTTGGTCGCCAAATAAGAATACGGAAAATGACCGAACGCTTGCCTAAGGTTTCCTCTCGCCACCATCGAAAAATTGAGCACGGCATCGAATAGCGCCGATTTGCCGCCCCCATTCGGACCTACAAATACGGTAATTGGCGAAAGCTTGAGCGATGTGTTTTTATGGATAAGGTAATTTTTCGCGGTGAATTCACGAATGTACATAGAGGCAAAAATATACTCCCCTGTACCTCAAGCGTCCAGATAACATTAAAACCTAAAGGTTGACCACATACCTATATAACGAAATAATGATCTCAGCACACGAGCCGCCACTATGTCCGACTTCAATCGCAAAGTAGAAGAAGCTGCCGAGCGTCTGGAAAGAGAATCCGCCGAGTTCATTAAGTATTTAAACAACGAAGTTGTTCCCGCTGTTCGCCAGCACTCGACGAAAGCGTTAAGAATTGCTGCCGAAAAACTCACGCACATGGCTGACTACATGGAAAAACACGCGTCTTCCAAGTGATGCTATTGACGAATTCCCATTGGCTTTTGCCTCGTTTCCAAACAGTCATCTTCGTCTCTCTGCTCGCACTTTTCTTCACTGCTTGTGCACACAAACGGGAACAAGCGAGCGTTCCGCCGCCTCCTCCTATCGCTGAGCCTTCAGCGAATCTGCCAACAACTGCACAACCAGAGACGAAGCCAAAAAGCGGCGATGAAAACGAAGAAGATGAAGAAAAAGAAGCTCTGAAGATTCCGCTCAATGCTAAACCACTGGCGATCGAAACTGGTCTCGCGAGCTGGTATGGGGCACCCTATCATAACCGTCGCGGTTCGAACGGTGAGGTCTACAACATGCATGCCATGACCGCCGCGCATCTCACTCTTCCCTTGGGCTCGATCGTACGCGTTACCAATGTCAAGACTGGAGCGTCGGCAATCGTTCGCGTCACCGATCGTGGTCCCTTTGTCGAAGGACGCATTATCGATCTCTCATTAGCCGCCGCGAAAAAAATCGATGTTTGGAAGCCCGGAGTTGCTACAGTTCGATTAGAAGTTCTCGAAGCACCAGTGCCGCTCGACTCCGGTGGACGCTGGGCAGTGCAGATCGGTCCGTTCGAGAAGGAAGGACCGGCGCACAAACTCGAAGAACATCTTTCGCGCCGTTATCACACAGCGAAAGTGCTCAGCTTTGACAGCCCTACCGGAGACTGGTGGGTTCGAGTTCGGGTTCAAGAGGATGATAGAAAGCGCGCGACCGAAGTAGCCCAAACCACGCAGACCGATCAAGGAGCAATATTTTTAGTAAGACTGGATTGAGGAAGAGGTATCAGGCTTCCGGTTCCGAACTTAAGATCGAATGCACAAGCCAATTCCACAAAAGCCAACGACGACTGGCCAACGACTGTATCTGCCCTGGAGTATATTTACCGTAGCGCTGGCGCTCGGGTTCGCCCACCTGAAACCTGACGCCCGCAGCCTAGAGCCTGCCTATGAACGATTGCCTTTTCTGCTGCATTATTCGTGGCGACATTCCTTCTAAAAAGGTTTACGAGGACGAACATACTTTTGCCTTTGAAGATGTCGATCCCAAAGCTCCGACCCACGTACTCGTCGTTCCCAAAAAACACATACGCGGATTGAAAGAAGCCACAGCCGAAGAAGCTGAAATTATTGGCCAATGCCATCTCACGGCGGCAAAAATCGCGCGTGATCGCGGCATCGAAGACGGCTATCGCACAGTGCTGAATGTAGGGCCGCGCTCAGGACAATCCGTCTTCCATTTGCACGTGCACTTAGTAGGAGGGCGGGATCTGGGCTGGCCACCGGGATAGCTTTACGCAGATGCTAGAATTTAGCTAAGGGCAGCTGATGTTTAATCAGACGCAACATTCCGCGAGATCGAAATCAGCAATCATCACCTCCGCGCTCGTTCACTGCGCAATTTTGGGCGCGCTGATTGGATCGTACCGCCCACAATTCATAAAACCATCGAGCGTGGCTTTCGGAAATCATGGGTCGGGTTCTTCGCCCACAATTACATACCTGGCAAATTCCGGCGAAGCTCCGTCACTAACCATCTCCGAGCTGCAAGCTCCTCGGACGAAATCTCAACGCAAAACAAAGACCGCAAAAACCGAAAAGATACCAGCGGTTGAAGCGCCAGTTGAATCCGCTCGCGCAGGCTCTCCCTACGGATCATCCTCAGCAATTTCAATGACTGGCTACGAGGCCCGGCCTGCTTTCCCGATAACTTTCCCCGACCCTCCCCGTTCAGACTTGCCGGAAGGAATTGTGGGAGATGTAGTCGTAGAAGTCACGATTGACACGCAGGGGAATGTTGCGGAAACAAAAATCCTGCAATCACTTGGTAACGGAATTGATGACAAGGTGCTGGCAGTCTTGCGAAACTGGCGATTCACTCCAGCGACGATGAACGGAGTCGCAATCGCCTCGCGGCAAGACGTTCACTTCCACTTTCCCAGCTAAAATCTCAGCAGGATTTTATCCAACTGCTTCTTCGGCAGGAGCTCCGTGACGTCGCAATAACTGCGGCAGATTCTGCGAGAATGCCGAGCGCGGCAGTACCATATCGCACCCCGCTTCATGTGCCTTCTGCTTTAAATCCCCTTGTATATGCGATAGAAATCCAATAATTGAAGTCTTTTTTAATTTCGTTTTCAATTTTGGGATCAGCGTCAGAGGCTTCGCATTTGCGTTATTCATATCGAAGATCACCAGAGACGGCTTCTCTCCATCGCCATTTTGCTTGATTTTCTCCAGCATGTCTTTTTCGGTTTTCACGAATTCGACTTTGACGTTCAGCTTACGGGCGGTCTCCTGAATCTTTGCCTGAAAAAACAGGTCGTCTACGAAAGCAAAGATTCGGGATGCGGCATTCTCAGCCTGTTGCGGCAGCGGATCGGGATCCGCGGGTGCAAACGTAGGCGCAAAGCCGGGCCGTCCGCGTCCTTGCCGGGGGCCATTGTTGCCGTTTTGCGCCGCACGATAACTGTGATCCATGGGCGCGCTGTAGATTCCGCCATGCTGTTGGCGGTCACCGCGCGGTCCGCCACCCGGCTGACCACCACGGTTAGGCGGACGCCGTCCGCGCCTTCGTCTTCTCCCCCCGCCTCCGGAGGGACCTGCGGGTCCAACATTCATATTTTTCTCACTTGCAAGTCTGCGTTCCATCCGTTAACAAAACGGATCGCATAACTATTTTTCTGAATTAACTGCTACCTGAAATTAGTGGATACGCTATCCGGATGTACCTCTCACTACGCACATGCCTAACGCATGCGTCAAAAATCCAACACGATTGGAACTTGCTGGTTGAATATTCTTATCCGTAGGATCTTAAATCCGTTTGGATCGTTTGTCCGTCTGGCGCCTGGAGTCAGAGGGCGCGAAAGGCCAGCTAGAGAGCATGGCCGCTGGGAACACTTGCATGGTACCGCTCATTGAGGATGGAGCGCAAGCCCAAAGTAACCTTACTTTTGCACAAAGGTAACGGCATGGGATCACGACTAATTCTGTGTTCGACAGAATACCTATTGAGCTATGGATCGACCACATAGTCCCGCAAATGGTCGCAAGCAGGTTATCGCCAATTCCCTGTATCTTTTTTGCCTCTGTGTTAGATTTTGATTTGGCCATGAAACACATTGCCGATTGGGCTCTGAATATCGCGACACAACGTGGTGCTTCTTACGTTGACTTGCGGATTGTGGACGATCGCAGCCGTGCTCTCGCTACAAAGAACGGCAAAATCGGCAGCGCTTCAGTCTCGGAATCTCTCGGTATTGGCATACGAGTGTTGGCGGATGGAGCTTGGGGGTTCTCTGCATCCGACGATCTGAGTCGCGGTGCGGTGGAAGCTACCGCTGCGCGGGCTTTCGCGATTGCAAAAGCTTCGGCGCGAGTGAAGCAGCACGATGTGCAACTTGCTCCTGAAAAGCCCGTCACTGCTGAGTGGACTTCCGCATACAAAATCGATCCATTTACGACTTCGGTCGAACAGAACCTTGATTTGCTGTTGAAAATCGACTCCGAATTGCGGTCAGTAGGAGGAGTCACGCTGGCCGAAACTAACATGCAGTTTCGCCGCGAGGAGCAGTGGTACTTTTCATCAGACGGCGCGAACATACATCAAACGAAGTTTGTCACTGGCGCGGGATACACAGCGTTGGTGTTTGCGGGCAGTGAGATTCAGAAGCGGTCGTACCCGAATTCGTTTGGTGGGCAGTATCAGAATAAAGGATACGAGCTGATCGAAGAATTGAAGCTGATCGAGAACGCCCGCCGAATCGGGGAAGAGGCGGTCGCGCTGCTTAAAGCAGATAAGTGTCCTGAAGGAAAGCTTGATGTGATCCTCGACAGCTCACAACTCGGTTTGCAGATTCACGAATCGGTCGGACACCCTATTGAACTGGATCGCGTGCTCGGGATGGAAGCGAATTTCGCGGGGACGTCTTTTCTTACTTTGGATAAATTACGCAAACTGCGTTACGGCAGCGACCTGGTGAATGTCGTTGCTGATGCGCGAGAAGAGCACGGGCCGGGTCTTGGAACGTTCGCCTACGATGATGAAGGGGTGCCAGCGCAATGCACTCCGATCATTACGAATGGGCTGTTCACGGGATATTTGAGTTCGCGAGAAACGGCGCACACGATTGGCGAGAATCGTTCGGGAGGAACACTGCGGGCCGAAAACTGGAACCGGTTGCCAATTATTCGCATGACAAATATCAGCATTCTGCCTGGAGAGAAGCCGCTCAGCCTGGAGCAACTGATCGCATCGACAGATCACGGCATACTGATGCAGACGAATAAGTCATGGTCGATCGACGATAAGCGTTACAACTTCCAGTTCGGCTGCGAAATGGGGTGGGAGATCAAAGGCGGGAAAAAAACACGTATGTTGAAGAATCCCTCCTACTCGGGGATTACAACCGAATTTTGGAATTCCATGGATGCAATCTGTTCCCGCGATGAATGGACTCTCTGGGGAACGCCGAATTGCGGCAAGGGACAACCGCAACAGGTGATGGGAACGGGGCATGGCGCGTCTCCCGCGCGGTTCCGCAACATTAGTGTAGGTTCAGCTTATAAAGGCACGTGAGATTCGTCGTTGAATGCTAAATAAAGACCAAGCTGCTGACATCTTCGCACGCATCAAGAAGCATTCGATTGCTGATGAGGTCGAAGCTATTTTCTATGGCGGGCGTTCTGCCCTGACTCGTTTCGCGAACAATACTATTCATCAAAACGTTGAGGAGGAGAATTACGGTGTTTCGGTGCGTACTGTCTTTAGCGGACGCACTGCGCGTGCGACTTCCAACAAACTCGACGACGAGAGCCTGAAGCGCGTAGTTCAGGCTTCGGAGACTCTCGCGAAGGTTCAGCATCCTGACGCCGATTTGCTCCCCGTGCCTGTCGGCAACGGCAAAGATACCGGGCCTATTCCCATCCGCCATTTCGACGCCACGGCAGCGGTTACTCCCGCGCAACGCGCGGAAGCGGTAAAGAAGATCGTCAGCATAGCGGAGAAGCATAAGCTCACCACTGCCGGCATTTTTTCTTCGGGCGAATCGGTGGAGGGGATTTTTAATTCGAAGGGATTGTCAGAATGGCATACGCAGACTTCTTCTGAAGTCTCGATCACGATGCTGGCTGGAGATTCTTCGGGATGGCAAAAATCCAATTCGCCGGATGTGGGCCATATCGATGCAATTGCTCTGGCGGAAATAGCCGCAGGCAAAGCGACTGAATCCGCGAGTCCGAAGGAAATTCCGGCAGGAAAATATACCGTCATTCTCGAGCCTGCGGCTGTGCTCGATATGGCCGGGTTCATGTTTTGGGATTTTGGCGGACTTGCGATTCTTGATCAACGCTCGTTTTTAAACAATCGTGTGGGCATAAAGCTTTTCGGAGAAAACATCAACATATGGGATGACGTGGCGCATCCTTTGCAATCGAATTCCCCATTTGATGGAGAAGGGATGCGGCGGCAGCGTATGCAACTAGTGGAAAATGGCATAGTGAAACGGCTGGTTTTTGCGAGGGCCACGGCAGAGAAGATGAAACACTCCGAATTCAAAGACAAGGTTGGCCCGGTCGAGCCCACTGGGCACGGCTTTCCGATTCCCAACGAGATGGGGGAAGCGCCAATGAACATTGTCTTTGGCGCTCCCGAGAAGCCGGCGACTATAAATGAAATGATCGCATCCACCGAGCGGGGTGTTCTGGTGACACGGCTTTGGTACATTCGCGAAGTCGATCCTTACGAGAAGATCTTAACCGGTATGACCCGCGATGGCACTTTCTATGTGGAAGACGGCAAGGTTCGTCATGGTGTGCGAAATTTCAGGTTCAACGAGAGCCTGATACACATGCTTTCGAATGTCGAAGAAATGGGAACGCCGGTGCGTGCCAGCGGTGAGGAGTCCTTTGACATGGTTGTGCCTGCCATGAAGGTGAAAGATTTTAACTTCACTGAAGTCACGAAATTCTAAAGAAAGAATTCCGTAAATCATCTCAAGCCTTATCTCTGGATTTAAGCAAACCAAGCATGTTGTCTACAAGGCGGAGCCAAATCCAGTTGACTCTGCGACGAAATGAGCTCGCTTTGATGGAAATTGCAGATGCGTAGAACGTCGATGCTAGTGTGTATAGGTGTTCGCACATTTCCTCGAAGTAACACAGCGTAACCAAGCAGTGAGAATGCTCTAATCTCGTATCAAATAAACAGCCGTAAATCTACGTCTCATACTGAAGGCAATACTTTGCCTAGCCGATAAAAGTTATATGACTCGTCGGCTCTGGACCGGAATTAACCGCGGATACGCGAGTATTCGTTGCGTCCTACTGCGTTCCCGTTTAGTTTTTTTGTTCTTACTTCACCTCACGTTAATCTTGTGGCCCTCGGGTCTCACAGCCCAGACCGCCTCCACTTTGCGCGGAACTGTCACCGACCAACAACATTTAGCAATAGTAGGTGCAGAAATCACTTTGAGCGGCCCAACATTGGCCAGCGAAATTCAAACCACTAGCGATGCCGTCGGATCATATCGAATCCCTGGTCTACCGGCGGGAACATATAGTTTGCGTGTGGAGGAGTCTGGTTTTGCCATCAAACTTTACAAGAGTTTGACGGTGACAGTAAATCGTTTGCTGATCCTCGATGTCGTGCTGGCCGTGAGCACACTACAGGAAGTGATTACAGTTTCGGGCAATCCGCCATTACTTGAGACCACGATTTCTTCTTCGGGCGCAACTATCCTGCCTCAACAGATCGAGGAAATGCCGATCAATGGACGGAATTATCTCGATCTCATGCAACTGGTTCCGGGTATTGCCATCAATCGTCAAGCCGATTCGGGAGCCGACGCAGCAGCTCCTATTTTAGGGGAGCGCGGCGGAAACGCTATCTTCCTCGTGGATGGGATGCCTAACAGCGATGCCGTGGACGGCGGTCCCGCTGCGCCTTTCGATCAGGATTCGATTCTGGAATTTCAAGTACTCACTGCGGGCTACGGCGCGGAATTTGGGCACGGCTCGGGCGGAGTCGTGAACGTGGTGAGCAAGAGCGGGACCAGCCAATGGCACGGGTTGCTGTCGGCTTTCCACCGTAACAGTGCGTTAGATTTCTCCGACGTCTCCGGGAAGAACACTCCTTTCCTGCTGCGTTGGGACCCGAGCGCGAATCTGGGGGGTCCCATCCTACACGATCGCGTTTTCGTTTTCGGATCACTGGAACGAATTCGCGAGAGCCGCCAACTCAACTTCAATTTTCCCCCTAACACTCCAGACTTTCTGCAAGCCCGCGAAGAAAGTTTTGATCAGCACAACCAAATATTTGAGACCCGGGCCTTTCTTAAGCTCGACGAGCAACTGGGACGGCATCACGTAACCGAACAAATGAACTTGATCAACAGTCACATAACGAATTTCCTTCCGTTATCGCAAGCGGTCAATCTACCTTCCACGCGGACTAATTCCGATTCGCGGCATCTCATGTTGGGTTTTCATGACACTGCGACCGTTGGCAACCAGAGCAACCCATGGCTGCTGAGCTCCTACTTGCAATATCGCCGCGGGACATTCGACGAGAGAGCGGCGCATCCGGAGGCGAGCCCAGCCACCACTTTGTTTAATTTATTTAGCGGATTGAATACAAATCGTTTGACAGGCGATTTGGGACAAGTCGAGTTCGGAGCCGGATTCACGCCACTTGTACTGCAACCGCAATACACCTCGACCGGCTCGCACCTCGACAAAGTAGTGCAAAGGCACGAAATTAAGTTTGGCTGGGATTTCCAGCACACTCACGTGAATGGCCAAGAAGCGGGCAATCTTCTGAATCAGCTATTCGCGACGACTTCCGATTTTGGCGAATTCGGTCCGGTCAACTCCGGAGTTTATGTCCTGACAAGAGTGGCCGGACCAACGCAAGAGGACAACCTTATCCGTTTGCGCAACAACTATGACGGATTGTTTGTGCAGGATGACTGGAAAATTGAGAAAGCCCTGACGCTGAACCTTGGGGTGCGCTGGGACTATGATTCCCGCTTTCCCAATCGCACTAATTTTTCTCCTCGCCTCGGAGCCGCATGGTCGCCGACCCCGAAAACCGTTCTTAGCGCAAGTTGGGGGATTTTCTCCGACAATTTTCGTATCGGTTTGGCGCGCGACATTCCAGGCTTTGGAGGCGCAAACCTCTTCCGTGATCAGACCATCTCCTTTCCACGATTGTTCTATGGTGATCCATCCAGTCTTCCGCAGCTATTCGGATTATGCCCTTCGCCGATCTTGACTGATGCGCAGATTGCGTCCTCAAGCGCCACCTGCCCCACGGCGGGCTTGCCTCTTTTCGGCGTCGATCATTTGAATACGGTGGTGGCGGCGGGTCATGCACCAATCCCACTCAACACTGTAGTGAGTCAGAGCAATGTGCAAGCTTTGAGCGGACTCGACCCACAGCAATTCGTGGATGCGGCCAGTGCCGCCGTAAACCGGCAACCGGGATTTTTCTTCTGGGGTGGATTTGGCAATCTGACAATGAACTTTCCCGTGCCCCAAGTTTTTTTAATCCCAATTACGGTGGATCCAAGTTTCAAAACACCATACACACGCGGTCTTCATTTCGGCGCGCAGAGGGAGATCACCAGCGATAGCGTGATTCAAGCGGATTATTACCATCGCGATATATGCAACATGCTTGGTGTCAGGACTACGAATCTGGCCTTTGAAGCCCGCATGCCGGGACATACCGGAGAATTACAGCCGGGTACTGGCACCAGACCGATTCTCAGTTATGGTCCGTGGTATCAGGGGCGGTATGACGCAATCAGTGTTGGAATCCGCAAGCGTATGAGCAAGCGCTTCACTACTGAGGCCTTCTACACATGGACCAATGCGGTCGACAACGCGCTGCACTCCAGTTTCGTGAGTGAGGTACAGACTGGCCTGGGAGCGGGCACTCTGGGCGCAGATGGCCCGACCGATAGCTTTGTTGGCGTTCCGACGGTGGTAACCGATCCGGTGAGCAAGAAAACCAATGCGAATGGATCGTTTATCGCGAGCAATGGCAATCCCGTGCCGCAAGCCGGAAAGTTTTACAACGGGACAAATCTTGATCGCGGTCCTTCAGACCTGGCCCTGAATCACACGCTGCTTGTACACGGAATCGTGCAATTCCCTTTGCGATTTGAGGCTGGCGGAATCTTCCGGGTACAGAGCGGCTTTCATTTCACCGACTCGCCTGCAGCGCCGGTGGACGTAGATGGGGATGGCCTCCGCAATGGTACGGATTTTCTTGTTGGCCGCAATCACTTCCAGGCGCCAGGCTACGTCAACTTGGATGCGCGCTTCTCCAAGCGATTTGTGGTCCGCGAGAAGGTGCAGCTGCAGGCCATATTTGAGTCTTTTAACCTGCTCAATCGAGCCAATCCGGCCGCCGTCGAGCAGTTCCACAATGTGGCCTCCACGCCCCTGGGCAAGCCGCTGCAATATTTACCGGGACGCGAGGGACAAGCAGGGCTGCGAATTGAATTTTAGCTCAGGCGCAAAGAAATCGGCTGAAGGATTCAGACTCGGCGGAGTTCTGCTGGCGCTTTGCTGCGCGGCTGTCCTGGGTTATACGGCCGGGATCCGCCAGCCGAACTCTGCTGCCGGAAAACCGGCAAAAACATATGTGCTCAACTTGGGTGCAATCCATCTGAACCTCACTGTAGGAGCGATGGGCGTACTAGTGATCTTCACTTTGACCGGCTTGCTCGCTATGGCGATTCTTCTCGCTACGGTGGCGAGCCGCCGGAGAAAACAGGCAGAAGCAGCGAACCGAGGATTAGCCAGTGAAATTGGGGAGCGTAAACGAGCACAAGAAGAAGTTAATAAATTAAATAAGGATCTGGAGCGTCGCGTGGCAGAGCGCACCCAGCAACTTGATGCCGTTAACAAGGAGTTGGAAGCTTTTTCCTATTCCGTTGCTCACGATCTCCGTGCTCCTCTGCGCCATATCAACGGCTTCTCCAAAATTCTGGAGGATGACTACGGTCCTACTCTTGAGGCCGAGGCACGTCATTATTTAGCGTCCATCCGAAATGCGGCGAAGAATATGGGCCAGCTTGTGGATGACTTATTGAAGATGGGGCAGATTGGGCGTCAGGAACTGGTATGCAGGCCAACAAACTTAAAATCACTTGTCGAATTTGCTGTTCGAGATCTTCAATTGGAATGCGAGGAACGCGAGATTGATTGGCGGATCGGGGAATTACCTGCAATCGAGTGCGATCCTGGCCTGATGAAGCAAGTGTTCGTGAATTTACTTTCGAATGCGGTCAAGTACACGCGGCGCTGCGAAAAAGCTATCATCGAAACTGGACAAGTCACGTTGCAGGGCGCGCCCACTATTTTCGTGCGCGATAATGGCGCGGGCTTCGATCAGCAATACGCGCACAAACTATTCGGTGTCTTCCAACGTCTGCACCGCGCTGAGGAATTCGAAGGAACCGGAGTAGGTCTCGCGACAGTTCAACGTATTATCCAAAAGCATGGCGGACGCATCTGGGCGGAAGCCGAGGTGAATAAGGGCGCCACTTTCTTCTTTGCTCTCACCGCAAAACAGGGTTCAGCCAATGCAGTAAAATCCACAACCGCAGGTGAGCTATGAGTCATGATGAAGTTGAGATTCTTTACGTCGAAGATAACGCCGCCGATATAGAGTTGACGCTGGTCGCGTTGCGCAGGAGTAGATTAGCGAATCGAATTCACATTGCCCGCGATGGCGTGGAAGCCCTGGATTTTCTCTTTTGCCGGGGACCCTACATGGATCGTAAATTTCTTGCGCCCAAGCTGGTCCTGCTCGACATGAAATTGCCCAGGCTCGATGGACTTGAGGTGCTGCAAGCAATCCGGGGAGAAGAACGCACTGCAATGATCCCGGTCGTAATGTTGACATCATCGAATGAACAGGCAGATATGGTGGAGAGCTACAAACTACACGTCAATAGTTATATTCAAAAGCCAGTGGATTTTGATCGATTCCAACAAGTAGTACAGCAACTTGGTCTTTACTGGCTGGTGGTGAATCAATTTGCACCCATAAACGGTTCTGAAGTCATGCAAGCAGAAAAGCGTGGAGTTTAGGCGTTCCAGAAGGAGTGGTCTGTTAATTTGTTTCAGTGTCCCGAAGAACAGAATGCAGGAAACTACGATTTTAACTTCACCGAAGTGACGAAATTTTAGGCGATATTTTCAGCCTGGCTTAAGCTTTTACTATAAACAAAGATTTTAGCCTCCTTCTCTCTTCGATCAGTGCAACCAGCTTCGATTTCCAGTGCATCAGATTTAGCCAGCAATCCGTTCACGCTGCAAATAGAACTTACAGCCGGGATTTACTTCGTCATCAATCGTGACCGGCAGGGGACACAATGGCAACCAGCAGCGTCGATTCTGCGATCGATCATCTCTACTCCGAAAATGTCAACCCGCAATGGGTGCGTCTACTCGACTTGCTGGAAATGAATGTCCGGTACGAGCGCTGCTCAGGCACCGAATTATTTACCACTGATGGCAGGCGTATTCTCGATTTTCTTTCTGGATATTGCGTTCACAATATTGGCCATAACCATCCCGCCGTTATTGACACGCTTCGCGAAGAGCTCGGCCTTGCCGGTCCAGCGATGATTCAGTCGCATGTCGCGGAGCGGGCTGGCGAGCTTGGGGATAAACTTTGCCGGCGAGCAGGTGGACGATTGGCGAAGGTCTTCTTTGGAAGCTCAGGCAGCGAGGGAGTCGAAGCTGCAATTAAGTTTTCGCGCGCTCACACCGGACGCGTTGGATTGCTCTACGCTGATGGTGCATTTCATGGATTAACCTGCGGCGCTCTTTCCCTGATGGGCGATTCGTTCTGGCGCGAGGGATTTGGGCCTCTTCTTCCAGAAACAGAAGCGATTCCTTTTGATGATGTGGAGGCGCTTGAGCGAAAGCTTGCCAGCAAGCGATTCGCCGCTTTCATCGTGGAACCAATTCAATCCGAAGCCGGCATTCGGATTCCAAACCCCGGGTATTTTCGCGCCGCGCAAACATTATGTCGCCGCTATGAAACGTTACTTGTGCTGGATGAAGTGCAAACCGGCATGTATCGTACCGGACCGTTTCTTGCGTCGCAGCGCTATGGCGTGAATCCGGATATGGTCGTGCTGGCGAAGGCCATGAGCGGTGGACTGGTTCCGGTGAGCGCGATGTTAATGACGGACGCGATCTACGATTCCGTTTATGGATCGTTACGGCGCGCGATTATCCATACTTCCACTTACAGCGAAAACGGTCTTGCCATGCGGGCTGCACTAGCCACCCTGGAAGTTCTGGAAGCTGAGAATCTGGGCGCACGCGCAATGGAAATGGGCGAGAAACTCCGCGCGCGCTTGCAAGAAGTTCTGGGTAAGTACGAAATGGTGAAAGCCGTTCGTGGCGAGGGACTTCTGCTGGGAATTGAATTCACTGCTCCGCGCTCACTAAAGCTGCGCATTCCATTTGAAGCGTTCATGCATATTCATCCCGCAATGTTCGGACAAATTGTTGTCATGCGATTGTTCCGGGATAGCGGGATTCTCACGCAGATCTGCGGAAATAATTTCATGGTTTTGAAAGTGGCGCCTCCTCTGGTAGTCACGGACGATCAGATGGATTATTTTGTCTCAGCAATCGAAGAAGTTGTCGAACTGGCGCATTCGTCTACAGCTTTCTGGTCAGAAGCGTTGGGTCTCGCGCGAAGAGCCATCCGCATTTAAATAGCTGAATTCGTAAGTTGAATATGTTAAGAAGAGTAGTCGCTGTCGATTGTTCACGGATTATTAAGGATCAACCGAATGCAAATTGTGAGCGCCGCGAGCGCTTTCCCGAAGTATTACTACTCACAAGAAACACTTTTCGCAGCACTTCAAGAATATTGGGGCGACAAGCTGGAGAAACCAGAAGTCTTGCGACGGCTTCATAAGAATGTCGGCGTGGATGGCCGGTTTCTTTCCCTTCCCATCGACGCTTACCCGAAACTGAGGACATGGGGCGAGGCGAACGATCACTGGATTCGCATCGCAACGGAGCTCGGACAATGCGCAATCAGCCGTGCCTTCACAACTGCGGACTTGGATGTCAGTGATATTGACGCGCTCTTCTTTACTTCCGTGACGGGAATTTCCAGCCCTTCGATTGATGCTCTATTAATCAATCGAATGGGGCTGTCGCCGAACATCCGGCGCGTTCCTATGTTTGGTCTTGGTTGCGTGGCGGGGGCGGCAGGAATCGCGCGAGCTGCGGATTATGTGCGAGCTTATCCCGATCAGGTAGCGGTAATTCTTGCGGTTGAACTCTGTTCGTTAACTTTGCAGCGCGAAGACATGTCGATGGCTAGTTTGATCTCTTCGGGATTATTCGGGGACGGCGCGGCGGCTGTAGTAGTTGCGGGCAGCGAGTGTGGTCAGAGCGGACCAAAGATTCTGGGCACACGGTCCGTCTTTTATCCGCAAACGGAAGAGATGATGGGTTGGGAGGTATCGGAAAAGGGCTTTAGCATCGTGCTCTCGCCGGAGGTCCCTAACTTGATTAAGGGTCAGCTTGGCAAAGATGTTGCCGGCTTCTTTTCGGATCTCGGGCGCAAGCGAGAAGAGGTCGGAAGCTGGGTACTGCATACCGGCGGGCCGAAGGTGTTGCAGGCAACAGCGGCGGCACTCGGTTTAGAGAATGGCCAATTAGCGGCGTCGTGGGATTGTTTGCGACGGACGGGAAATTTGTCCTCGGCTTCAGTCCTGGTGGTCCTTGAAGAAGTAATGAAGAACCGCCGTCCTGCCCCTGGCACTTTGGGACTGCTCGCGGCTATGGGCCCTGGGTTCTGTTCAGAATTGGTTGCACTGGAATGGTGAGGGAGGAAATATTAAACCAACTGATGTTTTCATAGTCGGCGGCGGTCCAGCAGGCATCGCCGCTGCACTAGCCGCGCGTCAGCGTGGACTCGCGGTCACGGTTGCTGACAGTTGCATTCCTCCTATCGACAAATCTTGTGGTGAGGGGCTTATGCCTGACAGCATAGCCGCGCTGCAACGGCTTGGCGTGACTATTCCTCCCATGGAGGCTTGCCGCTTTCGCGGAATTCGTTTTGCAAGTTCCGGGTTGTCCGTGGAAGCAGCGTTCCCTTCCTCATCAGGATTTGGGGTGCGGCGCACCAATCTTCACCGCATCTTGATCGAACATGCGGAACAAGCCGGTGTGCAATTTCTTTGGCGAACAGTTGTGACCGGACTCCATGCTGATGGTGTGTTGATGCAGAATAAACTTGTTCCGGCGCGCTGGATTATTGGGGCGGATGGCGGCGGTTCGCAGGTCAGGCGATGGGCTGGCCTCAGCCTTCATCGAAAGCAGGATCAGAGGTTCGCGTTTCGCCGCCACTACCGAATTGCGCCATGGTCCGAGTTCATAGAGCTGCATTGGGGAATCACTTGTCAAATCTATGTGACTCCCGTTAGTGCGGAAGAAGTATGCATTGCCCTGATCTCAAGAAATCCCAGGTTGCGGCTGGACGAAGCTCTCACAGAGTTTCCCGAACTTTCCGAGCGGCTGCGTAATGTCGGTCACGTTTCCAAGGAACGCGGCGCAGTATCAGTGACGCGGAAGCTGGCGCGAGTTTGTAATCAACGAGTGGCTTTGATTGGCGACGCTTCTGGCAGTGTCGATGCAATAACCGGTGAGGGACTTTGCCTGGCGTTTAATCAAGCTTCTCTAGCGGCTAAGTGCTTAGCGTCGGGAAGTCTGGATGCTTATCAGGCGGGCCATCGCGCATTGACTCGTCGCCCTGCAATTATGGCGCGGCTCATGCTATTGCTCGGGCATCGAGAGAAGTTGAGAGCGCGGATGATGCAGAGCTTCGTAAAAGAACCAAAATTGTTCGCACGTATGCTGGCTGCCCACGTTGGAATGGCAACCTCTGCAAAAATTGCGGTTAACGGGTTCGCCTTGGGTTGGAATCTTCTTACTGTATAGCGGGGTTCCCAAAATACAGAATTTTCGTCCGTGGATACCGAATCGCTCTTTTCTAGCTCCAGCATGCGCCGCATTCTTTTCTCCGGCAACACAAAAATTCAGCTTAAATTCAGGAAGTCTGAAGTATGGTTTGCGGACCGTTCTAACGGAGACGCCATGTACCACTTGATCCTTAACAGGAAAACATCTGCCTTGTTCCCGGGTTTAGCGATTTTTATCGCTTTTTTCATGCTCTCCCCCATAGCACTGTACTCCCAGTCATCTTCCGCCACAGGCCGCCTTGAAGGAACAGTGACGGATTCGACTGGGGCGACTGTGCCCGGCGCAAACATCACGGTGCGCAACCAAAATACGGGGATTTCTGCGACTCTCCAGTCGGGCGGCGAGGGCGATTTTACTTTTCTATATCTCGACCCTGGGACCTATGAGGTTTCGATTCAGAAAACTGGATTCAACAAGTTTTTATTGAAGGATGTGATCATCACCGTCGGCACACGGGCGAGCATTCATCCGCAATTGGCTGTCGGGGGATTCGAAACAACAATCTCCGTCAGCGGCACTGCACCGTTAGTGGATAGCGCCGAATCGTCTCTCGGCACAGTCGTAGATCAGCGGAGCATCGATTCGCTTCCCTTGAATGGGCGCAATTTTACCGATTTTGCCCTGCTCACTCCGGGTGCCACCACGGACGGCGATTTCGGCATGATCAGCTTCAACGGCGTGGCGGGCAATTTCAATAACTACACCGTCGATGGCGGCAACAATAACAACGCCTTCTTTGCGCAGCAAATTGGACGCACAATTCCTTTTCAATTCAGCGAAGACGTGATTCGCGAGTTCCAGGTTACTAGTACCGGATTTGAAGCCGAGTTCGGACAATCCGGTGGTGGCTTGGTAAATACCGTGACCAAAAGCGGAACCAACAATTTGCATGGCGATGCTTACTATTACATTCTCGATTCCGCTACCAGTGCCAATGATGAGATCAACGAGCAGCTGGGGATTGCCAAGCCGCACAACCGGCGACAGCAGTTTGGTGGGACGGTTGAGGGACCGATCATTCATGATCGTCTTTTCTTTGTGGGCAACTATGAACGCCAGATGCGCAACGAGCCTTTGACGGTGAACGACAGTTTTGCTCTGAGTGGCCTGCCTGCGAATTTCTTTGCGACTTATCCTGCGCTGGCGGCTCAGGTTCAGGCCGCGGCTGGTTCTTTTCCTCGAAGTTTCGACCAGGATGTCGCTTTCGGAAAACTCAACGGCGTCATCAACGATAAGAACACTTTCAATGTCACATACAATTACCAGCACTTTCGCAGTCCGCATGGATACTTCAATACCCCTACATCGACCGGCGATGGTCTCTCGCTGACGGACGGAGCTACCAGTCACTTTTTCCAGGCTTCGCTGCAAACCGCTTTCAACGGTACGACCATTAACGAACTCCGTTTTCATTATGGAAGCGACTATCACTTTGATCTTCCGGCAACTCCACCTACTTTTCCTGCGGTTGTTATCAACAATCCGGATAGCGGGTTCGTTTTTGGCGGAAATCGGTTCCAGTTGGCGAATAACGACAAACGGTATGAATTCACAGACAACATCACGAAGATCGTGGGAAAGCATAATTTGAAAGCTGGCGTGGACATCAACGTTAGCCACAACTCAGATTTCTTTACTTATGGCCCAAAGGGAGAGTATCAATTCGGCTCGCTGCAAGATGTAGCCACGGGCAACTACCAACTCTATCTGCAATCGTTCGGGCAATCGACTATCGTCCAGACCTCGCCTACCTATTCTTTTTTTGCGCAAGACCAGTTTCGCGCCACACCGCGCCTGACTCTTAACTATGGCGTGCGTTATGATCTGCAAGTTCTGGCCCAGCCCAAGCAGTGTAATCCTGCGTTTGAGCTTACTTGTCACATTCCTTACAGCAAGAATAATGTTTCGCCGCGAGTAGGATTCGCCTACTCGCTCGACCCAAAAGGAAACACCGTCGTTCGCGGCTCCTTCGGTCTGTTCTACATCCAGGAAGACTTGCTCGACGTCTCGCAAGCTTTTGCATCGAACGGTGTGACGCGGCCTTTCCTGGTGGTCGTCGGACCGGGCTTCGGCCAGAATCCCACGCTTACATATCCAACCAGCCTTACTTCGTTTCCCGGCGGCGGCGCCCAATCGCTCGTGGTTTTCTCGCCGAATTTCCGCAGCCCCTACGTCGAGCAAGCCAACGTCGGGGTGGAACATCAGTTTGGCAGTCAAACCGCGCTCGGGGTTTCGTATGTTTACAGCCACGGTCTGCGCCTGCTGGGAAATTCCAATGGCGTCACTCGGCAAGCCAATGGCAATTTCGGGTTTGATCTCAACCTAGTTCCTCCCGATCTGCAACCGGTGTTTTCGCCAGGATCGTTTGCGACTGCGACCGTGACGCTGCCTAATGGAAAGACATACACCACGCCTGACTACAGCCCCACTGATGGCTATCTCAATCCCAACTTTGGGCCGATCAATGCCGTCGACAATTCGGGACTGTCCATCTACAACGCCTTGCTGGTTTCGTTGCGCCATCACTCGCGACAATTTCAAACCTCGGTTGCGTATACGCTGTCGAGCACGACCGACCAAGGAACAGGATACTTTAATCAGTTCGATCAACGAGCGCAGCGTGGCCCGTCGCAATTGGATCAGCCGCAACGATTGGCAGCAACCGGGGTCTGGACGCCTCAAACACATGGACTGAAAAATTTTGAATTCAGCAGCATCTTAACGTTGGCGAGTGGACGCCCCTACACGGCGGTCTTCGACAACCCGGAAGTCAATTTCTCGATCGTGCCTGGCGAAAAGTTCAATTCATTCCGTGGGCCAACTTTCCAGGACTTTGATCTAAGCGTGGCTAGAATGTTTCATCTGGGAGAGCGGTATCGTTTGGGATTCAGGGCTGAGGCGTTCGATCTGTTCAATCATCCAAATTATCAGCAAACCGTCGTCGATAATGTGCAATACAACGTAAGCTCGGGGACCGCAAACGGTACTGATCAACTGTGGACGGCAGCTCCAAATTCGAATTTCGGAAAACCCGGCGCTATAGTTCCGAAATTCGGGTCGAGGAGCTTCCAGTTCTCTACGCGCTTCGAGTTTTAATTTCGCGAGTGCCCATCGCGAGGTCGCGCAAGGGAAATAGAACGCGAACTCTTAGAACTAAGTACCGATTCTAACTTCACGGAAGCCACGAAATTTTAGAGGTTGCGGAACGTCGATACCAGAGGTTCGTCATTCACCAGCCCGACGCATCGCATCAATGTTTGGAATCGGGGGTCATTGCGCAACGGATCATAGATGGGGTCTACCTTCAGCGCGGTCAGACCATTGGAATGCTGCACGTACGCTTTTTCCAACCAAGCGATACCCTGATCATTGTTCCCAATACCTATGTACGCGGGAACAATAAGCATCGGATCCACGGATTCTCGCCGGTTCAAATCCAGTAACTTCTTCAACGCACTCTCTGCTTCTCTGTGCTGGCCGGCGCGGCCACAGAGATAGGCTCGTTCCGCCCAGTACCATTGATCGCCAGTTGAACCCCGCTTTGAGGAGGTCGCCAATGCCTCCACGAACATGCCCTTTTGTATGTAGGCCGAGGCAATCATGGCTGCACGCGGGAAGTCAGGATCCATCTCGCGTACAGTGGTGAATTGTTGGATAGCACGGTCGTATTGCCGCGAGAAATACAGAGTCGCTCCGGTGTCGGTTGCAATGATTAGCGAAAGTGGATCAAGTTCACGCGCAAGTTCGTTCTCGCGGAGAGCCTCATCGAAACGGCCGCGCCACGTCAAATGTTCCGCATACCAATGATGGGCGGTGGCGTAGTTAGGGTTCAGCTCAATTGCCCGTTTGAATTCCTTCTCCGCAGTCTGCCAATCGTAATCGTAGTTCTGAACGATCAAGGCTAGTGCCGCGTGCGCCTCTGGAAGGTTGTCGTCAAGCTGCAAAGCTTGCAGCGCAGCGGCGCGAGCCTTGGACATGGCTTCTGCGGGCGGATTCCCGCTGTAGCTACCGATCAAAGCATAGGCATCCGCCAAGCCGGCATAGGCGCGGGCATAGGTGGGATCCTTGGCGAGGGCCTGCTGAAAGTAGCCGAGAGCTTCGTGGAATCCCGCAACTGTTCTCTTGTTCCAGAAGTATTGACCTTTGAGATAAAGGTTATAAGCCTCATACGCCTGAGGTGAAAGAGTGGGCTGAACAATGGGCGGTATGGGTTTGTGGTCTACCAGAGCGGTCTGAATCTCATCCGCAATATCTTGCGCAATTTCGGCTTGGAGAACAAGAAGGTTGCTGAGTTCTCGATCATATTGTCTTGCCCAAAGGTGAGTCTGGTCTTTCATCTGAATCAATTGGGCAGTAATTCGCACCTTATCTGAGTCACGACGGACACTTCCCTCAAGCACGTATTGAACTCCCAGTTCATGACCGATGTGTTGCAGTTGCTCTGGGCTGTGTTTGTAATGCATGACAGAGGTGCGTGCAATGATTCCGAGGTGTTGTGGATCGAGTCGTCCCAACTGGGTAATCATTTCTTCTGTCATGCCATCGCTGAAGTACTCCTGGCCGGCATCTCCCGTAAGGTTCTCGAAGGGAAGAACCGCCAGCATGAGTCTTCCACTTGCCAGTTGCGGATGAATCCGGGAATGAACCCACGCAAAGTAAGCGCTTAAACCAGCGATCAGTACAATCGAAATTCCAACAAGCACAGACCATAGCCGACGGTTTGACTTCGTTGTTGTGGGAATATCATCCGAATAACTTTGGGACGGCGAGAATGTAGCAGATTCGAGCTTTGGTGTGCCATCAATGATTGGTTTGGTTGGCGCCAATGTGGTGGTAATTTGCTCCAGACTATTTTCAACTATCGGCGCAATGAAACGGTAGCCTTTGCCGGTGACGGTCTGTATAAAACGCGGTTGCTCGGGATCATCCTTCAAAACCTGGCGGATCTTGCGAATGGCGCCATTAATGCTGTTATCGGTATCCCGGAAGGCATCCTTACCCCAGATTCTTTCAACGATCTGCTCCCTGGTAACCAGCTGCCCCCGTTCTTCCAATAAAAGCAGCAAAACTTCCATCGGGATGCGCTCCAGTTTGAGTAAGCGCCCCGAACGGCGCAGGGTAGAGGAGCACAAGTCGACTTCGAAATCACCAAGTCTGACAAAGCCAGAGGTTCTTGTTGTTTGGGACACCATGGGACTACCCAACAGAGGGTAGAGAATTTTACCGCGGTTTAACGGTTTCGCAGCAACAATCGTGCTATCTACAAGTTACAGATACATGAAAATTAAGATTTCCGACAGGCGTCCACTATTGCCCGAAACTGGTACTTCCAGCAGAATGCTCACCAAGTTCGTGGGTATATCTAAGATTTGAGTACTCCCCTTTTTAGATCTTCGATTCGCAGTTTCCAGCTTTGATGATGTCAAAGAGAAGCTGGAGGTGGGGCGCAAGGGGGCGCCCCACATTACTTATCGCAAAGGCGAAGATTTTCGCAATTAATCACGCGAACGTGTTTTGCAACGCTTTCGCAGTCAGTCGTCACTATAAATTGTGTCGGATTCAAGAGGGTTGTCATGAAGTTTTGGCGGAGTGGTAGCAAAATCATAGGCAGTGCATTGCTTCTGCTGGGGATTACAGCGCAAGCTCAAATGATCGACAACACGCAAGCGCCAAGTACAGCCAAAGCTGGAATCAACAAGTCGTTATTGGATCAGATCGGTGCTGGACGCGGCAATGTCATGACAGCCGGATCTTCGGTTTACATAATTAATCGGGATCCCTTCCGGTCGGTCCGTCGCGGACGGCAACTCTTCCAACGTAAGTTCACGCGTCTGCAAGGGCAGGGCACGAACGAGAAAGATGGCGTAGGCGATATCAACAGTGACATCGCGATTGGCGCGGGTCTCTCCGACAGTTGTGCGTTATGTCACGGTCGGCCAAGGGGCTCGGCGGGTTCGGGAGGAAATGTCGTTACACGGCCGGACAGCCGCGATGCTCCGCAATTGTTCGGTTTGGGATTGAAAGAGATGTTGGCGGATGAGATCACCACCGATCTGCGTTCGACTCGCGACCTTTCGATTTTATTGGCGCGGCAGATGAAACATCCCATGACCTTGAAGCTGGTCAGCAAAGGCGTAAGTTACGGCCGCATTACTGGAAATCCGGATGGATCGATCGATACCTCACGAGTACAGGGGGTAGATCCCGATCTGCGCGTAAAACCCTTCAATGCCGAGGGCAGCATGATCTCGATTCGTGAGTTTATAGTGACTGCGCTACATAACGAAATGGGTCTCGAAGCCTCGGCTGATCCAGATCTGATCGCAGCCAGTGCGGGCGCACGTGTGGTGACTCCATCGGGAATGATATTGGACGGATCGAAAGACAAGATCAGTTCTCCGCCAGCCCCCGACCCTGAGAACGGAAACGAGGTCGATCCCGCGATAGTCGATCATCTTGAATTTTATTTGCTCAACTACTTTAAGCCCGGACATGGCGAACCGAACTCGATTGCAGATCATGGGCGAAAGATCTTCAAACAATTGGGATGTGCGTCATGTCACGTGAGCGATATGACAATTAATCACGACCGCCGAGTGGCAGATCTGGAAACTGTTTATGATCCGGTGCACGGAATTTTCAACAGCATGTTTGCGATGGCAACTCCGCTTTATCGCGAAGTGGACGATGGTTCGGGCTTGCCGCACCTGAAGCTTCCGCTAGGAAACCCGTTTCTGGTGCAGGATATTTTCAGCGACTTTAAACGGCATGACCTCGGACCGAACTTCTACGAACGGAGTTGGGATGGAACAATGCAGACACAATTCTTGACGCGTGCACTATGGGGTGTGGGCTCAACCGGACCCTATGGTCACGATGGCCGCAGCATTACTTTGAACGACGTGATTTTGCGTCATGGTGGAGAGGCACAGGCCTCGCACGACAAGTATGCGGCACTGAGAAGCGGCGAGAAAGTCGCGCTCCAGACATTTCTGAATTCGCTGATACTGTTTCCTCCGGACGATACGGCCTCGAACCTCGATCCAGGAAATCCTGCGGCGACGGGCTTTCCACAGTACGGCCATGGCAGCATTAAGTTGACCGTATTATTTGACGACCCTACGGATCCCGAGTAATTGAGTATCCCGGTGTTACATTCCTAGCCCTTGTCAGCTTATGAATACGAGGCAAATTCATAGGCTTATGCTTTCTAATCACTGCGTTCTGCCGTAATGATAGATCGCTTGCAGCGCGATGCGCGGGCGTTTGTCTACTGTTCTT
>DASRFC010000040.1:0-35001 GCA_035651835.1 Terriglobales bacterium
CGAATAAAGTATGCGCAAAGTTTGCCCTACAGGGAACCACAGGTCTCATGGTTACCTGGAATTTTCATAACGATATAACTCTGACGCTGCTGACAAATATGGGGGCTTCGCCAATTCCCATGCCGCCGCGCCCAAATGGCGATCTAATTTTTACAAATGATGAAAGCGTGACTTCTGCATGGAATCAAGAGACCTTGCCTCCCTGGTCAGTGGCATGGTTTATTCGTTAACAAGCACGATGTTGTGAGCTCAGAAATCAATAAACATTCAACGATGACGACACCCATAATTCCGCTCTCTACGTATCGATTGCAGTTCAACCGCGATTTCACTTTCGCGAACGCAACTGAATTGGTTCCTTATCTTGCGGCGCTCGGAATTACGCACTGTTACGCATCTCCCTACCTTAGGGCGCGGCCGGGTAGCACACATGGTTACGACATTATTGATCACAACACGTTAAATCCGGAGATTGGGAGCCAGGAAGATTTTGACCGCTTTGTGGAAACTCTACACCAACATGGGATGGGACAGATTCTCGACATTGTTCCCAATCATATGGGAGTAATGGGCGCGGATAATGCCTGGTGGCTGGATGTTCTGGAGAATGGGCCGTCCTCAGATTACGCAGAATATTTCGATATTGATTGGGAGCCTTTAAAAGACGAGTTGCAGGGTAAAGTTTTGATCCCGATTCTCGGCGATCAATATGGCAATGTTCTTGACCAGGGTGAACTCAAGCTGAGTTTCAATAGAGAAAAGGGAGAGTTCAGCATTTGCTATCACCAGCATCGTTTTCCAGTGAATCCGCGAGAATATCCGCGGATTTTGGGCCGCAAGCTGGAACGGCTGGAGCAAACTCTTGAATCGAGACGTGAGGAATTGCTGGAATTCCAGAGCTTGATTTCAGCATTCACCCATTTGCCAAGCCGGAGTGAAATTGCACCTGAGCAAAAATCAGAGCGTATGCGTGACAAAGAAATTCACAAACGCCGGTTGGCCACTCGCTGTAAGGAAACTCCAGAGATAACGGAGTTCATCGAAGAAAATATTCGTGAATTGAACGGAACACCCGGAGATTCGGCCAGCTTCAACGAACTTCATGAGCTGATCAAGGCGCAAGCCTACCGCCTCGCATACTGGCGAGTTGCCGCCGACGACATCAACTATCGCCGTTTTTTCGATATCAATGACCTGGCTGGATTGCGGATGGAGAACGAAGCCGTATTCGAAGTAACGCATCGTTTTGTCTTCGACCTTCTTCGTCAACGCAAAGTCGACGGCTTAAGAATCGATCACCCCGATGGCCTTTATGATCCGGCGCAATACTTCCGGCGATTGCAATGTAGCCTCGAATCTCAGGTGCCCAGTGAAGACTGTGACTCAAAACCTACCTACGTGGTGATCGAAAAAATCCTTACCGGCGACGAAAAACTACCTGCAAGTTGGCCAGTATTTGGGACCACCGGCTACGAATTTGTAAATCTCGTTAATGGTCTATTTGTCGATCCGGCAGCAGTTGGCAAGATGGACCGCATCTACCGTACATTTCTCGGCCGCCAGGTTAACTTCGACTCTTTACTTTATCGAAGTAAGAAGATCGTGATGCATACGGCTCTGGCCAGCGAATTAACCGTGCTGGCAAATCTGTTGACGCGAATCGCTCTTGCAAATCGCCACACTTGCGATTTTACGGTGAACAGCTTGCGGGATGCTCTCAGCAAAATTGTGGCTTCCTTTCCAGTTTATCGAACCTATATCACGGAGGGCTGTGTCTCGGAAACGGATTGTGCATACATCGAAGAAGCCGTCGACCGAGCGAAACGACAAAGTCCCGGCGCAGATCAAAGTGTTTTCGATTTCGTAAGAGATGTATTGCTCGTCCGCAGCCCCGAGGCACAAGGACGCATTTACAAGAAATCTGTCACGCGCTTCGCCATGAAATTTCAGCAGTTCACCAGTGCCGTGATGGCAAAAGGCCTGGAGGACACTAGCTTTTACCGTTATCACAGATTGATTTCTCTCAACGAAGTGGGAGGCGATCCCCGTAATTTTGGCATCTCGGGGGAAGATTTCCATCGGAAAACCATGGAGCGGGCCAAAGCATGGCCTCATAGTATGCTCGACACCTCGACCCACGATACCAAGCGCTCCGAGGATGTTCGTTCCCGCATCGATGTTCTGTCCGAAATTCCAGCGCTATGGCGTAAAAGAGTACGCCACTGGAAAGAACTCAACCAAAATAAAAAAGCTTTGGTTGCCGATGTTGAGGCCCCCTCTCGCAACGATGAGTATCTGCTTTATCAAACCTTGGTTGGAGCGTGGCCGATTGAAACAGTAATGCCTACGGCAATAGGTCCCCGAGAAATTAAAAACGAAGCTGATCCTGCCAGTCCTTCATTTGTTGATCGAATAAAGGAATTCATGATAAAGGCAGTCCGCGAGGCAAAAGAGAAAACAAGCTGGGCAAATCCTAATGCTGACTACGAAGGTGCAATTGCAACTTTTGTTGAAAAAATCCTCGATCCGGCAAAGAATGGCGATTTCCTTGCCGACTTTGTTCCCTTTCAGAAATACGTAGCTCGCATTGGAATGTACAACTCGCTTTCCCAGACTCTTATTAAACTCACGTCTCCTGGGGTTCCGGATATCTACCAGGGAAATGAACTCTGGGAATTCAATTTGGTTGATCCCGATAACCGCCGTCCGGTCGATTATTCCCTGCGTAAAAAGCTTTTGCACAATTTCCAGAACTGCTCAAATAAGGATTCGAAACCAGTACAGTCACAACTGGTTGAAGTAACCGGGAACATGGAAGATGGCCGGATCAAGATGTATTTGATTTGGAAGGCGCTTAGCCTACGGAAACAAGTTCCTTCCCTATTCACAGACGGGGAATATGTCCCCTTAGCCGTTCACGGAGAAAAAGCCCACAACGTCATTGCGTTTGCACGCCGGAGTAAAGATGCAATGGCCATTGTTGTGGCGCCAAGACTCTGTGCTCAACTGTTGGGAAATGGTGAGAACTCTCCTGTTAATAGTTCTTTGTGGAAAGACACGGGAGTGGAGATTCCTTGTAAGCAAAATACTTATCGAAACGTACTCACTTCTGAGACGCTGTCGTTTGAAAAATCAGAGCAGACATCCTTCGCATTAGTATCGACCTTGCTTGCGAACTTCCCGGTGGCATTGCTCATCCGGGAACAGGGCTGCTAAATCGCCTCAGGCTTCCCCGGTAAACGCCCTAAGGGCGGTTTGCATTTGTAAATCCAGCACCTCGCCAATTTGACCTAGATCATGAACCAGTAAGTGCGGATCCAGATGGCGGGCATTCTCTTCCGCTAAGGTATAAACACAACGCCGGATCAAATTGTATTCCTCTAATAGCGTGGTAAATGAGTATCCCTGGGTGCGGCGTGCGAGCCCGTGCTGGTGAGCAGCTTTCATGGTCGTCTGAGACATCTCTTTTAGACTGAATTTCATGGCGCGCAAGGCTTCATCTACAATGGGCATCAATGGGGCCAATCGGCGCTGATTCGACAATTTAATTTGCTTTAGATTGTGATCTGCGCAGCTTTGTTGTAACCACTCCTTCCGGACCCAGTCACGGTTGCGCGTTACAAAAAAACGAAGCCGTTTCGCGGCAACCTGCGCACTTGGAGTCTTGCTACGGCTGGAAAGGCCCGCCCCCAGCTTTTTATTAATTTGTTCAATTTCGCTGCGTAATGCACTCTCTACCGGTTCTGAACGTCTTTCCCCGCGCGCGACGCGGCTCACGTACGAAGGATCGACTTTGAGCTTGCGGGCAATCCGTACGTACAAACCGCGATAAAGCGTTTGCGGGGACAATGTTTCCGGATCTAGCGTTGTGCTAAAATTGTCACTGTACATGACGCCCTCTCATTTAACTTGTCACCAATAGTGCCAATTGGGAGACGCGCTGCCTAACATTCACGTTAAACATTTGCGTTAATAAGTGTAGCAGTGGAACATGGCTAAAACAAGAAGAGCAAAGGATTTGGAGTGGGCGAAACGCATTATCACCTTGCGCCGCAGGCTCAAATTGAGCCAGTCGGATTTGGGTAAACAGCTGAATTCCTCGGCAATGGCCGTCTCTCGTTGGGAACGCGGAGTACAGGAACCCCCTGCCAACATTAGTATCCAACTGGGGAATCTCACCGGAGATCCGGAGTGCTGGTATTTTTGGGGACGCGCCGGGTTGCATAGCGAAGACCTCATGCGGGTGTTGCCTGCAATCCGCAGCCGTTTGCGGAAGGACCGCTTGCCCAACCTGGAGATTGTACAGGCAGGCGCTCAATCGGCTGCAAAGAAGGCGAAGGCTGGGCTAGTTGCAATTCCCGTGTTACCGATATTTGCAGCGACTCACGGCGGCAAAGGCGATCCCTTGACTTCACTCGAACAAGTCGCACCTGAATCCATGCTGGCAGCTCCCAGTGCATGGTGCCCCAATCCCGCCTATACAAGCTGCTTGACAGTGCATGGCCGTTCAATGATGCCATTAATCCATGATGGCTATATCATTGCCGCCGATACCTCGCAAACCAATCGTTCAAAGTTGTATGGGAATATCGTGGTGGCAGCCCACAATGAGCAAGGCCTTATCATTTCCAGATTGCAACGATTTGATCACACCGAAGTTTTAGTGCCTGAAAATCGGGAATACGATTCGACACCAATCTCCGCGACGGGATGGCGAATTGTAGCTAAAGTATTGTGGTGGATCGGACGTTCAGAGTAGAGAAGGGTTCGCAGCCTACGCTTTTGAAGCCGATTTTGTAGGGAAAAACGTTCCACCGGCTAAAACTTTCTTCACTGCTTCTACGAGATCCCGCGCAGCCTCGCCCTTGCCCACAGCACCCCGAATACCCCCAGTTTCGAAATGACTGACTAAATCTTCGGAGAGATGCAGAGAAAAAAGAATGACAGGAATATCGGGTCGTGATCGTCCGATTTCCGCAGCGGCTTCAAGGCCGTTCATTCCCGGCATTGTGATATCCATAATGATTATGTCAGGAAGATATTGGAAGGCTTTGTCGATAGCTTCGCGGCCGCTGCTTGCTTCAGCACATATGCCCCAATTGGGCATGGCTTCAAGCAAATTGCGGATTCCGAGTCTCATTACTTCATGATCGTCGACAATCAGAATTCTGACGTGCGAAGCGGGAGATTCAGTGAAAACTTGTTTTTCTAAATTCATTCGTAGCCAAAATTTAAGTCAGGATTATACAGCGTACCCATCAAAATTCAGGATGCCAATGGCCCGTTAGTGGCATTCTCAGCTGCTATAGCTTACGAATACGTTTCCCCGGTTAAATTGCGCGGGAACTCCGAACATGGCCAACAGTTTTGGAAAACAGATGTCTTTCGACGCGGCGCCGATAATATAAAGCCGCTTTACGCAACCTGAATTCATCGGCAGTCCCTCTAACCGTTCCTGCTGCCATCTTGCAAAAAGCCATTCGAAATACTGCATAGGCCAAAATAAATATCGAAATGCGTCCCGCCACATTGATCCCGCTTAGTTCACGAAAACGCAGGAGTAAAAACTCCAATGCATCAGGAGGCAAATCCCACTCCACTGATGTTCCAGCTAAATCCCAGGCAATATCACATGGTCCGGGGAAGAAGTGATCATCACCGTGAGTTGTCCCATCTGTTTTAAGCAGAATGCCCTTCTCGTTTCGAATCCATTCGTGAGATTGCATACGCCCATCGCACAACACAGAATCGCCTAAAGCCAAAGCTTCAACTTGGGCGTCGAGTTCAACTCCAAATTCCTGCTGTACATTGAGTCTCACCATTTCCGGCAGGAGGTTTGGCATACCGTTTGTGCACCGGAATTCGGAAGCACGAAAAGCACAGTACCGGGCAATTCGCTCTAAAATTTCAATCGAGATATCGTTTGTTCGTAAGGATTGGCCGGGCAATGCTTTCGAAAAGGTAAAGCCGTCGCCAGCCTCCTCCAGCGGATATCCGAATCCTTCATCCGCCAACGATTTTCCACGTTGCTGTACTGCCTCCCCGAATTTGCCTAGTCCTTCAAACTTGAAAAAATCAGCACCATCTGGCGACAGGAATTTCAGGCGCTCCATTTGAGGCCAGCACGCCGGCCAGTCTCCAGGATTACGCAATAACTCTCTACGCCATTCACCTCCGCCAATGTAAATGTGATTGCTAAAGCGCGAGCACGAAGTTGGCATGCATTTCAAGAATCGAAAGGTCTTCCAGCGATGAACCGCATCCCTGGCCCGTAATTCATTAAGATCCGGTTCCACACTGCCGATCAAAGTAACATTTGCGGGAGAAATTCCTGCTTGCACGAGCGCTTCGCCTACCGAAATAAACGTTGATCCACTTCTACCTGGTCCTTCGTCCACGACTAGAAATTTGGCTGATCGCTCTTTCCATTGGTTAATCCAAAGAATTTGCTCACTGCTAAAGCGCGTGATGCGATCATATGGATGACCGGTGGGTCTTACTGTTATACGTTGCGCTGGAACAAATCGCTTCTTCAGGGCCGCTGTCACCACTGCGCTCAGCGTGGTTCCGATACTTCGAATGCCGATTACAGCAGCAGGACGAGAAGAATCTGCGATCTCTTCAACTGCTCTGACGAAATCGAGCGGGTGAAGAGCGTAATAAGAAAAACCTTCCGGAGGCGAAATAACCAGCATGTTCGGAACTGTCAAGCTATCCAAAGCGCCAGCCAGTTTGCTTATAACAGTAGTATCTCCATCTAAGTACAATACAGCCAGAGCGCTCGTCAGCTCCGCGATTAGGCACGCACCCGGGTTCTCTACATCGGCCAATGCCGATTCGAACTCTCCCGACTGAATTAGAGCTTTAAGAGCATAATTTTTATTCTTTGCATCCTCGAGCACGCTTCGCAGCGAAAGTTGTAAATCATGCAACAATACCGTCCCAGCAACTGGATTGCGTCCATCACGAAAAACCCAGAGGTCTTCATTTGTACTTTGATCTGAATTTAACTGCGTATCTGGCATGACGGTAATCGAATGGCTTTGTTGTTACTAAAAGCTAGTGTGGAATCTTCCTTCGGCGGTAAAACCACCGTACTGATCTCTTTCGGCACTCACTGACCATCGCTTAGTCAATTGATAATCTCCCTGAACGGTTTGCCCCTGCGGCTGAGTAACATCCGTCGAGAAAGTGAAAACAAAATTTTTCGTTACGCGCTGCTGTAGGGCAATTCGCGCTGATGGATTGGTATTGTTACCGCCGATTAATGGATCGATTTGCAGGCTGGAAATTCCTGCAAATTTTTGAACGCCATTACCCAATTGGCTGGCAACACCAGATGCAAGAATGGAATCGGCGCCAAAATTACCGGTACCAGCTTGCTCGGTCGTTTGTCCGCGGGCGAGTAGGTTGATGATATCAGCCGGCGCCAGCGGTGGATCAGAAACATAACTGGTTTGAAGCTTGTCAATCGGTCCCATAACATTCAGGGTTAAGTCGTATTGCGCTACTGTTGTAGTTATCGAAAGATTAACAACAGGTTCGATCTGATTAGGATTTGTGAAATTTATAATGCCGCGTTGCAGTTGATAGCGTTTGTTCATAAAGAAAATGTCGCCTGACGTGAGATCTGTCCTGCCCACGATCACCGGGTTTGATGCAGTTCCAATGAGCCGTAAATTTACGGATCCTTCAATACTGATCGTGGATGCTGAGGCTGAAAGGTCTCCCGTAGATTGCACTGCGACGTTCAGTTTTACATTGTCGGCAAAGCCTGGTCCGCTGGGCGGAGCGCTAGGGCCGTTGAATTGAGTCACAAATTTCGATAAATCGAAATCCGAAGTAAATGAAAGGCCATCAATCAGCACGCGCCCATTTACGGCTGCCTCCTGCAAGTTTCCGGTGAGATTAACGTCAGTATCCAAGACACTACGTACTCCCTCGGGATAGCGTAGCCGCATCGATTGACCTTTAACGGCTAAGTTAAACTGCACTTGCGGCTGATAAATGATTGCTCCTCCGATTGAGAGGTCGCCACCGCCCAGCTGTCCTTTCAATTGAGTCATTTGTATTTCATTCTTTTTAAGATCTAGTACTCCATTCAAACTGTCTATGCCGACTGGGGCAGTGCTGGTTGAAAATGACACGTTTTGGATCTTGATCTGGCCTGCAACTTCGGGCCGTCCGCCATCGCTCGTGGTGCGGACATCAAGGCCCAATATGCCGGAGCTCTTGATATCCGGGCTGAACATTCTGGCAAGATGCATGTTCACGGAACCGGTTGCAGTCAGCTCCATTCCTCTGGCATCAGTACTCACTGGAATGCGTCCCGCAAAGTGCAAAGAGGTGTCCGTACCCTTAATTTCACTGGGTTGCAGCACAATAACTGAATTCGCATAGTCAGCGCGGATAGGACCAGAGTTTCCGATTTGTAGCTGTTGATAAGTTGCTGTCAGCGTTGGAATCTCGAGGTGGGCTTCCAGCCGCGCTTTGTCTTTCAGCGGGCCCTTGAATGTCATGTGCAGTTCGGTCTCGCCCTGAAATTCGTCTGGGATACTCGGAACATAGATGGCGAGTAGCGGCTGGAGCGAAACCCTGCTGGTATCGATTTTCGCGTCAGCATAGTAATCTCCAGTGAGATTTACTTTCGCGTGTGCTTGCAATCTGGCTTGAACCACACCTGTGGTCAGCGACAGATCAGCCTGCTGATTCGCAACATTCAATTGAGCGTTAATTCCAGAAATCGTGGTCTGTTGCAATTGCAGTTGCGGTACTTGCACTGTAGCCGTGAGCTGCGGGTTATTTAAGGTTCCCGACCCACTTGCCGTCGCGCTTATTGTTCCAATCAAATGCAAATTCTTTCGCTGCACCGTCTGCAGTTTTGTCAGGACAACTCCAGGAGCATCCAACTGCACCTTGTATGCTTTCGTCTTTGGCTCAAAGGAGACATTCGCGGTAGCTGCTCCTGCGGCCAAACTGACATTAAGTGAGGAAGTAACAGATCCGTTCGCCGCCTGAAATTGCGCTTTGAAATTTTGGACCGGCTCATCGTAGGCGGTTGCATGGGTAATTTCCAAACTACCGTGTCCTTCAGGATTGAGCTGAGAGCCTCGCAGTGTCACATCCGCAGAAAGATTTCCAACAATGGGATATTGCACCCGAGCAATCTGTTGAAGTTGAGTAATCGAGACGTGCTTCACAGATGCATTGACCGCGATTGGATTCGAAGGAAGGTAAGACCAACGTTTCAATCCGATATTTGCATTGAATGATATTTGCCCTTGCTGCGCGTTCCCTTGTTTGGGGATAACAAGAGAACCATTCTGCACCGTAACTGCCGAGGAACTTCCTTGCGCAGTTAATTGCAAACTGCTGATTTGCGTACCTTCAATTTCAAGATTTTGGCCCGTCAATTGCCCGTAAATTTGAGGGTTTTGTAGTGAGCCTTGTATCGTCCCGTTCAATGCGGCCGAACCGGACAGGTTCAACGGCTTGGACGCGTTTGATTGATCGCTTGTATTGCTCAATTTTGGGTTTGTTTGAAAAGAGGATGCGAGAATAGCCAGTTCGTGAAGATTGCTGGTCTTGGCTTGAATTTCCAGCTGAGATCGACCTTTTGCTTCGCTACTCACCGATCCCTGGGCAATGATTGATGAAGAGGGCGTCTGAACCATGCTTTGCCGAACTGTTATCAAACTTTTCGGACCATCATAGCTGACGTGAATGGCCCCAGTGAGCGGAATATCGTGAGAGCCACTCGCCTCATGATTCACAATGCCCGCATGAATACCGAGATCAGACTCGGCCCGCATGTTGCTGGCGCTCCCGGTCCAAGAGGCAGTCATTGAACCATCTACATTTCCGTTGAGCGGCAAATTTTTGATGCTGGCGTCCCCCAGAGCACCTTTTACCGCCGGTATAGAAATGCCTTGCACGTTTGCGTGTAGCTTCGCAACCGAAGTTTTGTCGAGATGCTGCATGACGACATTGGCGGTCAGTTTGCCATTAAGCAGCTCGACGTGTAGATCCTGTGCTTGGAAACTACCGTCGACCAGTTCGTATCTTCCAAACAATCTACGAAGTTCTACACGGCCTTGAGAAGAGGAAATTAGAAGAGCGCTGCTATTGAGTTGGCCGTCTATTGAGACATCTCGCAAGATGGGCTGGTTCGGCAGATTTCGATAGTGAAGGGTTCCCGAGAAGGCAACATCACCAGCAGGAACTGCCGCCTTACTCATGCCTGAGAAATCTTGCGTGTGAAGCAGAATATTGTAGTTTGCATCCGCTCGGGGATTGCTGTAATCCATTAAATTCGCCCGCGCGGTGATCCGTGAAGAGCCAACTGTCAAAGTGAGGGGTGAGAGATTCAGGCCCGAAGGCGTTGCATCGAACTGCGCGTCAAGGCTGTGGGCAAGAGATTGCAAACCCGCATATCTGATCTGGCCATTGTGGTATGAAATCGAACCAGCATACCGGGTGGCTAAAGAATCGAATTTCACCTCGGTTCTCAAGTCATAGATATCGGCATCAATGGAACTCTGGCGGTCATTGTAGTAAATCTCACCATTGGTCAAGAGCACGTGGCCCACTGCCAGATCGAAGACATTCGTTTGTGAACTCTTCTGCTTCGGCGCGTTAGGCTGCGGGATGTTGTTTTTTCCATTCTTGCCGATCTGCAGGTGAGCTACGGGATGCTCGATAAGCAGTTGATTGAGATTGATCTTCCGGTGCATCACTGAGAGTATCTTCAGACCCACTGTGAGCTTGTCGAGCTGCAATAAGGGCTTTTGATCAGAGGATTCGGTTCCATGAATGATTAAACCGTAGAGATTCGCCGTCAATCCGGACAAACGGAAATCGAAGTCGCGGACCTCCACTCGGCCGCCTGTTGACTCTTCAGCTTGTTGAATGATTTTGGCCAATACAAAGCGATGGAAGGCAGGGCTCCGTAAAACGAAATACCCCCCCATTACCGGGACCACTATCAGCAGTAATCCAATCGCTGCTGCCCATCCAATAACACGCTTCCATCTCATAAACCGCTACTTCCTAAAAAGCTTCGCCCAGGGTAATAAAGTATTGCGTCGATCCAACTCCTGGAAGCGGATTTAGATTGTGACCCACGTCAAACCGAACCGGCCCTACCGGTGTGTGATAGCGCATTCCTATGCCAACCGTATTTGTGTAGTTATTCACAAAGTCGTTGAAATTTATCGCGCGATAGACATTGCCTCCGTCATAAAAAACCGCTGCCCCTAAATTTTCCAGAATGCGCAAGGGAAAGCGCAGCTCGGAGTTCAAAATAAAAAGTTGATTACCTCCAACTGGCACACTAATATTTGCGCAATTCGTTTGTGCTACCGGATTCCCGCAGAATGGCACAATGCGCTGCGGACCCGCTCCGTTTAGAGGGAAGCCTCGTAACGTTGTCCCGCCGCCAGCAAAAAATTCTTGACTGGTCGGAACGAAACTTCCAGAAAAAGCCTTGGCCAGGCCCAAGCGAAGGCTGTTCGCCCATACCATCGAGTGCACCGGCTTATAAAAAGCATACTGTCCCAAAAATTTTGTAAAGTTTGCATTCGACCCAAATGCGGTGGGAGTGATCGCAAAGTTCACGGTGGAGAAGATCCCGTGATGAGCGTCCAATGGTTTGTCGCGGGTATCTCTAATAAGAGCGCTGGAAACAGTCGACAAACGAACATTGCGATCCCGCGGCAACACAAGTTGCGGCACCAGCAACGCAGCCAGAATGGTTTTGTTGAAATCGTATCGTATCTGTAAACGAGTGGACTTAGCGCTGCCAAAGGGTCTCTCCAGTTGAAAGGACGCATCCGCTAAATCTGCTGCGAAAAGAGGGTTTTCCGTTGTGCGCCAATATGAGAGACTCGTGAGCGAATTCCATTGCGACAGTCGGAAGTCCGGGTCAATGTACGTTGCTACCGCTCTTTGTTCGAGCCTGGCGAGCACGAGAGAAATAGCTGCCGTCTCGCCCTGTCCTCGCATGTTGCGGCGAGTATATTGAATGGACCCCCGGGGCCCTACGAACGTAGCTTCGCTCGGAACTATTTGAGCGTTCCCTGTTCCAATGGTGGGTAGGCCGGGCACAGCAATCGTTCCGGTGGGGACATTACCGCCACGCCTTGTGACCTCGAATCCGAAACCGTATGTAACAGTGTTTCGCGGAGCTTCGTGAACTTTGACTAGAGCATCTTCCTCAGTTTGCGTGGTAACGGGTGCTTTGGGGCCTACGCTTGACCAATCAAATATTCCGAGATTGTACAGCGTGCTCTCTGTAGCAAGAAGCTTCCCTTCACTCAACGGAGCACCTGCTGATATACCCGCCGATTTAGAGATAAATGCCTGCCGGGTACGTTTTTGTCCCAAATAAATTACTTCACTAATACGGACCTCCTGATGTTCGGCAATGTCGTAGGTTACAGTCACACGATGCGAGTCATTGGGAGATCGTTTCGCAGTCGCTTTCACCTCAGCGTTGAGGTATCCAAGATCGAGATACTTGGCGGAAATCCGGTTGCGGTCTTGCGACATGCTACCCGGAGAAAAAGGTGCACCTTCTCGTAGCCTGAATCCCTGGGAGGGTTCGATTTCTGAAAGGGGCAGGGCGCTGTTGCCGATCACCTGTAGCGACTCGACTATTGTCTGCAAACCCTCAGTAATCTTAAACACCACATCCACGTTTGGTTCGTGGTCGATGGCTTGAGAATCTACCTTAACGTCTTCGTATCCATTGTCCCGGTAGAGAGCTTGAATATTATCTATGCTCTGTCTTAGTAGTTTCTGGCTGAAGAGCCCATGTGAAAACAAACGACGTTTTTTTACCGTCACAACTGACGCAAGCTGCTCGCTCGAGAGATGGCGGTTTCCTTCGAGCTTAATATCGTTTACTTTGTGCTTTTCCCCCTTATCAATTGTGTACACAATTGAGATTTTGTCATTTTGCTTTTGAAACTTGGTATCAACTTTGGCGTCGAAGTAACCTTTTTGTTGAAAGAAATCTTCCAGATTCCGCTGACCTTCATTGACCAAATCGCGATCCACGCTACCTTCGTCATAAATGGGGATTAATCTTCTTTGATTTCGGCGTGACAGGAATGGAAGAAATGACAATTTCGCTCCGGCAACACGCACATCCACAGTAGGACCGACCGTCACATTGAAGGAAACATCGAGGCGATTCGTTTCAGCATGGTACTCGGGGGGATTTGCCTGAACTTTATTAGCCAGGTAGTTCTGCTTTGCTAGTTCTCGTTTGACCAATGCTGTTGCAGATCTCATGCGCTCAGGACTGTAAGACTTTCCCGGCTTCAGCAAGCCTCCGGTAAGCCGTGCGCGGAGAGAGCGCACTGAACGTAGCAATTTGGCTGTTTCTTCAGCGGAAGCCCCCTGAATCGACACTTGTCCGATTCGCGCTCGCTTTCCCAGATTTATCGTAAAAATTATGTTCGCGATCCGATGAGCATCATCGAGCAGGGTGTTCGCTTTTACTGTTGATTGATAAAATCCGTTAGTTTCGAGGAAATGTCGTAGCGCAGTTTCTGAGTCGGGCAGCTTTTCCTTGTCAAAAGCTGCCTCATCTGGAATGTTTACAACTTGTAACAACCGGGAATAGGTAAATGTCTTCGTTGCTCCTGGAAAATTCAACATCCCGACGTAATATGCAGGCTCAAGAATAAAAGTGAGACGCAAACCAGCAGCTTCCGGGGTCACGTGTACATCCACACTGGGAAAGCTGCCGTTCTTCTTCAGGGCAGCAATGCTGGCTTGAACGTCTTTTTCTGAATAGGGCTGCCCCGGTTTCTGCACGATAAAAGCACGGAATTTCCCGGCATCCAAATGAGGGTTTGCAATCACATTGATGGAGCTCACGGGCTGTCCTTCATAAGAAACTTCAGCAACCCCAGTGGCGCAGAAGCCTAAAACTAGAATCACTAGCAAGCGCATGAGAAACAGTCATTTTCTCCCGATCGTTACATCGGCTGCATAAAAGTTATGTAATCACACATAACACAATCGTTTTCTGATGCTGTTCTATGAGTGTAAGATGTCCGTCCTGCTCCGCTACCGCCGTAACTCTCCCTAAAGAATTCGCTGTTCGGAATCAATTCTGGATACAGCGTCCTGGAATTGAACAGCATCGAAGCATGGCGAGTTGTTATTCATTTGCATAACTTTAACGTCGGCGTTCTCGTCTTAAGGGTAAGCACAAACTCATCCAAATTAGCAACAAAGGCAAAGCATGAAAATCGTCATATTCGGCCTGACTGTCAGCTCTTCATGGGGAAACGGACATGCGACTATTTGGCGAGGGTTGTGCGGAGCGCTCGCGCGTCAAGGCCATCAGGTAACTTTTTTTGAACGTGACATGCCTTATTATGCGAAGCACCGCGACTTGAAGAGTCCTGAGGAGTACGAATTACTCCTATATCAAGACTGGTCTGAAACAGAGCCTTCAGCACGAGAGGCTATCGACAATTCTGACGCGAGCATCGTGACTTCTTATTGCCCGGATGCATTAGCGGCATCAGATCTAGTCCTTAATTCTCACGTACCGGTGCGGGTTTTTTATGATCTGGATTCTCCAGTAACGCTTGAGAAGTATCGAAAAGAAGGTTCGGTGGAATACATTCCCTCTTACGGGCTTAACGCATTTGACCTGGTGTTGAGCTATGCCGGTGGTAGCGCATTGAAAGGGTTAAAACAACTTTTAGGTGCGCGCCGTGTGGCCGCGCTCTATGGGAGTGTCGATCCAGACATTCACAAACCCGTGGATCCAAACGAACATTACAGCTCTGATATTTCATATCTTGGGACTTACGCGCCAGATCGGCAATCAACTCTTGACGAATTATTTCTGGAACCCGCGAGACGGTCTCCTTGTAAACGTTTCGTGATTGGTGGAGCGCAATATCCGGAGAATTTTCCCTGGACGGAAAATATTTGGTTTGTTCACCACCTCCCGCCGCCAGAGCACCCAGCGTTTTATTGTTCCTCCAAATTAACCCTGAATGTAACTCGCGCCGCAATGGCGGAAGCGGGATATTGCCCTTCCGGACGTTTATTTGAAGCAGCTGCTTGCGAAACGCCTGTTGTGTCTGACGTGTGGGAAGGATTGGAGGAATTCTTTCAACCAGGCCAAGAGATCCTTTTGGCTGCAACTGCTTCCGATGTAGTCGATGCTTTGGCCGTGGATTCCGAAGACTTACGGCGGATTGGCCGCGCAGCTCGGGAACGTGTCCTCTCGGAACACACCGCTGAACATCGCAGTAAGCAGCTGGTTCGCTTTTTGGAGGCAGCATGAGCCATCGTTGGGGAATTGTGCCAGCCGCAGGACTTGGCACACGAATTCAGCCACTCGCCTTTTCAAAGGAGCTTCTTCCCGTCGGCACTCGACTCGATGGAAGTGTGGAACGGCCTCGCGCAGTTTGTGAATATCTGCTGGAACGTATGCTCACGGCCGGAGTCACTCGAGTCTGCTTTGTTATTTCTCCAGCAAAGACAGATATCGTGAGTTATTTTGGGGGGCGGATTGGCGGGGCCTCAATCTGTTATGCCGTTCAACAAAACCCCAATGGGCTCTGTGATGCACTATTCAGTGCGCTACCTTTTATTGCGCCGGATGATGAAGTGTTAGTGGGTTTACCGGATACGGTGTGGTTTCCTCTTGATGGCTTCGAATTTTTACCTGATGGACAATTTTCTTTCTTACTCTTTCCAGTTACCCAACCTGAACTGTTTGATGCCGTGATCACTAACGAAACGGGATCCGTTGAGGAAATTCAAGTCAAGAAACGTGGAGCGGATTCGAAGTGGGTTTGGGGAGCTTTCAAACTCACGGGAGAACATCTTGCAGACCTGCACCAGCTCTGGATAGATCGCGGACGCAATGATCAGTACATAGGCACTCTCGTAAATGCCTATCTCGCGGAAGGAGGCGTAGCTACGGCCGCAAAGTGCGGAGAAGTCTACGTCGACGTAGGCACCTTGCACGGCTATCGTGAAGCAGTCCGTGTATTATCTTCAGCCCTGATCGCTGCATGAACCGTACAAGTCACAAGGATGAAAATATAAATGCGTGGGCAAAGCTGATTGATCCTAAGTCTGGTCTGCTTGCACGTACTGTCATCCAATCCGTTAACACACTTATGCTAGCCGCTCACCCAGACGATGAAACTATCGGCGCCTCGGCTGCCCTCAGCCGATTACCGAATGCCGCTGTAGTTTATTTAACGGACGGGGCGCCTCGCGACAAGCAACTCTGGTCTGGGGGTGGTAACTATTCCCGGGAAGAATATGCATGCATTCGACGGCATGAAGCGGAGGCAGCGCTGGAAGTCGTCGGCATTCCTGTTGAACGAATTCATTACCTTGGAACCATCGATCAAGAATCTGTCTTTAGATTGCGTGAACTAGCCGGAACTCTATCCATTCTCTTACACGAGTTGCAACCCGATGCTTTGATCACTCATGCGTATGAAGGCGGCCATCCCGACCACGATTCTGCAGCTCTGGTCGCCTCCCTCGCGGTTAACTCTTTTAAAGCCGCAGCCGCTCCTAAACTTCTGGAGATGACTTCTTATCATGCCCACAATGGTAAGTGTTGTATGGGAGAATTTCTTCCTGTATCAGAAGGACAGCCTGGACGCTTCGAAGAGTTCATCATTCAGCTTGCGCCAGAAGAGGCCGCTCGCAAAAAACGCATGATGGATTGCTACAAATCTCAGAAATTAGTTTTGCAGAATTTTCCACTTAACCCCGAACGTCTACGACCGGCTCCAAAATATAACTTCAGCACGCCTCCACACTCAGGAAAGCTGTGGTATGAATGCATGGGCTGGCAAATTACTGGAGTGCAATGGCGAGAGTTGGCGACTCAAGCGATTGGCGAATTCACAAACGTTCCATCATTTACTTTGGCAAGCAGAGAGAGCGCATGAGGCTAACTGTGCTCAACGTGAGTTATCCGTTGGCTCGTGTTTCTGGGGGCACTGCTGGCGGTGCTGAGCAGGTGCTCGCAATCCTTGATGGAGGGCTTGTCCGTGCGGGCCACCGATCGCTTGTAATTGCGCCTGCTGGCTCTCGCTGTCACGGCCTGCTACTCCCGACCGCATTGCTTCCTTCTCTGCTCGACGAACACGCGCAGCAGCTAGCCCGCGAACAACATCGTGAGGCAATTCTCCGTGCACTCGAACATTTTCCGGTCGATGTGGTGCATTTACACGGCATAGATTTCATGGATTATTTGCCGCCCGCAGGAATACCGGTCGTTGTGACGCTTCACTTACCGCTTGATTGGTATCCGCATGAGATCTTTCGTCTAAGCCGGCCAGATACATACCTTGTTTGTGTATCGCGTTCACAAGCAAGTTTTTGCCCCTCAGACGCTCAGATTTTCAGAATCATTGAAAACGGCATTCCTCTGGGCGATTTCAAATCGTTAAGGGTCGGAGCTGCTCAAGCTAAGGGTGCCTACGCTCTTAGCATGGGTCGTATTTGCCCCGAAAAAGGCTTTCACTTGGCGATGGAAGCTTGCCGCATCGCCAACGCTCCATTCTTTCTTGCGGGTACTGTGTTTGATTATCCGTCGCACCGTGCTTACTTCGAAGAATCCATTCTTCCGCGCCTTTCGGAAACTCAGTGTTTTCTTGGCGCGATCGGTGGAGACCGCAAGCGGCATCTTCTCAGCGGCGCGAGGTGCGTATTGATTCCGAGCTTGGTCACAGAGACTAGTTCATTGATTGCTATGGAAGCTATGGCTTGCGGTACGCCGGTTATAGCGTTTCGGGCAGGTGCATTATCTGACTTAATTGACGAGGGACGAACGGGGTTTTTGGTGAACAATGTTGAAGAGATGGCAGAGGCCATCTCAGCAGCGCCGCAGCTGAATCCGGAAGCATGTCGCAAAGAAGCAGAAGCTCGGTTTTCGTCCCGTTACATGATAATTAACTATCTCTCTCTTTATGAGGAAATTGTGACGGGTGCCTTGCAGATCCCCAAATCTCCGCTTTCGAAAGCCGCTTAAAACTATGAACATTCAGCTACAAGTCAAAGTGCATAAAACTATCGAAGCGGCGGAAAGAATGCTTCCGGAGTGGACAGCACTTTGGGAGCGCTGTTCTGGAGCAACAACATTTCAGCGCCCCGAATGGATCATTTTTTGGATGCGTATGTTCCAGCCTCAAGAGCCGCTGATTGTGGAGGTTCGTAACGAGGGCAGACTAGTTGGTATCGCACCATTCCTCATTTATACAGACGGATCGGAACGGATCCTTGGGCTAACAGGCGGCGGAGTGTCCGATTATCTCGATGTTATCGCTGAAACTGAAATACGCAAGCAAACAACCTCGGCGAGCATGCGCTTCATCACAAGACCTGAGTTCCAATGGGATGTGATCAACCTTACAGATTTATCCCCAGGGTCTCCGCTTCTTACACTCGCTGATTACGGCCTTACGCCGAACCTACACGATGTTTGTACCCAACTTGTTTTGACGGAAGACACGGAGCACATCAAAAAACTAATTCCAAAACACAAATATGAAAACCTCAGAAATGCGCGCTCCCGCTTACGGAAGTCCGGGGAAGGCAACATCGAGATCGCCACGCGAGAAACATTAAATGAGTTTCTTGAGGCACTCTTCGAGTTGCACGGAACAAGATGGGGACAACTCGGCCAACCGGGCGTTCTCTTCGACCGTAGTACTCAGTGCTTTCATCGTGAAACGGCGCCATTGCTGCTGAGCTGCGGGGTTCTTCGACTCTACGGGTTGCGTCTAAGGGGCCGACTCATTGCTACGTTATATTCATTTTTCGAGCGCGAAGTTGTGTATTGCTACATGCAAGGCTTTGATCCCTCACACGAATCATTGAGTCCGGGAACGTTGCTGCTCGGTACCGTGATCGAAGACGCGCTGCAGGCAGGCAAGAAGTGCATCAACTTTCTGCGGGGACAAGAGTCATATAAGTACACTTGGGGAGTAAAAGACTCGCCGAGCTTCCGCATTCAGGCTGATCGGACGCTTGTAGCTCAAATCGCAAAAGAAAACAGCGCCGCTGCCTGATCTTCTCCGTCGAGGTAAGCTTTCACCTTGCATGACTTTGGATCATATCTACAGTTTGATTCCGATTTGTTTCTTCACGTAGACTCGTTAATCTCGAATTCAGCAGCGAGGTGGCACGGGTTTTTATCGTTTCCTCGTCTTAGGTTCGGTCGAAGCCGAACGATGTCAGATCGCACCACGCCTCGCTCTTTCTTTTTTGGTTTCTTTTTTAGCCTCGTCTAAGTTGAGTAATCGGCGTTGATCCGAACATATTCCGCGGTTAAGTCAGTGGTCTGAAATATTATAGAGGCAATCCCTCGCCGGAGTATTATGCGTATATCGCATTGTTGTTGGGAGAGACCACGGTGAGCCTCTGCCTCGTCGAACGGAAAGCCCACTCCGTTCCGGCACACGCGCTGTTTGCCGATATAAATATCGATGCAATTTGGGTCTAACAGCAAACCACAAGCTCCAGCCGCCGATAGGATGCGTCCCCAATTCGGATCAGCTCCCGCCCATGCAGTCTTAACCAGTAAAGAATGCGCAATTGCGCGCGCCACGTGCAACGCCTCGTGACGATTCTTAGCTTGCTCAATGTGTAAGCGGATGATGTGCTGAACACCTTCACCATCAGCGACAATCTGGTTTGCAAGTGACTGGCAAACTTCTCTCAGAGCTGCTGAAAATTGATCGCGAACTTTTGGATTCTTCAGACCCGTTCCACTTTTACCTGAGGCCAGTACTAGAACTGTGTCATTGGTGGAAGTATCGCCATCAACCGAGATGCAATTGAAGCTTTCGTCGCAAGCTTCTCGCAAAAGATGCTTCAATTCCGCAGGTGTAGCACTAACATCGCTCAGGATGTAGACCAACATAGTCGCCAGTTGTGGATGAATCATGCCAGAGCCTTTTGCGACGCCGGTCAGATTAATCATTGAGTTTCCCGAGCGAAATTGAGCTGAAGCCAGTTTAGGTCGCGTATCCGTAGTCATGATCGCTTTTGCTAATTGAGCGATTCCCTCTTCGCTTGATTGTCGAGCTGCAATCAAGTCGGGCAGCTTATTAACAATCTTCTCCGCAGGCAGCGGCACGCCGATAATCCCGGTCGAAGAAGGAAATATTTCCTCGGAACGCACTCCCAGTAATTTAGCGGTTTCGCGACAGATGCGTTGACACGCTTTTAGTCCAGGCTTCCCCGTCGCGCAATTTGCATTTCCAGAATTGATAATCACCGCCCGCACTCGCCCACGACTAATAGCTAAAGCTTGGCGACCGATTTCCACGGGAGCAGCAACGACTCGGTTCTTCGTGAACATGGCAGCAGCTGTAGCCCCGGCGGAGGCTTCGATCAGAGACAAGTCAAGCCGACCGCTGACCTTGATGCCAGCGGTAACAGCTGAAAAGCTAAAGCCTTGCGGAAGGTGGATTGTTTGTGGAGGGGAGATCTGGCTCATACCTGTAGCTTCACCAACCAATTGGTGGGCTCAGGCAGAATCGCAAATTTCGGGAGCTCTCCACGTACCATGGCGAATTCGTCACAGCAGTGATAGCGGGGGCAGACGCAACAGTCCTTGTGGATTTTGTCCGGCAGATCTTCTCGTTGAGCCATGGAAAAACCCATTTGTGCGAAAAATTCCGGTTTGCGCGTGAACAAACAAATACAACTCACACGATGCCGCTCTGCCTCATCCAACAAAGCTTGCACCAGGCGTTTACCGCCACCAAAGCCCTGTTGTCCAGGGTCTACAGTTATGGAACGAATTTCTGCCAAATGCTGACCGTAGAGGTGCAGCGCACCGCAACCAATGATGCGTCCGCGATCTTCGAGGACTACAAAGTCGCGCACGTTCTCACAAATTTCGGCAAAGTTCCGGGGAAGCAGAGTACCGTCCCCAGAGTAAGCGGAAATCAGTTCGTGGATTCTCTCTGCATCGGGAAGAATGGCCTCACGCGTTTGCATGAACGTCCTCCCGAATTGCTTCGATTCGCTTTTTTGCATCCGCAATTGCATGTTTTACTCGTGATGGGGCAGTTCCTCCGGGAACGTCGTGGACCGCCAGCACAGCTTGCAAATTCAAACACGCATAGAAATTTTGATCGAATGCGGGATTGAGTGTCTGCAATTCTTCCAGAGCCAGGTCTTTTAGCTCGCAGCCATTCTCTAGAGCGAGCCGCACGGCCTTACCAATGTGCTCATGCGCCTGACGAAATGGAACTCCACGCTGGACAAGATATGTCGCTGCGGCCCAGGCATTCATGAATCCAGTTTGCGCGGCTTCCTGCATGTGTGGGTAATTGAATTCGACAGACTTCATCCATTTCGTGACAAGCGGCATCAACGAGACCATGGTCTCGGCAGATTGGAAAAGAGGCTCTTGAGTCTCCTGTAAATCCTTGTTGTAAGCGAGCGGCAATCCTTTGAGTGCAATGGAGAGTGCGGTAGCGTTGCCAATCACCCGAGAAGCTTTGCCTCGCGTGAGTTCGAGAAGATCTGCATTCATCTTTTGCGGCATTGCGCTGCTGCCCGTCGAGAACGCTTCGGGCAACTGCACGAAACCATATTCTTGTGTCGAGAATAGAATCATTTCCTCCGCCCATCGGCTCAAATGCAATGCGATGAGGGAAAGCACATTCACAAATTCCAAAACAAAATCTCGATCACTGGTCGCGTCGATGCTGTTCGCGGTGGTGCGATCAAAGCTAAGGTCTTTGGCCATATCTCGACGGTCGAGCGCCAACGTTGTACCCGCAACCGCGCCAGATCCGAGCGGACAAACATTCAGCCGCTTGCGACAATCGCTCAGCCGATCCGCATCGCGCAGAAACATTTCGACGTAAGCCAGCAACCAATGGGAAACAAGCACCGGCTCGGCGCGTTGCAGGTGTGTATACGCAGGCATGGCCGATACACCCGCTTGCTCAGCACGACTCACAAAAACTTCCAGCCACTCGGCTAGGTCTGACTGAAGCTGATCGATGCTCGCCCGGACGTAAAGCCGTAAATCGGTCGCAATCTGTTCGTTGCGGCTGCGTCCGCTGTGCAGCTTGTATCCGGTATCGCCGATAAAAGCGACGAGCTTCTTCTCTACAAAATGATGAACGTCTTCGGCTTCATCGTCTTCCAGAAATTCAGGAGATGCCAAAGCATGATCGCCGATCTTCTGTAAGCCTTGTAGGATCGAAATCAGCTCGCTCGAAGCAAGAATTCCTGCATCTTTCAACGCACGCGCATGTGCGCCGCTGGCCGCGAGTTCGTGGCTCAATAATCGACGATCAAATTCGAAAGACCGCTGCCAGCGCTCGAATGCTGGATCGAGTGGCTGCCGGAAGCGGCCCGACCACATCTTCACTTCGCCACCTCAGTTTTTGCCGCCTCCGCGCGCGAACGGCTGCGTGACCGGGAAGGCAGGCCAAGAATGCGAATAAATCCTGCCGCATCTTTCTGGTCGTAGCTTTCTCCCATGGTGAACGAAGAGAGGTCAGTACGGTAGAGCGAATAATCGGATTGACGGCTCACCACGGAAACATTCCCTTTATAGAGGGAAAGCGCAACTGTTCCCGTGATTTCTTTTTGCGTGTTCTCGATAAAAGCATCGAGAGCCTCGCGAAGCGGCGTAAACCACAGGCCAAAGTAGACGAGTTCCGCATACTTCAATCCGACATGCTGCTTATAGTGAGCCAATTCGCGCTCCAGGCAAAGAGCTTCTAGTTCACGATGGGCTGTAATGAGCAGAGTTCCACCTGGAGTCTCGTAGCAGCCGCGCGATTTGATACCGACAAAACGGTTCTCGACGATATCGGTACGTCCGATGGCATTTCGAGCGCCGATTTCATTTAGCAATTCGACTAACGATACGGGCCCAATTTCCATTCCATTCACGGACACGGGAACACCTTTTTCAAATCCGATTTTCACCTGCTCGTCGCGGTCCGGCGCTTCTTGCGGCGAACGGGTGATCTGCCAAGTCGTCGGTAGCGGCGCGTTTCCTGCATCTTCCAATTCTCCGCCTTCGTGGCTGATGTGCCAGAGATTCCGATCTCGGCTATGGATTTTTGTTCGGCTGGCTTCGACTACGATGCCGTGCTTCTCTGCGTAATCAAGACAATCTTCTCGAGATTTCAGATCCCACTCTCTCCATGGCGCAATCACTTTGAGTTCCGGAGCGAGCGCCTGATAGGTAAGTTCAAAACGCACTTGATCGTTTCCTTTGCCCGTGCACCCATGCGCAACCGCAGTCGCGCCTTCGCGCAAAGCGACTTCAACTTGATGCTTGGCGATGACCGGACGTGCCATCGACGTTCCCAGCAAATATTTATGTTCATAAACTGCGCCCGCTTTGAGCGAAGGAAACACGTAGTCATTTAGAAATTCTTCGCGCAAGTCCTCGACAATAACTTTGCTGGCGCCCGTTTTATAAGCCTTATCGACGACGGCATCGATGTCGTCACCCTGGCCCACATCACCGACCATGGCGATCACATCATAGGAATAATTTTCTTTCAGCCACGGAATGATAATGGAGGTATCGAGGCCTCCCGAATATGCAAGAACTACTTTTTCAGGCATGAGCGCTCCTCACTGGCATACGGTCTTTCCCGCCGCCAAGCAATAAAGTCAAAATAGCCTTCTGGGCATGCAACCGGCATTCAGCTTGATCGAAAACTACCGACCGTGCTGAGTCGATGACACTATCGGTAATTTCTTCTCCGCGGTGCGCAGGTAAGCAGTGCATGAACACGGCATGAGGGGCGGCTCCGGCCGTAAGCTCGTCGTTTACCTGGTATGGAGGGAAAATTCTGGCCCGCTCCTCGGCTTCATGCTCCTGCCCCATGCTGGCCCAAGCGTCTGTGTAGATTGCATCCACTCCGCGGACAGCTTTATGCGGATCACTCAGAATCTCGATCTCTGCGCCTGTCTGTTCGGCGATCTCAAAAGCGTCGGCCACAATTTCTTCGTTCGGTCCATAACCCTTCGGGGTTGCGATTCGTATCTTTGAACCGAGGCACGCAGCAGTCAGCAACAATGAATGCGCGACGTTGTTGCCATCGCCAACGTAGGCGAGACGAATTTTCTTGAGATTGCCGAAACGTTCCTGCAAGGTCAGATAATCCGCCAAAGCCTGGCAGGGATGCTCAAGATCGCTGAGCGCATTCACCACCGGAACACAGGCGTACTCAGCCATTCCCTCAATTGTGCTGTGCGCAAACGTCCGCAACACGATTGCATCTACCCAGCGCTCCAGATTGTGCGCGATGTCGCTGAGCTTCTCGCGAGCATCCAGGCGTCCTTGCGTTTGGTCGACAAATGAGATGGAACCGCCCAGACTTGCCACTCCGGCTTCAAACGTAAGCCGGGTACGAAGCGATGGCTTTTCGAAAAACATCACTACATGTTTTCCGGCAAGCGTTTTGCGGAAATCTCCGGGACGCGATTTCATCAAGCTTGCGAGATGAAGCACGGATTGCACTCCATCGGGACCAAGGTCTCGTGTCGACACCAGATCGCGGCATGGGAAAGGTGCCGGAGCGGGCGCATGTAAAACTTGCGAACTGAATGGCTGGCTGCTCAACGTTTTCTGTTTCCTTTCTCAATCTTTATCTTTGAGGACTTGACCGCGCGACCAGTTGGCTTCGAGTTTTGTGAAAGCGCCGAATCGAGTGCGCGAACAACTTGATCCACATGCTTCTTTTGAATGATGTACGGCGGCAAAAACCGCAAAACAGTTTCGTGCGTGCGATTAATAAGAATTCCCTCTCGTAACAATTGCGCGACTACGCTTTTGGCTAAGTCGGAGGAATCGAGATCCATCGCCAACATAAGCCCCATTCCGCGAACTTCTCGAACCGAACCGTGGCGAGTTTTCAAATTATCGAGTTGCTCATGAAAGTACTCCCCCAACTCTGATATGTGGTCGAGCAATCCTGACAATACGTCCAGAAACTCAATCGCGACTGCACACGCCAGTGGTCCTCCGCCGAACGTCGTTCCGTGAATGCCGGGATGAAATCCGGCAGCCGCGCGATTCGTTGTAAGAAGCGCACCAAGCGGCAACCCAGCGGCCAAAGGTTTTGCGACAGTGAGAACATCCGGCTTAATTCCGTAGTGCTGATAAGCGAAATATTTCCCCGTGCGACCGAGTCCGCACTGAATTTCATCAAGGATCAGCAAGGCGCCCGTACGTTCGGTCAACTCCCGTGCGGTTTGCAGAAATTCCTCGCTCACGGGACGAATGCCGCCTTCGCCTTGCACGGTTTCCAGGCAGATGGCGCACACACTACCGTCGAATTGCCTCTTTAGGTCATCAACATCATTGAATCCGACGAATCCGACTCCGGGCATCATTGGAGCAAACGGCTGACGATATTTCTTCTGACCAGTGGTCGCCAGAGAACCGAAGGTTCTCCCATGAAAAGACCCGTCCAGCGCCAGCAATCGCCATTTTGCTTTGTGTCCATTATTGTTTTGGGTTCGCGCATAAGCCCTAGAAAGCTTCAGCGCACCTTCCCAAGCCTCCGTACCGCTATTGCAAAAGAACGCTCGGTCGAGGCCCGAAATTTTGGTCAGTTCCTGCGCAAGCTCTGCCTGATATTCGTGGAAAAAAAGATTCGAGACGTGGATAAGCTTTCCCGCCTGCTTCTTGAGCGCAGCTTGAATTCGGGGATGCCCATGACCCAGCGCGTTCACTCCAATGCCGCTCAAAAAGTCGAGGTACTTATTCCCCTCAGAATCCCAGAGGTAGAGACCTCGCCCCTTTTCAAACAAAATCTTGTGCCGGCCATAAGTGGGCAGCAGCAACTTTTCTTCAGATTTCATCACGGAAGCGAGGCTCATGCGCAGATCACCTCCGTGCCGCAATCGAGCTTGCTGAAGTAAAACTGGGACAAACTTTCTGCCTGCGCAGCGGGGAGGATACGCACCCGTCCCACTCCCTTTTTCAGAGCCTGTCGGCAAGCTTCTAATTTAGGAAGCATTCCTCCACCAATCACCGAAGCTGCAACCAGAGCGGCAACTTCTTTCGTGTTCAACCAGGGGATGACCGAACCTTCGGCATCTTTTACACCCGGCACATCGGTGAGAAAGATGAGCGCATCCGCATGGCATCCCACAGCACAGGCCGATGCCATCGAATCTGCGTTGATGTTGTAGTACTCACCATCGGAACCCAACGCGACTGAAGACATCACGGGAATTCCACCCTGGCTCCAAATCGCCTCCAGCCAGCGCGGTTCGACTGCGGAAATCTCTCCTACATATCCCAGGTCGTAGCCTTCCGTCTTCTTCTTTCGCGCTCGGAACAGAGTTCCATCTCCGCCGCTAAGCCCCACCGCCGGATATCCAGCCGCACTGATCTCCGCGACCATAGTCTTGTTGACAATTCCTGCGAGTACCATCAACGCCACATCCCGGGTCTCCGCATCAGTAATGCGCAACCCATTTACAAAATCACTTTCTTTACCTAGAAGCTTCAGTGTGCGGGTAAGCGCACTGCCACCACCGTGCACAACTGCGATTCGGTGGCCATCTTTCGCCAGCTCAACCACGGAGCGCGCGCATTTGTGCAGCGTTGATTTATCTTCCAGCGCTGCTCCCCCAATTTTGACCACAATCTTCACTGCAAACCCTCTTCCTCTTTCCATCCGAACATCAAATTCATATTCTGGACAGCTTGTCCCGCCGCGCCTTTCAGCAAATTATCCACACACGAAACCAGCACTAAACGACGGCCATCTTCGGCCAAACAAAATCCCAAGTCGCAATAATTCGTATGCAAAGAAAACTGAATTTCCGGTAAACGTGGCGTCGCAAATACTCGAACCCATCGCTTCCCTGAATAGAATTCACGGAATTGAGTCTCGACTTCGGTCGGCGTCATCTCGCGATTCAAATGCACATAAATCGTCGACAGGATTCCTCGTGGAATTGGAAGCAGATGCGGAGTAAAGATCAATTCACTCGCGCTCAGATCCAACTGCTCCACGATCTCTCCCATATGACGATGGCCAAAGACTGCATAAGCCGACAAATTGTCGGCAACGGAAACGAAATGCGTTCGGGAGTTCGGCTCTTTGCCTGCGCCTGAAACGCCCGATTTCGAATCCGAGATAATGCCGCGCTCGCGATCGACCACGCCCGCCTTTAGAAGCGGGGCAAGCGCTAGAATCACCGAGGTTGCGTAACACCCCGGATTCGCAACTAAAGCTGCACTCGGGATTCGATCACCATTTAACTCCGGCAATCCGTAAACCGCCTTCTTGGTGAGCTCAGCTGCCGTTATTGCATCGCTGTCCTTGAATCCATATACCGCGCGGTTTTGCTCCTGCTTCAAACGCCAAGCGCCACTCAAATCAATGACGCGAAGTCCATGCGAAAGCGCCTCAGGTACGAGCGATCGCGATGCCTGATGCGGAGTAGCCAGGAACAGCAATTCGACGCCGTGCTGCTTCAACGCAGACCAGGAAAGCGGCTGTAATAGGTAACCACCATTCCCCGAAAAAGCCGGAAATATATCCGCCAAATTCGTGGTTGCAGTCATCTCACCTTCAGCAGTCCGGCCTAGCAGCATCGGCTCATCAACCAAGGGGTGACGCAATAGCAGGCGCGTGAGTTCCACTCCGGAATAGCCAGTTGCGCCAAGAACAGCGGTTTTGAGCTTGGCCGCCATTACCCAAGCATTCCTTGAATGCGGCTCTCCAGTCTCTTCGCAGCTTTCTTGTCTGGGCAAACCATTAAAATGGTGTCATCTCCAGCGATAGTGCCAATGGCTTCCTGCCAGTCTTCTCCGTCCAACGCGGCTGCAACCGGCTGTGCACTTCCAATGCTCGTCTTGATAACCAACAAATTCTGTGCAGTCTTTGTACTCAAGACAAACTCGCGCACCAATCGCGAAACGGGGGGCAAGACGGCCTCTGCTGAATTGTCTCCTTGGGCGACGGTGTAGCCTTCCGAGGTCTTAATCAGCCCTAAATCTCGAACATCCCGCGAAAGCGTGGCTTGGCCGACATCGAATCCCCGGCGGTTCAGAATTCGTTGCAAATCCTCTTGACTCGGAATCGGCCCACGCTCCAGCAGTTCGAGAATCGCGCGTTGTCGTAGAGGTTTGCTCATGCATTTATATTCATCAAAATGAATAAGTATTCATATGTTAAAGGCTTTGGCTGGCATGTCAAGAGTTAATTTAAAGCCTTGGGGAACAAGTCACTACGGTAGCGGAGGATAAGCTGACGACAGATGCGATTGGCGGTAAATATGATTTACACAAAAAAAGATCCGCCTCGGGGTGGCGGACCTTTTTTATGACCAATGCAATGCGCTGGTTTGGTTAATTATGGAGTTCGCGGCTTGCTTTGGCCGAATCTTCGCGATTCGATTCCTCAAAGAATTGCATGAGGCGGTCGATCAACCTGCGCCGGCCACCGATTACATGCAGGCCGCTTTCGTGTTGATGCTCTTCGAGAATTTTGTTGAGATTTTGTTCGAGTTCTGACATGTGCAAACTCCCCTCAGTGGATTCAACTTAGGCCCAAGTGACCGCGCCTTTTTATGGCACTTCGAGGTGCCTGAGGTTGCAGTTTTAGAGTAACAACCATTCACAGTGACCGGAAATTAGAAATTGTGATCGAGCTGATTAACAAAACAGGATACGCGCATACATGGGCTAGCATTAACGAAATTACTTTGAAGCGGCAGCCAGCTGCCGCACAGTGGTGATGAAGGTTGTAGTAGCCCGTGTAAGCGTTCGGTCGCGACGATACGCAAGGCCCAGCTCTCTCCAGAGTTCCTCGTCTTGTAAAGCAATTAATTTGACTCTGCCTGCCATTACCTGGTCGCGCGCAAAACTCGCGCTGATCAGCGACACTCCAAGTCCTGCCGCAACAAAGCTTTTGATCATGCCCACACTGGGCAGTTCCATCCGTACTTGTAACTGGGAGGCATAGGGACGAAAAAGCTTATCCATTAACCGCCGGCTATAACCGGTTTTCGGAAGCAGCAACGGTTGCTTCACAATTTCGCTGACCGGCACTACATCATGCTTAGCCAGTGGATTCTGGGGATTCACCATTAACATGAGCTGATCCCGGAAAATCCCGTGAGTTTTCAGGCTGGCGGACTTCACCGGCAATGTCACAATTCCGACATCAATGGTGCCATTTTCCAGCTTCTCGACAATTTTGTAGCTGAAGTTCCGGTAAATGCTGATTTGTACATTCGGATACAGACTGCTGTATTTCGCGAAAACATCGGGCAGAACGTACAAACAAGTGGCTTCGTTCGCACCGACGACTATGGTTCCCCGCGGAGAATTCCCCTGATCGGCGACCGCCAGCAGGGACTCATCCTTCATTTGCAGTAATCGCTCGGCATAGGCAAACAGAACCCGGCCTGCCGGAGTTAGGGTTACGTCCTTGCCCGAACGATCCAGCAACCTGTCGCCGTACTCCTGCTCCAGCTGGCGAATCTGCGCACTGACTGCGGACTGAGAGCGGAAGACTTTCTGTCCCGCTCGCGAGAAGCTGCCCAGCTTGGCAACTTCCATAAATGTAACTAATTGATCAAAGTCCATGGATAATGGAAGTCTTACAAGATTGTCCGTGAATTATAGCGGAGACTCAGGCGAGTGCCACTGAAGTTTTACAAAACTTATGATCCTAAAGCCCGATTCGAAAGAAATTTATCGTTCAATTCTAGCTTTTCCCTGCAATTGCGAGGTTTACCAATGGTTGCGGCAAATCCACATGTAAACCGCATTCGGTCTTCTGAAAGCCGGACCAGCGTCCTGCTCGCGCATCTTCTCCTAGCTGAACCGCTCGGGTGCAATGTGTGCAACCTATGCTTGGATAATTGCGGTCATGCAAAGGATTGTAGGGCACGTTGTACTTGTGGACGTAATCCCACACCATTTGTTTTGTCCAATCCGCAATCGGATTGACTTTAACGAGCTGGAACTTATTATCCCATTCAATTTTATTCGCGGTGGACCGATCTGCCGTCTGATCTCTCCGTATTGCAGTAATCCACGCGCGCAATCCTGCCAGTTTATTCTTGAGCGGCTCGACCTTGCGAATCTTGCAGCATTGATCCGGATCACGCTTCCAAAGCGCCGCTCCATGCTTGCGATCCTGCTCCTCAGGAGTCAATGCTGAGTAAAGCCTTTCTATCTTGATGCCATAACGCTTCTCCACGCGATCGATCAGATCATAAGTTTCGGGGAACAGGAATTCGGTATCGCCCGTAAAAACTCGAATATTGGGATTAACTCGGTGCGCAATGTCTAGAAGAACCATGCCTTCGACCCCGAAGCCGGTCGCCATCTCCACATCATCGCCAAATTTATCAAACGCCCAGCGCAGGGTCTCTTCTGGCTTCCATTTCTCGGCAATAACTTGCAGTGCTTCCAAAGATTCTTTCACAACGAGCGCTCCTGAATCGAATCCTGTTTATGGGTTGACGTAAAGAAGGCAGCTTCACTTTGGACAAACTCGCTGTAAGCGTGAGAAGCGAGGAGATGAGACACAGACGCCGATTTTGAGAGGCGGACGACTTCACCTACAACGAGCAGAGTCGGGGCTGCGAGTCTTGGAGCGGAAGGTAACTCCTGCACAGTAGTTTGGTATATCTGCTCATCCTGCGAAGTCGCTTTGGAAACAATTGCACAAGGCGTTTCGGGCTTAACTCCGGCTGCAACAAGGTTACGGGCGGTTACAATAAAGTTATACCCCGGCATGTAAATCAAGACGGTGGCTGTCGCCGGAATACTTTCTGGCCAATCAGTGTCGCCATCTTTGCAACGATGTCCGGTCAGCACAATCAGGGAAGATGCGAGCCGCCGATGGGTTAATGGAATTTGGAAATCGGCTGCGGCGCCGAGTGCGGCGGTTATTCCCGGAACAATTTCGAATTCGATGTTTGCCTCGCGCAGAGCTTCGATTTCTTCTCCGGCACGACCAAAAATTAACGGATCGCCACCTTTGAGCCGCACCACTTGTAATCCCATTAGCGCGTACTGCACCAGCAGTGCGTTGATCTCTTCCTGCGAAGTACTTTTTTGTCCTGCCCGCTTCCCGACATTGTGAATCTGCGAACTGGCTGGGACAAAGCCCAGGATCTCTGCTCCAACCAGTTCATCATGCAGCACAACGTCTGCCGACCGTAGAAGACGTACCGCTTTCAAAGTAAGTAATTCCGGATCGCCCGGCCCGGCACCAACGAGATAAACCTTCCCTGTCATAAACCGCCCTGCTCTTTCGCAACAAGATTTACCGAAGCTAATTGTGCCGCTTCAAATGCATGCCCACTCGCTAGTTGATGTAGCAAAGCCTTGCGCTCTTCGGGATCAACGTTGCTCTCGAACAATCGCGCGCGTGTATTCCCAAGTTGTTCGAGCCACGTGGCATATTCCGGCTCAAACTGTGCCTCCAGTTGAACCCTTAATCTTTGAGCCAACGCTGGGCTATGCCCTGCCGTCGAAATCGCGATTTGCAGATCACCGCGCCGGACCACAGCGCCATAATAAAAATCACAATGTTCGGGATCATCGACTGCGTTGCACAACACGCCTCGGCGTTGCGCCTCCTGGAAAACTGCTCCATTAACTTCGGAGGAAGACGTCGCCGCAATTACTAGAAATGCGCCGTCCAGATCAGCCGGCAAAAACTCATGCTGATGCCACTCTACCGACCCCGTACGAACCAAAGCTTGAATTGCTTCACTTGCATGCGGCGCCACTACGTGAACATCAGCATTCGAATCCAAGAGGCTGCGAATTTTAGACTCCGCAATATTGCCGGCTCCGACCACAATGCATCGTCGAGCTTCGAGTTTTAAAAAAAGCGGAAACAATCCCATACTTACTCCCTCATCCTTCGACCGCTGTGGGCACTCGGCCGTCCGGCAAATCCCGCGCAACCAGGGCGACCAACTCGCCTGCCAAACGCTCACGCAGTTCCACATCGCTGTGGCGGGCAAAATAGCCTCGCAAATTTTCTCCCGGCAAACGTTCATCGAGATAGCGTCGCAAAAGACGCTCAATCGCATCCGGAACATCAGTCGCAAGGCATCGATAACCAATGGGACGCGCAATCGACTGGTGCAACCCAAGCGCGCCACCTACACAAAAATAGAAAGCATCCCGCATCTGCCCATCGACTTTGATCTTCTTGCCTTCGAGTCCAATGTCTGCGATCCAGTGCTGGCCGCAGCTGTTGGGGCATCCCGTGACATGCAACTTCAAATGCTGCTCGAATCCGGGAAGCCTCTCGTCGAGTTCTTCAACCAGCCATCTAGAAAAACTCTTAGTTTCGGTAATTGCCAGTTTGCAGAACTCAGAACCGCTGCATGCGATGGCTCCGCGCCAGAACACCGAACCGGCAACCGGTAACTCGATTGCATTGAGCTCACTGGCCAATGCTTGCGTATTACGATGCGGAACATTTACAACCACCAAATTCTGCATCACGGTGGTACGGATCTCGCCCCCCGCATAGCGTTCGGATAGATCCGCCACGGCACGCATTTGGTCGGCTGAAATCTTTCCCCGCAAAACCGAAGCCCCTACATAGGAATATTCCGTTTGTTTCTGCTGATGGATGCCGATGTGATCCCGATAAACATCGTCTGGCCGATGTTCCTCCGCCGCAGCTTCGAGTTGAAATCCAATGCGGCGTTCGAGTTCTTCCTGGAAGCTGTCTGCAGTCCAACCGTGCTTCAGAAAAAGAAATTTTAGGCGAGCGCGTTCACGACTTTCCCGTAGCTTGTCGCTATCTCGAAAAGTTTCAGCAATGCCCTTCAGCACTGGAATTACTTGATGCCAGCGCACAAATGCGTTTAAGCGAACTCCCAAATGAGGATCTGTGGAAAGGCCGCCACCAACGCGTACAGAAAATCCAGTTTCAGATTTTCCGGCCACAACCCGGCGTACTGCACTCACTCCGATATCGTTGATTTCCGGATATTCGCACCAGACCGAGCAGCCGCTGATCGAAATTTTGAATTTGCGCGGGAGGTTGTAATACTCGGCGTTCCCAACAAATAAGCGAGTCGCTTCCTGAGCTAAGGGTGACGCATCGCACATTTCGTCGGCATCAACACCTGCAAGGGGACACCCTGTGATATTGCGGGTTACATCTCCGCAAGCTCCCATTGTGTTCAGGCCGGCTCGCCATAGGGACTCAAGCACATCCGGCAAAGATTCTATCGTTACCCAATGCAGCTGAATATTTTGCCTAACCGTAATATCGGCACGACCTCTGGCATGGCGTTCCGTAATATCTGCAATTGTGCGGAGTTGGTGGGAATGCAGTTGACCATTGGGAATGCGGATGCGCACCATGAAGTAAGGCAAGGCCTTTCCCTCACCACCTTTTCCGCCCAGCACTCCGGCCCCATCACCCTGGGTGTAGACACCCCACCATCGGAAGTATGTACCCATCCATTCGGGCGTTATCGAGCCGAAACCTTCGCGCGCGAAACGGCGAATATCTTCCAGCCCTTCCCAGGGATTCTTCTCCCGTTTAAGCCTCTCAACACGTTGTACTTTCGTCTCTGTAATGGTTGTTGTCATAGGAACCAAGTGCGAAAATAAAAAACCCACCGCCAGCTGATTAGACTGGCGATGGGTTTGATTGTGCCGATTTCTAGAGAATTCTTAGGTCAGCAGCTCCCGCGCGCCAGTGGACGCACACATACAACAACAGCACATACAACACTGGCAACGAGTCTGAGAGGCTGACAACATCTTCATTGATAGTAGGAGGCATCCCTTTGCCATGTCAACATTACTTGCGGTTTTTCGGATCGAAACTTTGAATGCGCCGCATCGAAAAACTGCGTCTTCCGGCCCTGCTTGATATAATTCTGCACCTCATATAACTCAAGGAGCTGTGGAATGAATAAGTTCGCCCGCCTCGTTTTACCTCTCATCTTCATTTCTACAATATGCACGCTTCCGGCCTGGCCGCAGCAGCAGGAAAAGACAGACCTCGGTATGGTTACACGCATCCGCTACGAAGGTTTTCACGATTCGAAAATTATGGACCTTGCAAGCGGCCTGACCGACGCCATTGGCGAGCGGCTTACCGGCTCTCCGAACATGAAGCGCGCCAATGAATGGACGCGCGATCAGCTGACTTCATTTGGCCTGGTGAACTCTCATCTAGAAGCTTGGGGACCATTCGGCCGCGGCTGGGCAAATCAATACGTGAATGCCCGCATGACTTCCCCGGATGTTACCTCTTTGATCGTTTATCCAAAGGCTTGGACACCGGGAACGAATGGAATCATACAGGCAAAATGTGTTCGCGCGATTATCGAGAAGAAGGAAGACTTTGATAAATACAAGGGCAAATTGAACGGGAAGATCGTCATCCTGGGCCCTGACGTTGAGGTCAAGCCGATTACCGATCCTCCTTACGAACGTTTGACTGATAGACAATTGGAAGACATCGGACAGTATCAAGTTCCAAGCGAAAAGCCGGCTTTCAATTTTGCCGCCTACCTGAAACGTATGCAGTTCATCAGCGATCAGAATAAATTCTTTGCCGATGAAAAAGTTCTGGCGGTGATCGATCATAGCCGCGGAACCGCAGGCGGTGGAACCGTCTTTGTGCAGTCTGGCGGATCATGGAAGACGGGCGAAACTGCCGCTGTCCCTGCACTAACTATGGCCGTTGAACAGTGGGATCGCATTGCTCGTTTGCTCAAGCAGAAGAAAGACGTCGATCTCGAACTCAACGTTGCAAACACTTTCTATGATAACGATGCGATGCAGTACAACACGGTCGCGGAAATCCCTGGCACAGATAAAAAAGATGAAGTTGTAATGCTCGGAGCGCACCTCGACTCATGGCACGCCGGAACTGGCGCTACCGACAATGGAGCCGGAACTATTGTCATGATGGAAGCGGTGCGAATCTTGAAAGCACTTGATGCAAAGCCACGCCGCACGAT
>DASRFC010000041.1:0-5369 GCA_035651835.1 Terriglobales bacterium
GCCCGCTGGGACTACCAGTTCCAGGCGCAGACCAGCAAGCCATTGAGTCTGCTCAAGGTGGCAGCGTTGCTGCCGCTCTACCTGCCCGCCATCCTGTGGCCTGAGCTCCAGCCACAACTGGAGGACGCGTTGCTAAAACAAATCCGCTACCACTGCACTTATGAAAAGAGAGCCGACCGCATGAACTATGTCGAGATGTTGAAATTAACCTGACGCCCATACCCTTTAGGTGTTCCACTGCTTCGTGGGTAGCCTTTTCTTGCTTCAAAAGACGATTGGCAATTGTGCCGGCGACAGATACTAATTTTTTGCCGACTATTACCTCTTGGATGGCGGCCCGCACTTCTGTTGTCATTTCGGCAAAGAAAAACTGCCTGTCGTCTTCACCATCGTAAGCCCACTCGAGGAGAGTCTTAAGATAGGAATCCAATTCCGCATCTTTTGGAATTGGTTCCAGAACCGCTTCGGCCTTGGCGAGATCAATGGGATGCGCTGTAAACTCCGCAATCTTGGTGCTCATATTAGCTGTCCGTCGAAGTGGTAATGACTCTCCATCAGGTGGCAGACCGGTCCTTGGAAGGCATTTAATCGTAAGTTGAAAAACATCGACACAAATGCCAGTTCCCATGTTGCCATATTAATTATTGTTGTTTATAGCGGTGTAAATGCCTCCGTCAAGGAATTTTAACGCGTAAAGAGATGCAGGGGCGTGTACTGGCCACCAATCTAGCAAGACCGAGAGAAGAACGTCCTCCGGGCGGCAGCCATCGTCCTGATCATGGTTTCCGCGACCGTGGCGGGGACAGTGTCGTCAGAATTAACGGATTTCAGTGGAGGTTGGGTATTTGGAGCCACCTGCGGATGCTCATACAAAGCGAACATGCATCTGGACCGGCAATGGATTTGTGATGCCACCGCCAAAACCGGTGAAGCCGACGGAGGGCAGCCGAATGCACCGCTCCTTTCAGAAATCGTGGGCGGCCGCGCTCCGTAACTTCCAAGGGGTTTGCACGGGCGGTTTTTGAAGCAAATTTCCGAGGAAAGAATTTGGTGGGCTCAAATTGTTGAGGATGGTCGTCTCTATTGCTTCCGACTTTTGCGAGTGTGAATAAGCGCTTTCGCCTGACTGGGGCCGAATGTAAATTAATGCGCCATGGCCAGAAATTGTCCTCGAATCTTATATCGATACATGTGGGCTTGGCATTCTATTGCGTTACTCAGAGATTCCTTGTTGAAAGTAACGCCGCTAGTGGAATTCAACCATCCCAATGAGCCGAATGCGCGAGCGAGCAAAAATCCTGCACCCTTTTCGCAATGGCGCATTTATCTGCTGCTGGCAAATCGCCGAAAGCGATGGCAACGCATTTATTTTCGGCGAATTCCTCGCTCTTGCATTCGGGAGATCATCATTGGACCACGTTGTGACCCAAAGGTAACGAAGGTTATTCTGAGTTATTTGACGAAGCCGATGCCAAAAGTTCTTATGGAAACACTGACGTTGGATGTGGACGGTTACGAACTTCTGAAAAGTGGAACGCCAGACAGAGCTGAATATTCGTCCAGGGGCAATCACCCTTGGAACAGGTTGTGGCAAACGTGCCAAATTCTTCGCGACAACCATAATATGGCAGAATTCGTGCTGTAATTCTGAACGATGCGCTGTCTTTTCGTATACGTTCACCAGAAAGGCCGACAGCAAATCTAGTGATTTACATTTATGGCAAAAGTTTTGGGTGAATCGGGCAGATATGTGAGCCGGGAAGCGGTCAAAAAGGTCCGCAAGATTTGGATGCTTGAATCAATTAGCATTGCCCTGACATCCGCGATATGGGGATTGCTTATCGGCCTCCAGTTCCGCATCGTTCGGATTACACCCATGACAACAAGCCTGACATCCCTCCTGCTTGGTCTTGCGGTCTGGTTAATTTGGAAGTGGTCCAGTCGCAAGCTGGATGTGCTGGAACAAGAGCGGATGCAGATGCGAAAGGGGGCGGCAGGAGAGTCCTTGGTCGCCATCATCCTGGGAGATTTTCCAGAGGAGTTTCGCGTCATCAACGATCTGACGACCCCTTTCGGCAATTTGGATCACGTGGTTGTTGGCCCTACAGGCGCTTTTATAATTGATACCAAAAATTGGAGAGGTGTCGTGTCAGCAGACGGCAGAGGCGAATTGCTTTGCAATGGTCGGACCACGGACAAACCGTTTGTACGGCAATTTGTAGGCCGGATCATGGGCATGAAGGATCGCGTTAAAGCCCTTGCCCCTGGCCTCGATCCTTTTTTTCAGGCGTTGTTCGTGTTCACTTCTGCGCGGGTCGATGCCCGGTGGGGAACCACCGGCAACGTGAATTGCATTCGTGACGATCAATTATTCGACCATATCGTGGAGAACAGGCGCAGCCAGAGGTTGACAAAGGAGGAGGTTGATACCATCGCTCAGGCATTTTTGGGCCTGGCCCACATGGATGCTCACTTTACTGCATCGGCGCCCCCGCCGAACGCACCAAGGCTTCCTGCTGCCAACACACAAGGCAGAAAAATTGCTACGTGAGATTCAAAAGCAGAGTCCGTGGTCATTCGCCTTGCGCTGCTGTTCAGGAGAAATTGAATCCTGTGTCACCCTTGCGCTTCTCAGCGAAGGTCGCCACATGGTCTCAACTTGATCTCAAATGAATCACTCGACTTTGAAGATCGGCAAGAGCGCGGTCACAGAAATCATTTGGATGGTGCCCATGATGAGGAACAGAACCGAAAAGGAGGCATAAGTTACAATCACGCCTCCGACAATAATGGCAATTCCGGTAGAAATAGCAGACATACCGTCTGCGAGGCCCCACTTTGAGCCATTCATTCTCGCCTCACCGTCTTTCGAATAAAGGGCATTCCACGTAGGTGTTGCAAGAGCCGCCGCAACGCCAAGGCCCGCTTGCACAAGCAGTAACTGATCAGGCTTCGATACGAGGAGGTATGCAAATGTGAGTAACGCGTTAAGAACATACCCTGCGACAACAAGCACTTCTTTCTTTATCATGTTGTCGGAAATCATTCCGACTAGCACCATCATTACCCCGGTCACTAAAAGATAAGTTGCCCACGCCCACGAAATATTAAGGACGTTGCCTCCCACTTTCTCACTGAAGACGGCGAAGAGGGGGCCAAGCATTCCCTCGGCAAATAACCAAATGATGTCTGCGTAAAGTAGTGCTTTGACCTTTGCGTTCAGCATTGTTTTGTGATCGTCTTATACTACCACGAATTTGCGAAGCGCTGAAGTGGGTGAATTCACTGTGTTCAATTGTATCCCCGAGCTTCCCTTTTTTACGAGGTGTTGACGTTCGTCGAACATTAGTGCAATTCTGGAATAATAACCCTCATGGGATCGTTTAAAGTGTCAACCGATACTCGCTTCAAGATTCGACTGACATATTTTTCCAGCAACGCGACCAGGCCGGCCTAAAACAATGGATAACTTAAAATTATCCAGCATATGGAACTCAAGTCCATCGACCGTACGGATCGCGGAAAAGGCCGGCTGAATGCGGCTTTGAATATCTACCGTGAGACAATTCTGCCCGAAGCGCAGAATCCCGAACGCCAGATTTTATACTGGATTGAACACAGCAAGGACGATTTGACCGATGAATTCAGGTGCTTTGCCATCCAGCGTGATAATGCGGTGGTCGGATACCTGCAATATAGCTATTTTCGGGAAGAACACATTTTCTTTTTTGAATACTTGTGTATTCGAGATGCGAAGCGCACGGGGCTTGTACCAAGCGAAGCGATGAAGATTATCGAGGATTTCCTTGCTCAAAATTATCGGCCTGGCTTTACAATTGTGTTTGAAGTTGCACAAAAACGAGATGCTTCAGCGCAATGGAAGTCGGATAAAAAGGTGGTTGGCTACTTCAAGAGAATCGGATTTCGTAAGGTTGATTTTGATTATCGTTATCCCATACTCCAATCGTATGACGGGGAACTGAGTTATCCGGCAGATCTGATGGTGCGATTGCCAGAAGACCGAACAGACGTCACTTCATCCGAGATGCGAACGATGTTGCGCTGCATTTATTTCAAGCATTATCTACGCTGGGATCGACCGTTCCTCGAACCGGAAAGATTCGGCGAACGCGAACGCCTCATTGATGACCTTTATTCAAAGGAAGTCGCGCAAATCGGCGGAAATGACACATTCGGGACAAGTGGGACTGCAAAGGGATCGAAACCTGGTCTTTTTGCAAACCGGCAACCACGCATTATCAGCCTTCTCGAGCGAATATTTGGCCCCAAGCTGCCTAGAATAATTATTGTGATTGTTGTGTTGCTTGGCGCCCAGCGGATGATGGGGAGCACTTGGTCATTGGTGCCGTTTGTTCTTGCCGTCGCTGCACTGCACTGCCTTGCGGAAGATACGGAGACCTCAAGAAAGCTTTTTGTTGTGATTCTCTCCCGGCTCCGGCTCGGACGGCAACGATCGTTGTGAGATCTGCCCATCTGGCCGGCAACCGCAGCCATTCAAGGCGTCGCTGCAAAAATAGAGCCACGGGGATTGAAGCACCAATCCGACGGGCTAAAGCAGACCAGGTATGCGTGCCCGACTGCGCCTTTATAGTAAATCCGGACGACAAAAGAATTGATTTCACATAGGTTGGGCCGTAAACCCAAGTTCTCTCGGGAGTGCCGTTATATTTCTCCGTTATCAGATCAGCCGCACGACCGTAAGCTGCCTCGAACCAGTAGCGAAAACTGCAACTGTTACTAAAATCGCAAATAAGAATGCCAGATGGCGCAAGCAAACGTGCGAACTCAGTGATGGCTGTCGCCGGGTCGCAATATGCTAACACCTCACCAACACAAACGATTCCCCCAAATGTACCTGCCTGAAATGGTAATCGTTCAACACTCGCGCAAACAGCGTACTTCCGACTCAGGATTGGCGCTATGAAGAGATCCAATGCAACCTCCTTCCAAGGACTCCGGCAGACTTCATAAATACCGGCCCCGGCATTTAAGAGCCAACGTGATGAGTTCATTGGCGGAGAAAGGTGCCGAGCAAGAAGTGCGGCGGTTTTCTGGCCAGAATACGTGTGCCAATCATCCTCCCGCATATCTTTTACGTCGTACCGTGCTTTAAGTTCTTCTCGCTTGAAACCGATAGCCACAAAAACAAGGATAATTTTAAGTTATCCACGATGATGCCTGACTGGTCAAATCAACGCAACACTTTCCAGAGAAAGTGTCGGCGGGAGTTCAAAAGGAGATTAGTGCGCGAGTTCAAAAGGAGACAGTTTTACAGGGAGTAATTTCCCAGGATTTCCGGCCAGTTGTTGAGCGGAGGCGATGGGGGTTGGGTGACCGCCCAGAACTGG
>DASRFC010000042.1:0-61183 GCA_035651835.1 Terriglobales bacterium
TGGAATCTCTAAAATTGACGTAAGCCCGGGTGTAGAGTTTCGTTCCGGTTGAATTCATCCCATAGAGGAAGGTTTGCCAAAAGAAGTTCGGAGGAAAGTTCGCAACAGGCTGATGTGTATTGGTCAGCATTCCCGTCTGAGGATCAACTTTATAGAGAACGACATCGCCGACGTATTCTCCATTTTGGTCAGTCCAGGAATATAGTGCATAAGCAAAATTGCCATTCGGATGAAATAAGAATTGGGTGAGAGATGGTTTGACCGCAAATTTCTGGATGGGATTCTCGGTGGGAACTCCTTGCGGAGTGGTCGCGTGAGCCCAGAAATATTCCTCGTTTGCGGAGGTAAATCCGAGGATGTAAAGAAAAGGGGCAGAGGGCGCATGGAATATTTGGATTGGGTAATCAGGCGAGGCATTTATGTAGAGCGCGCCTAATTTTGTCACTGACTTGTAGTTGACTGCATACGTAACTAAGTTGTGACCATCCTGAACATAGAGAACGTCGCTGGTAGCAGCGTAGCCCCGGGTGACAGATACCAGGAAGCTCAACCAGAGAAGTACGGCGGGAACAAGGGCCGGTTTAATCTTGTCCATTATTGTTCTCCTTAACTCTTGAACTGAAACTCTTGAACTGAGCCGAGGGGGAGGGTCGCTTGTCATTTGCGTGACCAGCGATAAAACGGCAAACCGGCCTTTCTGATGCATGCCGACTAATTTAGGTCGTCCAGGTGGAATATTTCTTTGGCGGAAGTGCGCCCGTTCGGAATGACAATCCAAGATGCGCTTTCGGCGCATGAAAAAAGCGGGCCCCTCTATACGAGAGTTGGTCCGCTTCCCTCCCCCTCAAATTCCTACTTATTGTTGCTGGCTTACGTCCTTCGAATGAAGCGCGAAAGCCACGTTCCGCTCGCGATTGAGACGGACAGTCTGCTCGAGATCCAACATGGCGAGAGGAATCATTTTGTCGCCAGCTTCCTGTGTTACACAGTGAAGCTGGTCGGCATCAAGCCAATAGTCCTGAGCCAGATAGGCACTGCTGTTCTTCAAGACAAGAACGGTGGCTCCTTGTTGGCTTGGCGGATTGACTGGTTGCTGGGTCAGCTGCAATGTCCGGCTCTCTTGCAGAGGTACGGTTTGAGCAACATAGGCCGAACGATATAGCTGTGGTTGAGGTGACGAGGTGTGCAAAGCAGTACGGAAATCCACGGGAAGGACTTCCGAGTCATCGCGCCGCAGTTGAGGAACATAGCTTTGCCCTTGCATGCTGCTTGGACGCACCCAGGAAGGTGTGGGAGTGGAGGCACGAAGCACTGGAACCTCGACATCCTCCATAAGCCGCATGGTGAGGCGAGTTTCACCCTTAAGCGTTGGATAAGGTCCACGGCGGGGCAGAAGAATGGCTTTTATTGGCCACAAAGGAGGAAGCATCCACTCAACCCCATCACGCCACGGGTGACCGCGACCGTGAATCTTACCGTCGCGGTCGATTTTGTAATGAGGAGTTGAGATCAGCTTAGCCGAAAGGGGCAGTACATCGGAGCCGGGCAAAATAATGCGATCAAAGTCTACTTCGATCCAGCCTTTACCCCAAAAATGTCCGGGGTCTTTGTAGTCCTGCAAACGGCCTGACAGATACGCGCCGCGTGGAAATACGGGACGTCCAAAGGCTGCGGCGGAATTGAGATGGCAAAGAACGGGATCTCCGACTTGTGCAGTCTTGGAAGAAAAGTTAGGTTCGTCCATGGTGCATTGCAAGAGAGTTCCGGCTGGCAGAAAGTTCGGCGCAGATTGTGCCGCTACGGCCATAGCCGCAAGACACAGGATGAGGGCGAAACAAAGCAAAAACTGGCGTAACATAAGTCCCTTTCCGCCCCAAGCAGCTGTCGGAACCGAGACGATTTCAGGCATTTTGCTATGGCATGGAAGGTTTGTCAATCACAAACAACTAAGAATCGCGAGTCCTGAAAAAAGGCGGCACTTTATTTTGCCGCCTTCAACCGCAAACTGATTGTAATTGCCGGACCTAATCTATTATCTATGAACGCTTCCGCCGCCGGAGTGCGACGCAGCACCCGAAGAGGCAGGCACCGAAGCATGCGACGGAGCACTATAGACTGCTGCGGGTGCCGGTCCGGCGGCAGGTGAGGGTGAGCTTCTCATCATGCCCGAGTTTCCATAGGCGAGGTGGACGGGAGCGGTCTGAACTTTGGTTGTGATACTTCCCCGCTGCGCCACGGTTTGCGAAACTTTCGCTGGGTCTTTGATTCCACCGCGTGGAATTCCTAAACCGGCGGAATTATTTGGAATCACTAGTTTGTTTGCTGATTTTCCTTGAAGCACAGGCGCAGGTCCGCGATTTACCACGACCATCTCTCGCCCACTCACTGGAGCTTTCGGTGCCACAAAGTTTGCCGGAGCGTTCACGACTCGGGGAACCGCGTTGAATCCCGTCCAAGTAGAACCTGGTTGCCACGCCCATCCGCGGTTAGGAATAAAAGCCCACGAGCCGTAGTGATAAGGAGTCCATCCCCAGGGATAAGCCGAAACCCATCCATAACCGAGCCCTGGTCCGAATGCCCAGGCACCGTTCATGAAGGGATCCCAACCCGCACTTGCAAAGTAAGGCTGCCACATCATTCCGTAACCCGGGGCGTTAAAGAAATTGCCGTAGTAGGAGAGATCGGCAGTTCCGTAGGCGTAAGGCGAATAGCTGTTATAGGTCGAGGCGGTGTAGCGCTCGTGATATTGATCCTGCTGCTTGTCCCACGCGTCGTAGGGATCTTCTTCCAAATTCTTGACCAGCTTGTGACGATCCTGGTCGGCTAAATCAAACATTGCCGTCTGATTCTTTTTAACATCTACAGCGCCGGATGGTCCGTCTACTTGAACGTCTCCTTTAAAGACCGCGACTGCGGCATTGTCCTGAGCAACTTCGAGACGTACATGAGCGGCATGAGTGAGAACAAGTTTTTCTTGTCCAAAAGTAACCGTGAGCTGGTCATTCTTTGTGCCGGAGAAATTAACATAGGCGGTTCCCTGCTTCAACTGAATTTCTGAGATCTTCCCGCCCGAGCTGAGGAGCGATAGCTGAGGAAATTCGACGATGGTATCTGGAGCGACGCGCAACGTGCTTCCGTCTTCGAACTCCACTTCAGCACGTCCATCGCTTTGTGAGCGCAATTTTGCACCCTGGGTGATGGGGAGATTTAAAAATGCTTTTTGATATCGCTGAGTGGCTGCATTATCGAATTGTACATTGCCGTCAACTTCGCTGAGGCGGACGATGCGCACTTGCGAATCTCCGAATGCTGAAACAGTTAAGAAGGCAAAAGCTGACAGGGCGAGTAAAGCAATTTCAATCCTGCGCGTGATCATCGGAGACCCCCGGGGAAGACCTGCTTATAAGGATTAGAGCACCTTTTTGGCTTTGATGTTGCCAAACGTAAAGATTTTACAAACAGAGAAGATGAGGACATTTTCGGTGACATGGAGACGAGGAGGCCTCATCGAACCAGCTCTGGCAGTGGAACCAGCTCTTCATCACCCGATATCGCATTATTTGGCATCAGGGTTTGAACTGGCCAGCAAACGTTGTGCTCGCGCGCGCACCACATTCATCAGGCTGGGATCGTTGGCGATGGTTTGCAGAATGGGGGCAACGGCGGCGATTTCTGCCAGACTGTTTCGATGAGACAGATCTTCCATATTTTTTAGCTCGTCATTCAGCGCGAGCTTCTGGAAATGATGGTAGTAATCAAGCCGCCGTCCAAATTCAAGAGTGGAAGACAGGCTCTGCAACAATGCTGTGAGTTCCTGCACCGCCACAATGGGGGAGTAGTTATACGTGGCCTGTATGGTTTTCTGCCCGTCTTTGTAGGCAAGCACCTTAACGCCGCTGGATGCGATGTTCTTCTTTCCAGAGTCAACCTTGCCTTCAAAGTAATGCGCACGTTTCGCCAAATCGAATACTCGAGTGCGAGTAGATTGAGAGACAGTGAAGTCCAAATGAAAGGGATCGCGCTCGGACTGCTGGCTTAGCTTTCCATCGGATTGGTAAGTGGATCGTCCGTCAGAATCAATCGAGAGGGCGTAGTGTTCCGGATCCGCTCCAGGAAAATCGCAGGAGAATGTCACTGTGGGCGTGGCGGCATTTTGGGCTGCAATAGGCGCGCACAAAAGACCTGACAGGCACGCGAACCAGAGCAGGCTAACGAGATTTCGTCGTAAATAAAAATTTAAAGAGGGGAAAATTGCGACTTTCATAACAATGAATTATGCCAGATGAAGCGGTTACATGGAGAAGGTAGAGGTGCTTCGACTGGCCGCTGCTTTTCGCGAACGAAAACCAGCGACTTCGCTCAGCATGACAAAACAGATTGTTATTTCAACAATAAAAACAGAATGCCCACAGCAAATCTATCCGTGTGTACTTGCGAAAATCCGAAGCCAGCCTGATCTATCTGCCCGCTGCTGCCCGTTGCCGTTCCAGCGTAGCGGATGTGTGCAGATGACAAATTGCAATCGCTAGAGCATCGGCTGCATCCGGTGGCTCCGGAACTTCTGCCAAATTAAGAAGATGTGTAACCATATGCTGCACTTGCTGCTTCTCTGCTCTGCCATATCCGACTACAGCGGACTTGATGGTCAAAGGGGAGTATTCAGAAACTTGCAGACCAGCGGAAGACGCCGCCAGCATTGCAACACCACGAACCTGCCCCAGCTTCAACGCCGACTTTACATTCAACGCATAAAAAACATCTTCGATTGCGACATTGTCCGGCCGATGCTCCTGAATGATCGCGCCAAGCTGGTTGAAAATAGTCGCCAGCCTCGCCGACATAGTTTCGCGAGAACTTAGCTTTACTGCACCACAGGTTAGACAAAGCAGCTTGCCGTCTCGGCAGAGTTCCACCACGCCGTAACCTGTGTATCCCGTGCCGCAATCGATTCCCATGACACGCATCGCAATGAGTGTACCTCAGCAGCACCGTGGACGACGTGCCTTTGCGAGTTCATTTTCCCGTAAAAATGCAGCGTAGCTCTCCTTCGACGAAACGATATTTTGACGTTGCAAAAAACGCGCGTAGGCCGACTCATCGAAAATTTCGCGCAACGCTGCTAGACATAAGGCCAGGAATTTGCTCATGCTTGCTCCTCAACGACAAATCTTGTGGCCACAAACGCCGATTCTTTAACGCTTGCCTGTTTGCGGCCGGAAAGCACTCGCGCCCACTCCAAAATAGATTCGATCAAGATCAGTGCAATCAAAAAAATCAGAGCGCCGGTGACTGCGGTGTCCAGCCGATCGTTAAAAATAAATCGCGGCGTAGCTGCGGTGATCATTCCGTGTTCCAATTGGCGGGCGTGCGCGAGAAATCCAATTCGCGGATTGGGATCAAAAATTTTGTGCCACGAAGCTGTAAAGGTAATCAACACCAGCCAGACCAGCGGGACCAAAGTTATGGCGGCGTATCTGAGTTTGTCCATTTTTATGATGATCGTGGTTGCGACGCAAAGAGCGACCGCCGCCAGGAGTTGGTTCGAAATTCCAAACAGCGGCCACAAAGAATTAATTCCTCCCAAAGGATCTTTCACTCCCTGCCACAAAAAGTAGCCCCAGGCAGCAACGATTAGAGCGCTCGTTGCCAGAATGGACGGATACCAACTAGTTCGCCCGAGTGGTTTCCACACGTGACCGAGGGCATCCTGCACCATGAAACGGCCCACGCGCGTGCCCGCATCAAGAACTGTAAGGATGAACAAAGCCTCAAACATGATGGCGAAGTGATACCAGATCGCTATCAACGCATGTCCGCCCAGACTATTAGAAAAAATATTCGCCATACCTACGGCAAATGCTGGCGCGCCTCCTGTGCGATTGAAGAGCGTCTGCTCGCCTACCGCTTGCGCGAGGGAGTGCATCTCAGCTGCGCTTACTGAAAATCCCCAATTGCTGATGGTCGCCGCAGCCGCTTCTGGAGCTTGGCCCACGATTCCCGCTGGACTATTAATGGAAAAATAAATGCCTGGCTGAAGCACGCAAGCGGCAATCGTTGCCATGATCGCGACCATCGACTCGGCGAGCATAGCTCCGTATCCCACCATGCGAGTTTCGGTTTCACGGCGAATCAGCTTTGGAGTCGTGCCACTCGATATCAGGGAATGAAAGCCGCTGATGGCGCCACAGGCAATGGTGATAAAGGCAAAAGGAAAAATATTGCCTGCGAATACCGGGCCCGATCCATCAATAAAACGGGTGAGTGGCGGCATATGCAGCGTAGGATGTAAAGCAATGATGCCAATAGCCAATAGTCCAATGGTTCCCAACTTTACGAATGTGCTCAGGTAATCCCGGGGAGCAAGCAGCAGCCAGACAGGCAAAGCTGATGCCGCGAATCCATACACGATGATGACAATGGCCAGCGTCGCAGCACTGAGAGTAAACCACGCGGCTAGAGATGCTGTTTGCGAAACCCACTGTCCACCCAAAATCGCCAGCATGACCAGCACGAATCCGAGAATAGATGTCTCGAGCACTTTACCGGGACGAATCCGACGCAAATAAATTCCCATCAGCAATGCGATCGGAATCGTCATGGCAATGGTGAAAGTTCCCCAAGGGCTTGACTTCAACGCATTCACCACAACCAGAGCGCATACTGCGAGGAGGATAACGATGATGCTGATAACAGCTACATAGGCGACGAAACCTCCGACACGTCCAACTTCTTCGCGTGCCATCTCGGTCATCGACTTGCCATCGCGCCGCACGGAAAAAAGCAGAATGACAAAGTCCTGCACGCATCCGCCAAATACGGCTCCGGCAAGAATCCAAAGCGTTCCCGGCAAGTAGCCAAACTGCGCGGCCAGTACCGGTCCGACCAATGGCCCGGGGCCGGCGATGGCAGCAAAGTGATGCCCGAAGACAACCCATTTATTCGTCGGAACGAAATCCCGCCCGTTCTCAAGCCGTTCGGCGGGAGTTGCGCGTTGCGGATCAAGAGCCAGAACTTTGGCCGCGATGAAGCTACTGTAGAAACGATAACCCAGTGCATAGCAGCAAATAGCAGCCACCACCAGCCACATCGCATTGATTTGCTCGCCGCGATGGAGAGCAATCGTCGCCAGTGCAAGTGCACCCAACAATGTAACTAAGATCCAACTTACAAATTTCAGCGGCTTAGGCATAACTCTGTTCAAGTCTCCTAAAATTCAGGATCTCTGATGGATCACAAAAATGAATCAGTCAAATCCAGAATAGTAATCAGAAGCTGCCTTCATTCACACGATTTTCACTAGAATAATGTTAATCTTAGCTGTTCCCTCTCAGATGAAGGCACTCCGTCGTGCTTTGTAATGCCTGCGTACCCTTCGAACCTGAGCGGCGGATAAAGTTTACACTCATAACAGGAGCTTGCGATGAAGGTAGGAGTTCTTACAGGTGGAGGCGATTGTCCGGGATTGAACGCTGTGATTCGCGCCGTGGTGCGCAAAGGCAGCTTCCATTATCACGATGAGTTCGTGGGATTTCTTGAAGGCTGGCGAGGGCTGATGGAGGACAAGAGCGTCGTCCTTGATCTAGCGGCTATAGCCGGAATTCTTCCGCGCGGCGGCACTATTCTTCGCACCTCGCGAACCAATCCAGCAAAGAAACAGGATGGGTTGGATACTTGCATCGCAACACTCAAAGCTCATGGGATCGAAGCACTGGTCGCAATCGGCGGCGACGACACGCTTTCAGTGGCAAAGAAACTTTCTGATCGCGGAGTTAATGTAGTTGGTGTCCCCAAAACAATCGACAATGATCTGGCCGGAACTGACTACACTTTTGGATTCGATACCGCGGTCAACATCGCGACTGAAGCTATCGACCGGGTGCATACGACGGCGGAGGCTCACAACCGTGTCATGGTGGTTGAAGTCATGGGGCGTGACGCCGGATGGATCGCCATTCACAGCGGCATTGCAGGCGGAGCAGACGTGATTCTTATCCCGGAACAGCCGTTCGATATCGATCGAGTCGCTGACACCATTCGCCAACGGCACTCACGTGGACGGTATTTTAGCATTGTGGTTGTAGCCGAGGGAGCGAAGTTTTCCAGCAATGTGACCGCTCAGAATGGTGCGCCTGTCTTGCAGGATATGGGCAAAGACGAATTCGGGCACGCCCGTCTTGGCGGCATTGGCAATATTCTGTCTCGCGAAATTGAGAAGCGAACCGGCTTCGAAACGCGAACCGTCGTACTGGGACATATTCAGCGCGGAGGGTCCCCTAGCGCCTTTGATCGCGTGCTGGCAACTCGTTATGGATTGCGAGCAATTGATATGGTGCATAACGAAGATTTCGGATGCATGGCAGCGCTGCGCGGCAACAAGCTGATATCGATTCCATTAGCTGATGCGCTTTCCAAGAATCGCACTGTCGATCAGGAAATGATCGAGGTAGCGGAAGGCATCCTGGATACGCTTGTCGATGAAAAAATGCCGATAGGAGCGTAAAATTTTAATTGCGGATTCGGCCCGGCCATTCGCGCCGGGCTTTTTCTTTTGCATCCATTCACGTACAGTGAGTGGTCATAATTAGCCTGCATGGAACCACTTTCTTTCCCGATTTTCGAATTGCTCTTCGTCATTGGTATTTCCGGAATCATCTTTGTCCGGCAGCGAACTCCGGAGCGCGCCCAACGAGAGGCGCCTGGGTTTCGGTTTCTGGAATATAAGTTTGGAGAATTGGCCCGAAGAAAAAAATTATCCATCTTACTTGTGGCTCTTTTTGTGCTGGCGATTCGGCTGGCGTTAACACCAGTTCTCGGAATTCCCTCCCCCGGCGTACACGATGAATTCAGTTATTTATTGGCAGCCGATACTTTTGCGCATGGACGATTGACCAATCCAACTCCGCCATTGTGGCAGCACTTCGAGAGTTTCCACATCATTCAGCAGCCGACTTATATGTCGATCTATCCGCCCGGCCAAGGATTAGTTCTGGCTTTAGGTAAATGCCTGGGACACCCATGGATTGGGGTTTTACTTATTACAGCTCTCATGTGCTCTGCAATTTGCTGGATGTTGCAGGGGTGGCTGCCTCCTGAGTGGGCATTGCTCGGGGGGATACTGGTTGCTTTGCGCTTGGGAATTTTAAGCTACTGGATGAATAGTTATTGGGGCGGTTCTTTGGCTGCACTAGGAGGAGCTCTCGTTCTAGGAGCACTGCCTCGTCTAAAACGCAATCCTCAATCAAAAGATGCTCTGCTAATGGCTTTAGGATTGGCAGTGCTTGCCAATAGCCGGCCTTACGAAGGGCTTATTTTCAGTTTGTCTATTGCCGCCGTATTACTCGTATTTTTAGCCAAAAGATGTTTCTCACTTTCAATTTTTCTAAGAAATGCAATAGCACCAATCGTTCTCATACTGGCGATCACAGCAATTTGCACTGGTTACTATTACAAGCGAGTCACTGGCAGCACTTTTCAAATGACTTATCAGTTGGATCGCCAGACTTACGGGGGCGCCCCATTTTTTTTATGGCAAAAGGCTGGAAATAAACCGATGTACCAGAATATGGTCATACGTAATTTTTATGAAGAGGAACGCCATGATTATGAGAAAAGTCGCACACTACAGGGATTCCGCTCTCATGTATTTGTACTTATTACGACGTTATGGCTCTTTTATCTCGGCCCAGTTTTGTCTATTCCGCTGTTCGCTTTTCCCGCCTTACGTCGTGACCGAAAAATAATTTTCCCTTTGTTGCTAGGAATATTGTTATTACTGGGGCTCTTCGCTGAAACGTGGATTCAGCCTCACTATTTTGCACCCGCTACTGGCCTGGTGTACTTGATTCTTATGCAATGCATGCGTCACTTACGTCCTTGGCAGTGGCGCGAACGACCAATCGGGAAAGCCCTCGTTCGAGCTATTCCCCTCATTTGTTGCGCCATGGTGATGCTGCGACTGGGTGCTATCCCAGTCCATGCACATATTGAACCACCCTGGCCTCGTGGTAACTTGAGCCGTGCCGCCATTCTGCAAAATCTGAAAAATAAATCGGGCGAGCACTTGGTGATCGTGCGTTATAACGAGAACCACAATGTACATAGCGAATGGGTGTATAACGACGCAGACATCGATCATGCCAAAGTGGTTTGGGCTCGCGACATGGGAGACATCGAGAATCAGAAATTATTGCAATACTTTCATTACCGGCAACCATGGTTACTTAAGGCGGACGATTCGCCTCCCCAATTATCCGACTACCCGATGCAAGCGAAGTAAATGACACCGTAGCGACGATTAGTAATTCAATCGAAAGCTAACGAAATTGATCGATGGGAGCATCAGGTGATTGGAGTCAAACTAACTGCAAGAGAGATCATTTATCGACTAGGACAACCTGCCTGGGTTGCTTCCCAATCTCTGCGTTTTGTCCGGCAAGCCATAGCCCGAGTCTCACCATCCCCTTTTGCTTCACTTTACCGAAGAGTAAGCCCAATCACAATGTGCAGCTATGCACGACTGCTTAATCTTCATCGAGCAGTAACCTATATCGAAACAAACAGAATCCCAGGGGATATAGTTGAATGTGGAGTTGCTCACGGCGGAAGCGCGGCCATTATGGCGCTAACTCTGCGCGACCGCTCACGTAAGTTGTGGTTATTTGATACGTTTGAAGGTTTGCCTGCTCCTACGAAAAAAGACCCTGATCTCCGAATAGCCATGGCTTATACCCGTGCTTTTGCAGCATCTATTGATGAGGTACAGTCTTCATTCCGGCGACTTGGAATAGACAAAAATATGATTATGGTTCCTGGACTATTCAAAGACACATTGCCACTTTGCGGCGTCAAATCCATCGCACTCCTTCATGTGGATGGCGATTGGTATGAGAGTGTGATGTCCACGTTACAAAATTTGTATGATCGCGTCTCTTCGGGAGGGGTTATTCAGTTTGATGATTATGGTCACTGGGCTGGGGCACAGCGAGCTGTAGACGAGTTCATGAAGGAACGACAAATAATCCAACCACTTCGTCAGATAGATTTTGCCGGTAGGCAGCTCATCAAGGCCTAAATGTCACGATAAAATATCGGTGCAATATTCATTTGCGCGCTAAACCAAGAATACTTATAAAAAAACTGGCAAAAATAATTTCGCAACCTAATGTAACTTCAACGATGACAGCGGCTACAAAACGTACCAAGACTACGGGATTCATCGGTCCAAAGCCGGCGCGGTTCCATAAAAGTAGTGAATAGATTGCGGTCGTAATTCCAGCAATCAGCAGTCCGGCCCCTACTAATAATCCCTTCTCCAAATTAAATATCTGGAAAGCCTTTGTGAGTCGTGGGTCATCCGGCAATAGACCTTCGGTGATCGCAAACACCTTAGTGAAGAATGCGAATAGGACAGCTTGAAATCCCGTAAGAATTGCTACAACAGAATAAAGAAGAGTGTGGATGTCAAAAAATATGTGTCCCACTCTTCGCGTTCCCGGTAACAACCATAGTGCAACTGCGCTGCCTATAAACAGCAATGCGAGCCCAGGATAGAAAAAAAGCCAGCGTGGGCTGTACAACAACATGAAGCGCAAACCTCTCCAGCCGTCATGCCAACTGCGAAGATGCGATTTCCTACCTGGGGCATCCGGCGAAAGGGTAGTGGGGACTTCACAAATGGACATCTTGAATAACGATGCTTTGACCACCATCTCCAGTGCGAATTCCATACCAGTTGTGCGCAACCGCATTCGTTCATACGCCACCCTGGTAAAGCCACGCAGTCCACAATAGAAATCGCCGCATGCAGATTTGAAATAAAAACGTCCAATTCCTGTAAGAAGAGGGTTTCCGAAATATTTATGAAGGGCTGGCATAGCACCTGGTTGAATGCCGCCCTGGAAACGATTGCCGATGACCAATTCATACCCCGACCTGAGTTTTTCCAGGAACTTAGGAATTTCAGCAAAGTCATAGCTGGAATCCGCATCTCCCATGACCACATATTTCCCACGAGCGGCGGCAATCCCTCCCATCAGCGCGTTACCATAGCCCTTGCCTTCGACACGCACGACTTGAACGCCCATCGTCTGGGCAATTTCATGTGAACCATCAGTGCTGCCATTATCTGCAACAATGATTTCTCCCGAAATACCGTGTTTTTCAAGAGTGTCGTAAATTTGATGAATACAAGCAGATATGGTGGCTGCTTCATTGAGACAAGGCAGAACAACCGACAGTTCGGGTGTCGATTCGCTACCCTCAATTTCAGGCTTGAACTGTGAAGAAAATGGCACTCTGTATGGGCAGTTTACATCAGGAATTCAAAATAAGTGCACGCTCTACTCAATGCTCAATCTTGGGCGTCAATGGCGTTATACCACGACGTTCAGAGCTGAAGGCAGGACTTCGAGCGTTTGACAGTGCAATGTCAGCACTTCTCCATCGACCATGACGTCGACCGGTTCATCGAGATGAAAATCTACCCGCTTCACTCCGCGATGCTCTGCTAGGGGATGCTCAATGTGCGTTCCATCATAAAGGGTCGGCAGATTACGGATTAGTCCCGCACGCCCTATTGGTCCCCAGCGGACAAATTCGATCAGGCCATCGTCGATCTCAGCTTTTGGCGCAATCATCATGGTACCGCCGGTGTATTTGCTGTTATTGAAAGTAAGAAATAGACATGGACGGCGATCAATCTCTTTTTCTCCATCCACATTCAGAGGAAAAGGCCGCCGCCGGAAACGCGCCAAGCAAATAAATATCGAGGATTGATATCCCAGCTCTCCCCATCCCCCAAAGCGGCGTGCTCGCATAGTAGCCACATCGGCGGTAAATCCTACACTTAATAAATTGATGTAATGGATGACGCCGTTTTTATGGGTGAGCCGCAAGACATCACAAGGCCGGGAACGGCCGGCCAGTAAACTCTCAATGGCATATTCAACACCGCGATCGGAAAAATCCCGAAGAAAAGAATTCCCTGTGCCGAGAGGCAGAAATCCGAGTGTAGGCTGCTGGTATGGATCTCCGGAAATTTCAGATGGCGGAAAGAGCCCGTTCACGATTTCGTAAGAGGTACCGTCCCCACCCACTGCGATGAATCGCCGATAGCCTTTACGAAATCCGTCACGCGCGATCTCCGCCGCTTGCGTGGGAGCCTTTGTCTCAACCACATCGACTTCGATTCCACCTGTTCGCAATCGATCCAGTGCGGGACCAACCAGCTTTTGGCAGCGTCCGCCACCTGCTGCGGGGTTCACTATCGCGAGGAATCGCGTGTTCAACGTTCCGGTATTCACAGTGGAGTTACTGCCGTGGCTCGCTCGAGTTTCTGCGCCATCTCCTCCGCGAGAACCGTGCGTTTAATTTTCATGGAAGCAGTGCGAGGAAAATCTTTGTCCCATAAAACATAGCCGCCGACGCGTTTGTAATCTGGCAGCTTGCGATTGCGCTCACTCAACTCATCTTTCAAGTTATAGGTAAACTCCTGATTCTGCTCCATGCGGATCACCAGAATAAGCGTTTCATTCCCCAAATTCTTAGCCGACCAAACGTAATTAGCCGCGAAGACGCAGTATTCCTTGACTGCAATTCCGTCAAAGGCTGATTCTATGTCTTCGGGATAAACATTTTTTCCGCCCTCGGTCACGATCATGTTCTTTTTGCGGCCAAAAAGTTGCAAGTGGCCATCATCATCAAATCGTCCCAGATCGCCGGTAAGCAACCAGCCGTCGACTATTGTTTGCGCAGTTAATTCTGGATCATCAAGATAATGCGACATAATTGTCTTGCTATGAGCAGTCACTTCACCAATTCCATCCGAATCAGGATTCAAAACGCGCAATTCCACTCCCGGCAGTGGTTTGCCGACCGTATCGGCGCGGAAAGGTTTCAGATCATTAACCGTGAGCACAGTACCTGCTTCGGTTAGACCGTATCCATTGGCAACTGGCACTCCCAAATCGTAAAAAAATTGTAGAGTCGATGCTTCCATGAATGCACCGCCTGTAAACATCGCAAGGAGTTCTCCGCCAAAGGCACGATGTACCTGTGGAAGTAATCTGCGGCTAAGCCGAACATTAGCCCGCTTCTTTGTGAAGGCTTTATTGATGGCAACGAGCTTGTCAAAAACGAAACGTTTCGACGCTGGCAGGACTTCAAGTTTCGCTTTAAGTCCACGCTCTAGATTCTTTAGGACCATTGGGACCAAACTGACATAGGTGATCTTGTAGCGCACAAAAGCGTCGCGGACAAACTCAGGTCTCAGAGTTCGCAAATGCACAACGCAGGCACCGCAAACAAACGGACCAATAAATCCCACCATGAAATCAATGGCATGGTTCGTTGGCAGAATGCTCAAGTAACGGACACCGGGCCAAAACGGGTAGAGCGATGTGAGCGCCTTACATTGTTCCAGATAATTTTCATGGGTTAGAACGCATCCCTTGGGACGTCCGCCGGTTCCGGACGAGTAGACGATGCAGGCTGTGTCATCGCGCAAGCGTTCAATAAAATGCGGATTGCCTTTGCGGCGAAAGTCTTCCCAACGGAGTGCGCCTGCCAGTTCGGCTCCAAGCGGAGCCTCAGTGACCAGCACTCTTTGCAGTTTATGATTTTTAAATTCCGGAGACTGCGAGATTGCCCGCCAAAGGTAATATTCGACAATCAGAACTTTCGCTTTGGAATGCGCGAGCAATTGAAGATGCTCTGGCGCGCTTAGCTTGTAGTCGAGCGGAACAAGAACGCCACCAGAATGAAAAACCGCAAATGCTGAAATCAGCCATTTCGACTGATTTGTCATGATGATGGCGGCACGATCTCCGGCTTTGAATTCCGCGTCTTGTAAAGCTCGCGCGAGAGGCAGTGCCAACTCTTTGAAGTCGGAGTAAGTGAGACGAGTTTTCTCTTTGTCGCGATCGCACTCGATCAGGCAGGTTTCGTTCGGCCAGCGGTCAAGCGCATCCCGCAGCGCTGCTCCCAGGCTGCTGTATGAGTTGAGATCAAGCATTAAAGGGATATTTCATCACAGAGATGTAAGTTGTTGCAGAAAATATTGTTAATCAGTTCATCACTCGGATGGGCTGAAGCTGGCTACTAGCTCCTAAAATTGCCTCGTCTCTTTTCTATATTCGCGTTATAAGCGCGATTGAATCCGTCCCGCCAGCGTTCTAAAGTCTGAAACGCCTTGTAATTCATAGTCTGGCAATTCAACATGAAAATGGTGTTCAAGCTTAGTTAGCAGATCAAGAGCCTGCAAGCTGTCGATCCCGAGAGTCTTAAAAAAATCTTCGTCGGGAGTAAGTTTTTCCCGTGGGACCTTAAAGTGCGAAGAAGCGAGATCCATAATTTGGTCGAGGATTTGTTCAGGTGTTGGCATGATAATTGAGCGTTATGATTTTTGGTCGAAGTGCATTTTTACGAATCACGGCAAGTATGGCTGTGCGTCGGTGCTCTCGACAAATTTTCGTAATCCTTCTTCTACAGCAGGCTGCATATAAAGTTCGCAGAAGAGGTCGATTTCCATCTTCAAATCATCGTATGGAATGGGCTTGATAAACTGCTTCGCGACTGACGCAGTCTGCCGGTCGAATTTTTTGAGTTGGGCCGCAGTAGCACGCGCTGCCCTCAACGACTCGCCTTCCCCAACGACCTGGCTGACCAATCCAATCTGTTGAGCTTTTGTAGCATTAAAACTGCGCCCGGTTAACAATAAATCGCGCACGACCCCGTTACCCAAATCGCGCTTGAGGCGCGGGATGCCACCGAAGCCAGGAATTAATCCTAAACGCAATTCGGGAAAGCAAAACCGAGCCATCTTATCGGCGATGATTAGATCACAGACCAAGGCTAGTTCGAATCCCCCACCGAAGGTTACGCCGTGCACCGCTGCAATCGTCGTTAAAGACGCACCATCGATGATATTCATCACTCGATGAATGCGTTCCAGGAATTCGCGTACCGCTTCGACCGCCGCCTTGCCATCCATTTCATGCGACCGGCGGTACAGTTCCCGCAGATCGGCGCCCGCACAGAAACCGCACTTGAGTGTACTGTAAAAAATCGCTGCGTGGGCTTCACCCTCGAGCGCCTGCAAAGCTGTAGCAAACCTCTCAAGATCATCGAGCGTGATGGAGCCAATCTCGTTGCACGGTTCGCGATGGAGAGCAAGCTCGATCACGCCGTCGCGCAACTCCCACGAAAGTGATTGCCCTTGAAATTCTTTCATTATTTTTCCAGCTGCAGCTTTCGTTGGAGCAATTCGAAGTGCCTCTCTGTGAGAGGTTTCGAGTTTTTACTATGAATCTAAAAGTCAACCGCAAAGCACACGAAGAAAATCCGCAAAGAAAAATCATGCAAACCGAAAACACAGCATGCGGAATTGATGCATAGCGATCTTGCCATTTAAACTGCCTGCCTCACCTGATACATCTGTTCGATTTCACTCTTCAATCGGGACGCAATCAAGTCGCGTTTTAATTTTCCGTTCGCCGTCAATAGGCCGTTTTCAACCGAGAACGATTCTTCCTGGATGAAAAATGCTCGAACCTGTTTATAGTGAGGCAGCCCAGGATTCACCACATCTAATCCGCCCTGCACCTGTTCCCTGCTCACTTTGCCAGTGACAATGGCCGAAAGATATCCATGCCCATTTCCCATCAGGACAACCTGCTGCGCTCCAGGAATATTTTTTAGTAACTCATCTTCGATAGGCTCCGGGGACAGCTTGTGACCCGAACTAAGAATAACTAAGTTTTTTATGCGCCCAATGATGCGCCAGTTTCCGTTTGAGTCCACTTCTCCTTGGTCGCCCGTATAAAACCAGCCATCGCGCAATGCCTTGGCAGTTTCCTGAGGGCGATTCCAGTACCCCGGAAAAACGTTGGGGCCCTTGATGATGATCTCTTCGTTTTCTCCAAACATCATTTCCATGCCGTTAATCGCAGGACCGACTCGACCGGGCACAACATGGTCTGGATCGTCCATTGTGCAAATGCCCGTGGTTTCGGTTAGTCCATATACCTGGAGCACGGGAATGCCCAGCGTCATAAAATAAAGCTGAGTTTCCACGGCTAGTGGCGCCGAACCGCTGATCAGAGCTTTCAGATTAGGCCCGACCATCTTCTTGCGAATAGCTGGAAAGACGATCGCATTGGCGCACGCAAGCCATATGGTGTCTGCGATTCCTGCTTTTCCAGAGCGCTTTCGCAACCAAGCAGCTTTACCACGATTGTAAATGCGTAAAGCTATGCCGCCTTTTTTTACGAGTTGCTCATCAACGGCTTTGCGCATGCGTTCGAGTAATGCCGGAACATTCAAAAAGTAATCCGCTGCAACAGTTGGCATTTCGGATGCGATCTTCGAAAGATCGGTGTTCAACATGACCAGACTGCCACGGAGCAAATAGGTGAACAGAGCGATACGGGAAGCGCCGAAAGCAAATGGCAGATAGTGATACACGCGGTCTTGTCCGGCGCGGTTTTTCATCAAAGTATCCAGTCGCCTAGAAGTACAGCCGAGCATGAAAGAGATGTTGGCGGAATTCAGCACAACCCCCTTGGCCTCTCCCGAGGTTCCGGACGTATAGATGATCGTTACCGTATCAGAATCTGCGAGTTGGGCTTTATTTTGCGCCGAAGGCTCTGCTTTGTTCGCGTCTCTTGTAAGGTCGTTGGACTTTCCCTTGGCAAAGATTTCTTCAAACAACACTCGCGGCGGAGCTTCTTTCCAGTTCTGCAGAATCGCGTCTCGCAATGCACCATCGCCACAACAGAGCAGCGCCGGAGACGAGTCTTTCATCATCGCGACTAATTCAGCAGGAGCTTGCCGGGCATAGAGAGGAACCACAATGATGCCTTCGGCCATCATCGCAAAATCCATAGCCATCCAACGAATGCTGTTGTGGGCCAGCAGCGCGCAACGATCGCCCTTTTTCAGACCTTGATTTGCCAAAAATATACGCGCTTTTGTGATGAGATCGAGCAACTCGCGGCCACTCACACTGACGGTCTGATCTTCACGCAACTCTTGCACCAGCACGGTATCCCGAGCCGATTCAAGCCGCGCAAAAATATCTTTCAGAAAACTCATGAATTGTTTCTGTCTAGTTGTGGTGATTCTTAGTCGTAACTCTCTATGAGCTCATGCAGACCAGCATTCATGGGCGGCAAATAATCTTCCCAGCTCCATTCGCCCTTACGTGTGGAGAACTCGGGATATCGCCGTTGCACTTCTTCTTCGAAGTAGATGCCCATGCGTGCCATGACTTTCAAATTGTGCACTACAGTACGCCCAATACCAGCAGCGATACTCTCTCCTTCGGTTGCTAGTTTTTCGAGCGCAAAGAGCAAACGTGCTTCCAGATCGGGATCGTCCACATTCATGAGCAACTCTTCATGACCACGCTCTCGCATGAGATTGCGAATGCGTTCATCCATTGTGATTCCGGCGGACGGTAACAGCCCCGGCATGGAAGTGACGATGCCGTGATAACGCGAAGAAGCCATCATGTGGCAGGATCGCAAAATGCTGACCAATTCGTAAATGTTGTAATCGTCTGAGGTGAGTACGGGAACGCCGCCTAGTCTTTCTGAAATGCGTCGCGCCGGGCGTGCATCCAGGCGTTCCGTCGCAACCATAATGACGTACACATTATGCTTTTTTCTAAAAGCATCTACCGCGTTTCCAATCGAAGTCAGATAATGCGCGTAGGCGCGATCCGCCGCCGGACCTGAGTTATGGAAATAAACCGAGCGATAGTGACTGTCTTTATAAGCTCCGGTCAAACTTCGCAGCGCAAATTTTCCCAAGGCTGCCTTCACCGGCCATTCGAAGGGATTGATCGGACACACGACTAAAACCGGCGTACTCCCATCCCAACCAACCTGCCGTAAGGCTTTCTCGCCATACTCAGGAGGGTGCGGCTCGAAGGTCCAGGCCGTATCCGTTCCCAACTCAGTCGGCACTCCTAGTTCGCGCAGAACTGTTCGCGACTCTTCATTACGTGTAATCACTAGTGAATTGCGACAATAGCGAGCGCACATCTTGCGGATGGGAGGATCCATATGTCCCGCCTCGCCGCCGTATCCTACTGAGAGTTTGTTCTGAGCGGCTGCAATGCCCAAAGATCCAATCATCATGGTGGTTAGGGCATTCGCGAATTTGCTTTTGAACATTGAGCCTTCGCAAGCAACCACTCCGTGATGCTTGGGAACTTCGCTGGAGAGAAATGGAGGGAAAATGTCCGGGAGATGAACCTGCGAGGTGCCTTCGAAGTATCCCTCTGAACGCTTAAAATTCTGCGACATCACGCTGAAGTCAACGTTTTCAGCGCCAAGGATATGGCGTAATTGCCGCAACATCTCATCGACACGTACATCCGAACCCATGTTGCGCGTGCCGTTATATCCGGCAAATAAAAGTTTTAGTTTCTCGCCCGGCTGCCAAGCTTCCCCTTTACCTAGCATCCACCCGGCCTTGGAACGCTCGATGGCGCTGCTCACCCACGCTTCAAGGATGAAGTCCATCATGCGGCGGACCCTCCCGCCTTCAACGGCCAGTCCTGATAGGGATAAACAAAATTCGTTTCGCGGCTGAACTTGAGCAGAGAATAACTGTACTGCGAGAACGGAACCGGTTTCTTTTTCAGCTCCGAAGTCACGCGGGTGTTATCGAAAACCGTATTCCAAACGAGATAGGGCATGAACACTTTCATTAGGGCTGCCCCGTGAGCGACTGAGCCCTTGCGATTAGCCAAAGTGCTTACGGTACCGGAAAATGGCTTCTCCAGCACGGGTAAAAATATTGGCCCACGCTTTTGTTGTGCTGCCGCCAATGCTGTCGTCAACTCACGAAAGGTTTGGGAATCGGTTCCGGAAGAAAGATGATAAGTGTCATACAGCGGATTGGATTTTTGATGCAACGTAGCAATCGCATCGGCGACGAAATCCACATTTACGATATCGATTTTGTCGGTCGGACGAAACGGTAGCACAGGCAGTCCGGCCAAAAATACAAAGGCCTTCACCATGTCGAACTGGGTAGTCTCGGCTCGACGACTGTCTCCAAGCACGATGCTCGGACGAAAAATAGTGATCGGAACTTCCGGGAGAAGCTCGCGAATCATGTGTTCGCAGAATTTTTTCGTACGGGCATAAGGATCGTAATCCGAACGCGTCCAATCAATGGAGTTTTCTTCTTTAACAATTTCGTTCTGCCGCATCCCTGCGACCGCCACCGTACTCACATGGCTGAAGCGCCGCAGCCCGTGATAGTGATGCACGCGCATGCCAAGTTGCAGAACCTCAAGCGTGCCCCGCAGGTTCACATTCAGGCAACTCTTCTCCGACTTGCGGTTGAGAGATGCCGCGCAATGAATGATGGAATCAGTGGAATGAATCAGCCTGTCGTACTCGTCCCGCGAAAGGCCAAATTGAGGTTCGGTGAGATCCCCGCGAAAGACCCGCACTCGCGTCTCCAGATACTCATGGAAATGCGGGAAATCCATGTGCAACTGCATGGCCTGCCACAAACGCGCTTCCGCTTCATGCACATCGCGAGCGCGAATGAGTACGTTCAGGGCGGCCCCATGTGTGTCCAATAAATTTGCGGCCACATGTGCGCCGATGTAGCCGGTAGAACCCGTTAAGAATATCGCCACGTTGCTCCGTTTGTGCCCGTCTTGGCCGTCTCGCTATTTTCTACGTTATCCTGGTTCCGCTCGGAAACGTTAAGTTCGGAACTGCTAACCGCATAATGTAATTTTCGTGAAGGACGCGCCTCGAGCGGCCGTCCTTCAATCAGAGGATAAGTCCATCGCCGTAGCGCGGGAATGTGAATGTTGATCCAGTACTCCCACCAGTCAACGCATCGCGCATCGTAGCCGAAATCAACTTTCTCTTCAGGCACCAACGCATAAGAAAGTTTTTCTACGTTGTCTGCCACGAAGTCATGTTCGTTTAGAAGAATAAAAGGCTCGAAAAGCTCGACCAATTTTTCTACTCGTTCGAGATTACGTTCTGTACGGGCCAATGGCGTTTTACGTAAAGGCAGCGGAGCCATTATCCTCTGGATGGATTTTATTATCGCTTTTTGTGCGGGCGCTGACATTCGCTGGTAGCGTTCCTTCGATACCGGAATGGCATCGAGCCTTAGCCGCAGCCAATACTCGAGACCTTCTTGTGCGCGATAGTGTTTCCGGTGCGCGAGCGACGTCAGTTCAATCGAACGGCGCATGTCACAAGGATTCGAAACTGAAGTAGCCAGTTGATATAACTGATCGTGCCGCCGCTCCACAATTGCGGCGGCAATAAGCGTCATGCCACGGCACACGGAATCGACAGGAATAATGTCCAACCGCTTACGCTCATTCGTTGGCAATTGGCGAAACGAAGTTCCCAGCAGATAGGACAGCGACGCGGATGTATTGATTCCTTCGTTCCAGCCGAGAAAAGGCTTCTCCACCGAGGTTTCAACGATTGCGGGACGAACTACCGCGATCGGCAGTCCCTCCCCGTATTTACAGATCAAAGACTCGGCAAGGCTCTTGGTTAAGGTATAAGTGTTGGGCCAGCCAAGCTCGACGGCACGTTTCTTTCCCGCTTCCGTTAAATAATTCCGCAGCCAGCGCACGCGGTTTTTGCGAACCTGAATGTCCAGAGCCGATCCGTGTAAATCCTTCGCTGCATGTTCTTTTCCTCGTGCCTGGAGTTGCAGCTCATTGGTAACTTCCGCGCTTTCCGCTTTGCGCTCCGCCTCTTTGACAAATTCGTGGAGCGAGCGCAACTCATGATCTGCGTCGAAATCGGAAACACCTGCGGGAGTGTAGTTCGGCCGAAGCTTCTCCGTGACCCGACCATCTTTAGCGCCGGCTACGTAGCAGGTCGAAAGATGCAGAAGCCCGGCGTGATCCGATTGGCGGACAAATTCAAGGATGTTCAGAGCAGCATCTACATTGGTCGCGAGTGCATCCCGCAAATCGGGATTAAAGTCGGTAAGTCCTGAGCTATTAATGATTAAATCCAAATTCTTGCGCAGATGTTCGGCAATTTCCGGAGCAAAACCGAGATCCTGCCGCGAGACATCGCCTTCAACCACCTGCACACGCGCCCCGATAAATCGCGAAAACTCTGCGCCATACTTCTCGTAGAGAGGATCGAATACGGGAGACTCCTCAATCATCTTTTCAAAACGTTTTTGTGCGGGATTCGATTTCTGCCGCCGGATAAGAAGATAAATCTGCCCTATCTCCGGCAAATCCATGAGTGTATTTACCAGCCACACTTTGCCGATGAATCCGGTGACGCCGATGAGCATGACGTGCTTGTTAGATAAAGCCTTGCGCACAGATAGAGGTTTGATATGAGCGTTTTTGTCAAAATGAACGATCGGACGTTCGAGGGCAGGAAGATTTCGCTCAGCGGGAATAACTGCGGACTGCAAAGCCCTCAAGCCGCGTAATGCGAGATCAAGAACTAAGCGCGAGGTAGAGCGCTGGCCATCCGCACCTGCCTGGGTTACACGCGCAAAGAGACCTCGCGGACGAATTACCGGATCAAGCAGCCGCCCCGTTGCTATGCCGTCGCGAAAGTCCAGTCGATTCGCGATAATCCATTTCACCCCTAAATGCCTGGCTAGTGGACGCATGATATGATCCAAGCCCTGGCTGACTAAAACCACTCTTGCTCCGGAATCCACAAGCAACTTAAGCTGTTTAACTCCTTCCGGTTTCAAGTAAGGTTTCAATTCATACTCGAAGTGTTCTTCTCCCAGAAGATCCAGGCGGTCGCGGCTTACGCCCCGTAAGACCGTGTGCATGACCCGGGTGGCAAATTCGCGATGAATTGCGTAAAGAAAAGGCCGGAGTGCCGCCATCAGCAGCACGAGTCCGCGGCGCTCCCAACGTCCAGAAAATGTCTGGGAGTTCCACGTAAAAAAGGCGATGGGCCTCACAGTTGTGAGTTCGAGCAGACTGCCTTCGACCCGCCAGTACACAGTGGGGGTGGCTGTGTTGTGAATTGAGTGTTCCAAATTCTTTATTGTCCGGCGAACAGACTTACTCTGGTAAGTACGCGCGGGAACGTCCTATTGTAATCAATTGTTTGCAAAACGGTGAAGCAAAGACACACTAAACGAGCTAACAATACTTAGTCCGCAAAGAGTGTCTGCTGAGCAAAATAGACACGCCACCTACCATGCTCCCAAACGTAATAATCGACAAAACGCCTGTGATGGGTCTTGCCGTCCGATCCTTTCGATTCCGACATTCCATGCGCAGCGGCAACATTACCGTGCAGCAACACAGTGCTGGTGGGGAGCGCGGGAATCGCCAGGTTCTTTCCCTTATTATTCCTCGCAAGGGCCAATTCGTCTTCCAAGTGTTTGATGCTGCCGTCTCCGAAAATTTCCGTGAAATCAGAGGTTAAGAGACACTCTTCGAAATCGGCATCTCCCGTCAAGTAGGCCATAGACCATGCCTTCTCTAGCCGCTGCACAGCCGCAACATCTTTGGCTTGGTGCTGTAGTTCTGCTCTGGCGCAATTGGCAGTTGCGTGCGCAGCGAAATTGAAAAGACACACTGACAAAATAAGATACATACAATACGACATCCAATATTCCTCCAGCTGGCAAGAGGTACAGCAGAAGAACACTTCAATCACTTGTTATACCGGGTCACCATAGGTACCGCTATGAACAGGTGAATGTGAAGCCCATGATCTACTTCCCTATCCTCCTTCGGATCTCTGCCACAATATCTGCCGGCGTGCCACTCACATCAATCACGATTGCATCCTCCGGTTCCTCTAAAATTGCGAATTGATCGGCCAAGATGGATTCTCCTGCAAAATGCCCATGACGAGCCTCGATCCTGCGTGCAATCAATTCATAGCTTCCCTTCAGATAGACGACTGCCACTTCCGGCCCATGGTAAAGTTCATCGCGATAAATTCGTTTGAGCGCGGAACATGCCAGCACTACACTTTGTCTCTCTGAAATCCAGCGAACCATTGCATCATGAATGGACTTGAGCCAGGGAAGGCGATCAGCATCCGTGAGTGGGATGCCATTGCTCATCTTCTGAATGTTGGCCGCGGAATGAAAGCTGTCGCCGTCGGCAAACATCCAGCCCAATTGTTGCGCCAGGAGGCTGCCGATGGTTGTCTTTCCGGAGCCGGTAGGGCCCATTACGAGAATAATCATGAAGAATGAAAAACTCCGGCCCGGACACGTTGTGTGTATAGCATCGAAAACTGCTTTTATTTTTTGTAGGTTTTTTGCTCTGCGTTTCTCGTATTCAGCACAGTAAACGTGCCGTTCGGCTCGGCTGTGACCTTAATGTATTTGCCGGCATCGTTCTTCTCGTCCGGATTGGCAATAAATTCTTCGGCAACATTGTGATCCTTGCCCGCCTCAACCGCATAGTCGATTTGCCAAAAGCCTTGCAGCCCGGGAGAATCGTGCACTACTTGCCAAACTGACGCGCTTCCACCTTTGTGCGCACCGTTATCCATAATCGCGACTCGCGGATGCAGCGCCCACACTAGAGCCTTGGTATTCGATTGCTCCCAGCCATGGTGCGAAACCAGGAAAAGGTCCACTGTGCCGATCATATTATTAGGGCACATCATTTCTATTTCTTTGTCTTTGGTTAAATCGCCGAGGTCAATGAACTTAAAATTTCCGTAACTCACCAGTACCCCTAACGAACGTGCATTTTCCGTAATGTCGGCGGTGGGCTTGCCTTCCGCAGCGCAATAAGGATTGGCCGCGCCTGCGCCCGGCAAAGGAGAATCAATATGTTCGCCATCCGCCGTCAAGACCCGCACTGTAATATCTTTTAAAGGCAGTCCTTCTCCCGGTTTCACTGTCAAATGCTTATATTTGGGGAGAACCTTTTGATAAGCCGCGTAGTCCTCGCGAGGATCTGCCGCGTCTTCCCGGTTAGCGCCGTGATCGACAAAGGTTCCAATCTTAAACCGCTTTGCCAAATCAGGTACGCCACCCACGTGATCGCGATGATAATGCGTGATCAGGACATAATCGATCTGCTGCAAACCTGCCGCTTTGGCAGCAGCCACGATGCGATCCGCATCTCTGCCACCCGGCCATCCGGTATCGACTAGAAGAGATTCACCGGAAGGAGAAACGATGAGTGTGGATTGTCCGCCTTCAACATCGACAAAATAGATTTGTAGACCCGGCTTTGCTTTGGCCTCTGCCATGTGTAGCAGCAAAATCCAAATAAAAAGCCCAGCGAATCGACGCATGTTCATCCTCCAGCCCCCAATCATCGCATATCTCATAAACTGCTAGTGAGAAATGATAAACAGTACAGTTCGCCTCATCTCATGAACGTGTAAAATCATCCTTCGCTACATCAGTCTTCCCTAATGGCCAATTCTCCTCCTCGCAAACTCATCATTGCCATCGATGGCCCGGCTGGCGTCGGCAAGAGCACTATCGCAGCTCGCCTCGCCCGCAAACTCGGTTATGTGAATCTCGAAAGCGGAGCCATGTATCGCGCTCTCGCATTGAAGGCCATCCAGCATGATATTTCGTTTGACGAGGAAGCTGCGCTGTTGACATTGGCGCAGAATTCCCGTATTCAGCTCGAACCCACGATGGGCGGGAATCGGGTTTTACTCGATGGACACGACGTAACCCAGCGTGTACGCGAGACCGATGTTGCGGAAGGTGCTTCGCGAGTCTCAGTTCATCCGCAAGTGCGCGCGTGGATGGTTGCCCGCCAACAGGAGATGGGAGATGGCGGAGGAATTGTCATGGAAGGCCGGGACATCGGAACCAAAGTCTTTCCTTACGCCGATGTGAAGATTTTTCTTGATGCCGATCCAGTCGTGCGCGAGCAAAGGCGTCGTCAACAGCAGCATGTTAAAGGCGGAGCCCCAGCCAGTGCGGAAGATCTGCGGCAGAGGGATCATCGCGATCGAACCCGAGCCGCTTCTCCGCTGGAACCAGCAAAAGATGCATTGCTGCTCGATTCGACCAGCATGCCAGAAGACGAAGTGCTCCGGAGAGTGGAAGAATTAGTAGAGAAAAATGCTGGCAAGCCGTTGTTATAGACAATATTTCAGTTGCGTGTGACATAGGAATTCGGATTTAAAACTTCTATCCTAGTAAAACTTTGCACAAAGTTGCCGGTTTGTAACTTTCACAACCGCGCACAATCTTGCTTTGCTCATTGTTCTTCTATATTCGCCGGGCAAATCGATAAAGTCATTTATGACACTCTCAATCCGGCTGTCAAGATTCGGTGGCTGCATCTCCATCCAGTGGCGAAGCCGGGAGTAGACCATGCTTAGGGGAACACCCGCATTACGTGCCGATCGGAAAAGATTAGCAATAAGCTGGTCTAGTGTTATGGCAGACGTGGGGGCGACATTCGGTTTCTGTTTGCGCACGTAAACGCCGCTGCCGCGGCGGAATTCAACCCACCGCTCCCGCTCAAGTTGCCGATATCCAGCACTGACAGTATTCGGATGGAGTTGAAATCGGCGTGCCAATTCGCGCGTGCTAGGGAGGCGCTGCCCAGGAGCCAAGTCATCACTCAGTATGCCTAGGACGACCTGGGTAACAAGTTGCTCACGGATTGTGACTTCGCTCTTGTGCGCGAACCAGAGTTGCATGCCGCCACATCTTAAGCTCTTTTCCACTTTTTTCCGAATAGAGCTCAACATGGCATTCCCGGCACGGGAAACTCACAGCAGAAAACCCTTTCCTCGTCACATCACAACCTTGATCGCACCTGATATACCAGCCAAGTCTTCCGTCGAGACTGGGCTCGCCTTTTCATCCTATTGGTGGAGTCCCGAATGTTGCGCTTTTGTGTTTTTTTGATTTTTTTGTCGCTCGCATTTTTAGCTAAAGCTCAAGACGCATCCACTGGAGCGATCCGTGGAAGTGTGGCGGATGGCACAGGCAGCCGCATTCCGGCAGCAACCATTGTTTTAATTAACGTGGCGACCGGGCTTCGCTCTTCGGCGCTATCGAACTTCGAAGGCTATTTCGCATTCGATGTCCTGCCACCGGGGGAGTATTCAGCGCGCGCCATCGCTTCAGGCATGTCTCCCCAAACCACACCCAAGCTGCACGTGGATGTGGGCGCGACAACCGAAATTAATTTCAAGATGCAGGTGGCGGGCAGTAAAGAAACCATTACTGTTTCCGGTGAACCGCAACTAATTGAGACACAACCCAGCCCAGTTTCTTCATTGATCGAAGAGCGTGCGATTACTGGACTTCCGCTGAACGGCCGACGCTTCACTGACCTTGCGCTACTCACGCCGGGGGTAACGCAGGATCCGCGCGGCCTGACCTCCGGATCAAATGGCGACCTCGCGTTCGGCGGGATTCGCGGATTTCAGTCCAGTTATCTGGTGGATGGGGCTGACAATAATAATGGTTTTTACGCTCAGGCTGCAGGCCGTTATCGCGCACCTTACCAATTTTCTAACGAAGTCGTACAAGAATTCCGAGTTTCTTCAAATACTTTCGGAGCCGAACTGGGGCGTTCCGGAGGAGCGGTGGTAAATGTTGTCACGAAATCTGGATCCAACCAGATTCACGGCACGGATTTTTATTTTCTGCGAAACAGCGCCTTCGATTCAGGTAATGCATTCATGGCCTCGAAGCCGCATTCTGAACAACATCAGTTCGGGTTTACGCTGGGCGGTCCGTTGCGGCGCAATCGTGCCTTTTTCTTTCTCTCATTCGATCAGCATATCTTTCATCTTCCGACCGTAGTGCAATTTGTGAACGGAAGCAATGTGGTTATGCCTCAGGCCGGAACCGGACCTTATACGCCCGGTGATTATGAGGCGAGTGATCAATCGCTGGTATTCGCGACCGCTGCCCAGCTCTCGCAGCAGGCGGGACAGTATCCGTCCAAACTTTTAGGCAATGCCGGATTCGTAAAATTGGATCTCAACCTTTCACCTCATAATTACTTATCACTGCGCTTGAACACCTCGCGTTACTGGGGGGAAAACAACGTCTTCATCGATCCTGCAAGCCCGCTTACAACTTATGGCATTGGCGACAATGGCATTGAACATGTGGACACCGAGTCTGCCTCTTTGTCTTTGACCAGCAGCATTACTACGAAATTTGTGAGCCACTTACGGGCGCAATTCGCGCGCGATCTGGAATGGTCGAGCGATAACACAAACGCTCCACTTACTCGAATTGCCAGCGTGATCGATGGCTTTGGGCGGTCTTCGCTCCTGCCCCGCCAGACACGGCAACACCGCCTGCATTTAACGGAAACGTTCAGTTTGGAAGGGCGACGCCATTCCTGGAAGTTCGGCGGGGATGGATTGTTCAGTTGGATTTACGATTTCTTTCCGTCGCAATTTGGCGGCGAGTACATTTTTAATCAAATCAAAGTAAATCCCTTCACCTTCGAGCCTCAGGAAGGAGGGTTACCGCTCACTCCTCTGCGCGCCTACGCTCATGATGTTCCCCATTATTATCTGCAAAACTTTGGCAGCGCGGTGACTAACCCCGACACCCACGAGTATGCGGCTTTTGCTCAGGATACGATTCGTGTGACCAACCATCTCGCACTGAGTGTTGGCGCTCGTTATGATTTGCAGACTTTCACGACGAAGGGCCTGGTGTCGAATCCGTTGTGGCCAGATTCAGGCAAGGTTCCGTTCAATCCATATAATTTCGCGCCGCGTATTGGACTCGCGTATGCATTCGGGGATCATCGGCCACTGGTCATTCGTGCGGGGTATGGGTTGTTCTACACACGTATTCCGCAAATCTATAACTCAACCGTTCAAAGTCAGAACGGCATTAACAGTGGTTCCTTATTTCTGAACAATACAAATTATTACGCCAATCAAATCTTCCCGCAGTACCCCAACCCGCTTGTAAACTGCCCGCAACTGGCGGCAGTTTGTACTCCCCCTGCGAGCCTCGAACAATTCGTGCAAAATAATATCTCGTCGTTCTCGCCAAATTTCCGCACGCCGGAAGTGCATCAAGCGAGTCTGACAATGGAGCGCGAGGTTGCGAATCGTCTGGCTGTCGGCATCTCATATACATTTGTGCACGGACAGAATCTGGTCCGCGCACGCGACGTAAATTTACCTCCGCCGACCAATGTAACCTATCCGGTTTATGATGCTTCGGGTCTCAATCTCCTGGGCTACTACAATGTGGATTCATTCTCAACATGGCAGTTCACGCAAACTTTGAGTTGTCCATTCACACCCTGTATCAATCCTTTAGCTCGTCCCATTCCGCAACTCGGAGCCATTGACGTATTTGAAAGCGAGGCATCGAGCGTCTATCACGGAGGCACGCTATCCATCCATCGTCGCATGACGGGCGGGCTTTATTTCCGCTTGGCCTATACCTATGCCCATGCGATGGATGATGGCCAAGACGCGCTGGTCGCGGGCCGTCCTGCATTGGTGCAGAATTCATTTGCACCTCACGCCGAATTTGGGCCAAGCGTGACCGATCAACGCCAACGTTTCGCATTTTCCTGGATTGCCGATCCTAAGCTCTTTGGCCGTAATCAACCAATCCTGAGTCACATATTCAACAATTGGAAAGCTGCTGGTGTCGTAACACTGGGCAGTGGACGGCCTATCAATGCGACTGTGACGGGGGATCCTAATCAGGATGACAACAGCGAAAATGATCGTCTGCCGGGCGCAGGGCGCAATTCTTTCGTCGGCCCGGATTACGCCAGCACCGATTTGCGCCTCACGCGCCGGGTTTACGCCAGAGACCGATGGAAGCTCGAGTTTATCGTTGAATCGTTCAATCTTTTAAATCGCGATAACCAGCGTGTGCAAATCACGACTGATGGCTTCGTCAGCAACTCGGCTCAGTTTGTCCAATCCTCTAAGTCTATTAATAATAGCTATTATCCCGCCTATTATCAGGTACCAACCAGCTTTACCCGCGCAACAGCGGCATATGCTCCGCGACAAGTACAGCTGGCTCTGCGGCTATCGTTTTAATAAAAATAGCAACATTAACTTTGATTGCTTAAGGCTGGTTTCATCCCATAAATGGGATAAATTGCAACATAGCCCTTGACTTGCCGGTTGAACCTTGAAATAACTAACAAGGTCCTATCGGACGAGTTTGGGGGTGTAGTTTAGTTGGCTGAAATTCGATTGCAAGAGGGCGAATCCCTTGAGAACGCCCTGCGCCGCTTCAAGCGCAAAGTGCAACAGGAAGACATCATTAAGGAGGTTAAACGTCACTCCTTTTACCTGAAGCCGGGCGAAAAGAAGCGCGTGAAAGAAGCTTTAGCGCGGAAACGTAGCCGTAAGAAAGCAAGAAAAGAGCAGGATTAGTTCTAAATGGAGTAGGCCGCTTCTCCCAGTAGCCGGCCTACCCCATACATTCATATCGCTAGCAATGCGCGTGGTATGTTGTTCAGATTTGTAGATGCAATACCCATGTTCCTTGGACATGGCGGGCCGAACCCAGGGTAGTAACAGTCCAGCAGCAAAAATTGAGGGGGGGTGTTAATCAACCGGTGCGCATTTTTCGCGCCAACGGGAGTAGTTTGCCTGTCCCGCTGCCGATGAAACTGCGTCATAGGATCGAGTCGAAGGGAGCAGGCAGCAATGGAATTTCAGGACAAAGTATTAAAGTGCATCGACTGTGGAGTTAATTTTGTTTTCACAGCCGGCGAACAGTTGTTCTTCCACGATAAGCAGTTCAAGAACGAACCTAAGCGATGCAAAATCTGCAAAACCAAAAGAGTAGCAGTACTCGGAGCCACCCCACAATCAGGGCAATCCAACAACAAGGTTGAGACGCGAACAGTATGTTCGCAATGCGGCAAGGAAACCACGGTTCCCTTCCGGCCTACACAAGGGCGCCCGGTGTTCTGCCGTGAATGCTTCCAGCATAAGCGGCAAATAGCCACAGCCTAGAATTCAGGATAGAAGATATCCTGAGCGAATAAAAATTTGTCCCGCGCTCAGTGACACCCCCGGCAAACATTAAAAATATCATTTATTTTGAAACGTTCCATTCTGGCTGTTTGTATCCACTTTTCTCATATTTAGTGCGCTAATATTATTTCGTGACCAGTTTCTTTGTGCAAAATTTTGGCTGCCGGGCCACTCAAGCCGACGGCGCAGCTATTGAAAAACAATTCCACCAGCAGGGATTCATTCGCGCTGAGTCATCCGCGTCTGCAAATCTGGTTGTAATTAATTCTTGCACGGTTACGGCTTCTGCCGATCAGGAGGCGCGTGCCGCTATTCGTCGTGTTCATAACACTAACCCTGCCTGCGAGATTGTTGTAACTGGATGCTATGCGCAACGCGTTCCTGAGGAAGTTGCTGCGTTACCTGGTGTGAGCCGGGTTATCGGTAATTCGCATAAACATCGGCTGGCGGAACTGGCGGCCACACTTCGCAGTTCTTCCGAATTCATACCTTTGTCGAGGCTGTGTCCAGATTCCAGCGCAACTGGCGCTGGTATTCAGATATTCGTCTCCGATATTTTTGCTCATACCGAACTTCTCGCCGCGCCAGTCTTCGCTGGTCATGGACACACTCGTCCTATCCTTAAGGTGCAAGATGGGTGCGATAATCGCTGCTCATTTTGTGTGATTCCCTCGGTTCGCGGACATAGCCGGTCGCTTCCACTCGCCGAGATTCTGAGCCAGGTGGATGGTTTGGTAAAAGAAGGCTACCGCGAGGTGGTCATCTCGGGTATAAATCTGGGTCGCTGGGGACGCGATCTCACGCATGACAAGCACTCTAGCTCCGCGAAATTTGAAGATCTCATCCGCGCCATTCTCGCGAAAACTTCGCTCGAAAAACTCCGCATCAGCTCCGTTGAGCCCATGGATTGGAGTGACGAACTTATTGGCCTAATGGCTGACTCGCCCCGTATCGCCAAACATGCTCATGTCCCGCTGCAATCCGGCAGCGACCATGTGCTACGGATGATGCATCGCAAATACCGGCCATGGCATTATCGCGAGAAGATCGAAAAGATTCGCGCCGCTATGCCGACCGCGGCCATCGGTGCCGATGTTATGGTTGGTTTTCCAGGCGAAAGCGAATTCGATTTCGATACCACCCGCCGCATGATCGAAGAGCTGCCGTTCACTTATTTGCACGTCTTTACTTATTCTTCGCGCCCTGGCACTGCATCTGCGAGCATGCCCGATCAAGTGCCGGTCCAGCTTGCACGCGAACGCAATCAAATTCTGCGCGATTTGGGCGCCAAGAAACAAATTGCTTTCATGAAGACCTTCATCACAAATGTTCTGGAGACCATAACGCTTAACACGATCCACCAAATGCCCAATGGGGAGTACACCGAGGCGTTAACCGACAATTATCTAAAGTTGCGGTTAAGAGGAAGATATGAACCGAACCAGAAAATAATGGCGCATATAGAAGGAGTGAAAGATGGCGCCTTGCTAGGATCTACCGCATTTGAAACTCGGCGGCATGGCTGCCTATTGCAAGATGAGTCTATCCCCTCATCAGTGTTATCCTAATCAGAATTCATTCCACAACAAGGCTGTACTCTTTTCATGTCGAACCCTAGCATTCCAGAATCTCAACTCCCAACCGAAACATCTTCTGAACCTACCCAGTCTTTCGATGAAATCTTTTCTCAATACGAGCAGAGCCATTCGCGCCATCGCGAAGACCCCGGTAAGCAGATCGAAGGCACAGTAATTGCCGTTTCCGCTGAATCAGTTTTTATCGACATCGGATTTAAGAGTGAAGGCCTCTTGCCACTCACCGCTTTCCAGAGTGATGGCAAAAGCGTAAAACCCGGCGACAAATTGTTGGTCTCGGTCAAAGGCCGTGACTTGGACGGCTACTACCAACTCTCGCGCACTAAGATCGCACAGCCGACTGATTGGTCATCGCTCGAGCAGGCCTTCGCCGAAAAGGCGACTATCGTAGGCACTGTTACTGGGGTGGTCAAAGGCGGTCTCAGTGTGGATGTAGGTGTGCGTGCGTTCATGCCAGCTTCGCGCAGCGGAGTGCGCGATACTGCCGAAATGGAAAAGTTGGTTGGACAGGAGATCCGTTGCCGCATTACCAAACTTGACTCAACCGATGAAGACGTTGTCGTCGATAGGCGGGTTATCTCCGAAGAAGAAGATCGCTCTGCGAAAGAGCGCCGCTACTCCGAGATTGCCGAAGGCGAGACTGTGAACGGGACAGTGCGGAGCGTCACCGATTACGGTGCATTCGTCGATCTTGGCGGTATCGACGGATTGCTACATGTCAGTGACATCTCGTGGGGACGCATCAACAAGCCCGCGGACTTGCTCTCCGTTGGTCAGCAGATCGATGTGAAGGTTCTAAAAGTGTCTGAAGATTCCGGCAAGCGGCGCATTTCCGTCGGGATGAAGCAACTACAGCCACATCCCTGGGATTCACTGGCCGGAAAATACAAGATGGGGGATCGCATTCGCGGCGTTGTCACACGGGTTGTCGAGTTTGGGGCGTTTGTAGAACTCGAGCCGGGGATAGAGGGTTTGATTCACGTCTCCGAGATGTCATGGGCGAAGAAGGTGCGGATCGCCAGCGACGTCGTTAAGCCGGGCGAAACCGTCGACGCGGTCATTTTAGGCATTAATAGCGGGGAAAGACGTATCGCTCTCGGCCTCAAGCAAACGCTCGGTGATCCGTGGGTTGAGGCGGGACAGAAGTTTGCGGTTGGAACGGTAATTGAAGGACCCGTCACCAGCATCACCAAGTTCGGCGCGTTCGTGCAGCTTGCGGAAGGCGTCGAAGGCATGATTCACGTCAGCGAAATCAGCGACAAACGCATTCATCATCCACAGGATGTGCTCCGGGTTGGACAAGTCGTCAAGGCGCAAGTACTCGAAATTGACAAGGCAAAGCGGCAGTTGCGGCTCAGCATCAAGCAGATGATTCCGACCAGCCTGGATGAATATCTCGCCGAACACAAAGTGGGCGATCTCGTGACAGGCAGAGTCGTTGAAGTTAGCGATGGGAGCGCACGCGCCGAATTGGGTGAAGGGATTCAGTGCGCTTGCCACATAACGAAAGAAGCTGCGGCAAATCAAGGCAGCAAAGTCGAATTGAAAGCGGACGTGTCCTCATTAAGCTCTATGTTAGCGGCACGCTGGAAGGGCGGCGCTGGTAATGCTGCGAGTGGCGAAGCGAAGCCGAAAGCCGAAGCCGTCCGTGCCGGACAAGTCCGTAACTTCCGCATCACAACACTCGATCCCGATGCGAAGAAAATTGAAGTGGAGTTGGCGTAAAGAGCCGATTACCAGAGTGCCTGGTAACTGTAAGCTATCCTACAATTCTCTAATTCCACTCCTCTACACAACGAGTGTCGTTGCCGTTAATGTCGGTGATGACTAGCTCGGCTTTGTTATCGCCGGGATACTCTCCCTGTTGGGTTAGGATTTTAGTCCATTGATGGACAGGTGGATTGAAATCTTCATCATATCTACTAAATCCATCCACCATGACTTCGACACGTGCAATTGCTTCATGCGAATCAGTCTGAGCGGAGACAGTAATATCCCAACCCATGGCTGGGTTCCTCCGCGGGGTAATGGTGCCTTTCATGACGGCCTGCTTTCTTGGAAATCGAGAGAATAATATCTACTTTGAGTTGAGGCAATATCCTCCTCAAGCCGCGAGTAATGTGGCTTTGCGCATCGCGCCTTCCATTAACACCGGGTATACTTTGCCTTAGTACAGGGAAGAACGCGCCGAACCTCCCAGCAACGATGGGTTCATGTATGCGATTGTGCGATGTCCTTCGCTTCCGCCCCAGGCAAATAATAGTAAGACCTGCGGAAAGCCTCCCCCCCGTAGGGTGAATCCAGCGGCATAGCTGTGCTTTAGATTTTGAAAGTCGACGTCTCCTCGCGTGAGCGCCACTTTTCCCTGATCGGCCATGAAGGTGAAACCGAAAGGCCCCCAGAGTGAGTGCTCAAAACTTTCATGCAACAGCAATAAATTGGGTCCTCGGAAGCGATAATCCTGATAGCTGCTGAGCATGGGATTGCCGTTGATGTCGGAGCCTCCCAATGTGTGCTGGAAGTAAAAAGGCACGACACTCCCCGCTGATGTGGCCGACTCGGAAATCAGCAGACGAAACCCAACCGTTCCTTCACGATTGCGGGCGAAGGAAATCGCCGGACACCTCTGGGCTCCCACTGTCGCCGCGCATTCGTCTGGTCCATTCGTATCCTTGGGTTGCGAGGATTGCGAGTTTCCGTACAAAGGAAATTCATTGTCCAGATCAATCGTCCAACGGCGAAATGAATAGGTCGAATTTGAAGGCGCGAAAAACTGCTGGAAGTTGACCAAATAATTCAACTGAACGTGATCGTTGAGCAACACCGGTTTTATGCGCACGCCTTCGCCGAGTTGTACGAACCCAGGCTGAGTAGCTAGTCCCGGCGCGCTGGTATTGTCATATAGCTGTTCGATCGACGGACTCGATTGTGAATGATTGCCACGGAGATTTACGAAACGGCCATTCACTTCGCCAAGCAACGCAAGATTAAGACCGCCTTTAAATGGCTTGATTACATTTATTCCCAAGATACTTTCAGTCATTCCGAACACGGACCGGCCCGCCGAAGGGGAGTTAGGTCCGAGGCCGAAGAAGAAGATGTTATTCAGCGAAATTGCTTGCGCATAAACATTGAAAACAGTATAGGGATGAACCGCCAGCTTGCTTTTTTTCATTTGTCCGGTAGCATTGGGCACAACGGTGATGTGCTCAACCGGCGTATGGATGATCTTCATGTACGCGCCGGTTCGCCACGAACCACTGATCGCTCCTACGGCATCTACGTTCCAACTTAGTCTCCAATTCTCGTTAGGCGTGTAGTGGGTGACAAATGCCCCGCCGAATCCAAAACCATTCTGCGGCGCAATGCTGCCAAGTGCGATGTGCAGCGGGTGATCTGTTGCAAGTTCTTCCGCGCAACCAAATACTGATTTGAAGCTGAAGCTTCCGCAGCTCTCCTTCATATGCTCACGTTCACGCCGGAAATCGGATTGCAACTGTCCCTCTTGAGCGGCGGCCGTGCCGATAAGCAAAGCGGCAATTAGAAAACTGCAATGCGGCAAAAATTTCTTCACGACTTCTTCCTCTTGCGAGCGGACTTGGCTTTTGTTTTGGGTTTAGTTGGTTTACCACTTTTCTTCTTGCCCTTCGCCTTGGTTTTTCGAGCAGGCTTGGTCTCGGCCATGGCCGCAATGTCGAACCTCGTCTCTCTGGCGGCCTCTGGATGCAACTTCGCGGTGACTTCGCGAATGTATTCCGCAGCTTCGCCTTCCGTCTTGATCTTGTTGATATAAATATTGGTCTGCTGGCGAACCGGCAGCCTCGATTCCGCTTCATGTAGATGTAGTATCTGATTCTTAAGCAGGGCGGACACCGGCCGGTTTTTATCGAACGCGCTCTGTGGTGGTTTCGGAACTTTGATTACGGTCATGAAATATCAACCTCGATGGGCGCACAGCGCGCCTAGTCTACGGAAAAATCAGGTCCATCGGTTCGCATAGCTGGTAGCGACAGCAAATCGAGAAATGTATCTGCAGCCTTCTCGCGCGGAGAACGTTGGTCGTAGGCCCCGAGAAAGAACTCAGTTACGGTTGCAGGAATAGACGCGTGCTCAAAGGTGCGTCCACCGCCGGGTTCCTGTGGCCCTTTCACCACTGTTCCCTTTGCTATCCACGGTGAGACTAAGATTGCCGGAACGCGCACGCCAAGACGGTCGAAGCGGAATTCTCTTCCGGTTCCAGTGTCATTGGGAGAAGCAACGAATCCATCTGGGGTACACGCGGGCGGCGGAACGTGATCGTAAATTCCGCCGTGCTCGTCGTAAACAATAAGCAGCGCGGTACTCTTCCAGAGATCCGGGTTTTGTTTGATCGCGTTGTAAACCGATGCAATGAAAATTTCTCCCGCTTGCACGTTGTGATCGGGATGCTGATCCGACGCCAACTCCTCGCCATTGTCGCCGTCATGATCGCTGTAATTAGGCTCGACGAAACTATAGTCGGGAAGCGTGCCGCTTTTGCAGTCGGCGAGAAACTGATCGTATGTGGCGAATAGCTCCGGCTGATGTTGCAGCAGGTTCACAATTTCCATCGTGGAGCTGGCCTGGTCGTAATAGTAGAGCTTCGAGGTTCGCGCGGGGTTTGCAGTAACCATCCGATCGTAGATGCTCTGAAATGGCTCTTTTACATAGAAAAGGTCCATGCCAACCTTACCGAAAGAAGTGCCGTAGTGAGCGAATGCACGATTGCAGATGGTCGGGCCCGGAATGGAAGCGAACCATCCGTTGAAGACCGCAAACTCAGTTGCTAATGTCGTAAGGACCGGCAGCTTGTCAGGTGTGAAGTAATACATGATTTTTGCCGAATGCTTCACATCGTTCTGCTGGTTGAAGTAGCTCTTGACGAAACCCTGCATGTTGGCTACGCGAGGATTATTATTGTCCCCGTTGAATATTTGAAGATCGACTGCGGGAAAATGATGATCGGGGTCGGGATCAAGCTGGCTCTGAAACTCCGCCTGCGGCAACACTTTGGCAGCGGCGCCTGTAGTATCGGGATTGCTTTCATTTCCCGTCAAGCCGTCGATGCGCGGGTCTTTCGCTTTCAATGCTCCGAGCATGTGGTCGAATGACCGATTCTCCATCATCAGAACGACAATATGTCTTAGATTATCGAGTCCTGGTGGCATGGCCGTGTCTACTCCTAACTGATTATCTGGATTCGGTCTACTTAAGTTTGTGTGGATAGCTTCTCACAAAGCTTAGGGCTTATGGGTAGATGGTGAGCTGAATAGTAATTTCGTTACAAGGGAATGCAAAATGGAAAATCGACCAGCGTTGTATGTTAAATAGCGAGGCTGCCTGTTTGTCATGATAATGCCAACAGTATTCGATCGAGTGTCTGACAAGGGATGAGGAAGTCTTAGTGAGGATGGGTATGTCCGTTTATGTGCAGCTTCCGATCCGATCAAGCAAATATTTGAGTTGGACTCCTTTCGTCGTGCATTGATATCTTCTTCATTCATGAACAGCTCCCGCCAGAGCGTTGCGCGAATTATTGTCGTTGTTCCCGGTGTGCGAGTTACCACGCGCATTTCTGGCTGGGAGGACACGGCAAGCTAAGTCACAGATAAGAAAGCTTCCGAACCCACTGCCAGAGATCCTGGTGGTGGGTTTTCGTTTTAGCGATGACTTTATGAAAATTATGCAAATTGGCAAACCTTTCCACGTAGTTCGCGGGCGAGGACACACGCGTCACACCATACTCAAAGGCCGCAGGCAGGAGTGTCCGCGCCACACAAGCAAGAGAATCCAGTGGATAACTCAGCCCGACTTTCCTCCTTGACATCGGAACTTACCCCCGCTACCATCATTGTACCGACCGACCGGTCGGTTTTGAGGTTAATCAGTCCGCACTTTTAGGAGATCGAGTGGCCACAATTTTTTACGAGCATGATGCCAATCCCGCTGCCCTCAAGGGCAAAACTATCGCTATCTTCGGCTATGGAAGCCAAGGTCATGCACAAGCACAAAACCTGCGTGATAGCGGGTACAACGTCATTATTGGACTCGATCTGAAGCGCTCGAGTGCGGCACAGGCCAAGGCAGATGGATTCGAAGTCGTGGCGCCGGCGCAGGCGGCGAAGCGCGCCGACTGGATTCAGATCCTCACACCAGATGAAACTCAGGGCGAGTTCTTCGAGTCTGAAATCAGAGCAGGCCTGACAGCGGGCAAAATCCTCGGAGTTTCGCACGGATTCAGCATTCATTTCAAAACCATCGTTCCGCCCAAAGATGTCGATGTGGTCATGATTGCACCCAAGAGCCCGGGCCATTTGGTTCGCCGCGTATATACCGAAGGACGAGGCGTTCCGGCATTGATCGCCATTCAGCAGGATGCAAGCGGCCATGCGCATGAATTGGCCCTCGCGTATGCGTACGGAATCGGCTCGGCACGCGCGGGAGTTTTGCAAACGACTTTCAAAGAAGAAACCGAGAGCGATCTGTTTGGTGAACAGGCGGTGCTGTGTGGCGGCCTGACTTCGCTAATCAAGAAAGGTTTCGAGACCCTGGTAGAAGCGGGTTACGCACCAGAGATTGCGTACTTTGAATGCCTGCACGAGGTGAAGCTGATTGTGGATTTGATCTACGAAGGCGGCCTCGACCGGATGCGCTACTCGATTTCGAATACAGCGGAATATGGCGATCTGACCCGCGGCGAAAGAGTAGTAGGAGACGAGACTCGCGCCCAGATGAAGAAAATTCTGGGCGAGATACAGAACGGCCAGTTTGCGAAAGAGTGGATCGACGAACACAAGAGCGGCGGAAAGAAGTTCGCTGCCTTGCGTGCTGCGGAAAAGAAACACCCGATTGAGATTGTTGGAGCTGAGTTGCGCGGCATGATGTCTTGGCTGCCGAAGGAAACCAAGAAGAAGTCGGCTGAAAATCCTGAACCGCAGGTTATGAATGCTTAAGGGATCGGAAATCGTTTTGTGCTGTTTGCGCGCTGAGGGAGTCGATTTGGTGTTCGGCTATCCGGGCGGCGCAATCATGCCTTTGTATGACGCTCTCGAAGGCAGCGGAGTGCGGCACATTTTGACCCGACATGAGCAGGGGGCGGTGTTTGCCGCTGAAGGTTACGCGCGTTCCACAGGAAAAGTGGGCGTAGCGATGGCTACAAGCGGACCGGGCGCAACCAATCTGGTCACTGGCATTGCGGATGCCAAGATGGACTCAGTGCCGCTGGTCTGCATCACCGGGCAAGTACGAAGCCATTTAATCGGCACGGACGCGTTTCAGGAAACCGACGTGTTCGGAATGACGCTCTCGCTAACGAAATGGAGCCGGCTGGTTCGCACGATTGAAGAAATTCCGGCGGCGATTGCCGAGGGATTTCATTGGGCGCGTTGTGGACGTCCCGGGCCGGTGGTGATCGATATTCCGAGCGACATTCTGAAAGCGAAGATCGAGTTTACTGGTCCAGTGAAGTTTAAGCCTACAGCCAGACTCTCGGATATACACGCGGAATCTGGGTTTGGCGAAAAGCTGATTGCGCTATTGCAAACCGCGAAGAAACCAGTGGCGCTGGTTGGAGCGGGAGCCAAGCTTTCAGGAGCAATCGCTGATCTACGCAAACTGCTCGATGCGTTGAATATTCCAACATTTGCAACTGTGCACGGACTAGGCGCAGTAAAACTCGACGCTCCCTATTACCTCGGCATGGTTGGCATGCATGGCACACGCGCGGCGAATACGGCGTTGCATGACACGGACCTGCTCTTGATATTCGGTGCGCGGCTCGATGACCGGGTTACGGGCGAGCCTTCAGGATTTGCTCCGAATGCCCGCATTGTGCATTTTGATATTGACCCCGCGCAGCTTGACCGGGTACGTGCATGCGAACTGCCTATTGTGGGCGATCTCGCTGACACCATTCCGGCTTTCTACCGGCAAGTAAAGACGGCTTCCCTTCCCGATTGGACTGCATGGCGGACGGAAGCTTGCGGACCGGAACGTGCGGAACTCGATCCAAGAGGCTTGTCGCAATCCACAGTTCGCTTCCTGGATGAACTGTTCAGCCGCATGCCGGAGAACAGCTTCATCGTCACCGACGTGGGCCAGCATCAGATGTGGGCGGCACAGCGCTATCGGTCATCTTTTCCAAGGGGCTTCATTACATCAGGCGGCCTAGGCTCGATGGGCTTCGCACTACCTGCGGCGATAGGAGTGCAGATGGCGAATCCCGATGCGCTGGTGGTTTGCGTATCTGGTGACGGCGGCTTTCAGATGAACATTCAGGAGCTGGCCACGGTTCACCGGCTGAAACTGCCGATCAAGAATGTGATTATCGATAACAAATATCTCGGCATGGTGCGGCAGTGGCAACAGCTTTTCTATGCGCGAAACTATGCCGAAACTGATTTAAGCGATAACCCGGATTTTGTGGCTATTGCCGAAGCATACAAGATTCATGCATCCCGTCTCGGAGAAGACGAGATGCGCGAGTTTCCAGTGACACAGCAAACGGGAGATGCGCTGGAGCGTTTTCTGCGTTCGTCGGAGCCGGAGTTGTTGGTTTTCGATTGTCAGCCGGAAGCGAATGTTTATCCGATGGTGCCTGCGGGAGCGGCATTGTCGGAGATGTTGTTCGAAGAAGAATGACGTAGGGACAGCCGCCCTCGGCTGTCCAAGCAAAATGGTTAATTTAGGAGAAGAAATCATGCACGCGTTTCACATTACATATCGCAATACGCAAGGCACGCTGATGCGCATCCTGAATGCTGCTTCACGGCGCGCCCTCGATATGCCTTATGTTCAGGCCAGCCCTGCCGAAAATGCTCATACTGTAATCCTATTGCTTGAAGTCAATGCGAAGCAGATTGGACAACTCTGCCGCGATTGGCACGCGATTGTGGATGTAGAGGAAGTTAGGGCGGCAGTTGCGCCAAAGAATTTCTCGGAACTGACTACGGAATGGGAATTCGCGCCGCATCCGCCAGCTTCGGTGGTAAGTCGCGGTATGTCAGCCACCGCTGCTATGGCGTAAGATCATGCCCTGAATGAATACCTACTACTAATCTCTTTCGTTTTTAATTAATAAAACAGGTTTCTCCACTCCCGTTGCCGCTGTGCGTCAACTCCGGTCGAAATGACAGTTGATTTTTAATTGCCGCCTTCTCTGGCATAATCTTAGTTCCGCATAGCTTTATATAAATTTATGGACCTAAAACATCGTAGCCGCAATATCACTGACGGACGCAACCAGGCTGGCGCGCGCGCCATGTTCAAAGCCATTGGATTCACGGACAGCGATCTCGCCAAGCCGCTAATCGGCGTCGCCAACACCTGGATCGAAACCATGCCCTGCAACTTCCATCTGCGGCGACTCGCGGCCAAGGTGAAGGAGGGCATTCGTGCGGCTGGCGGCACTCCGATGGAGTTCAACACCATTGCGATCAGTGATGGTGAGACCATGGGAACAGAGGGAATGCGTGCCTCATTGGTGAGCCGTGAGGTGATCGCCGATTCAATCGAACTCGTATGCCGGGGACAAATGTTCGACGCAGTCGTTTGCGTGGTTGGCTGCGATAAAACGATTCCGGCGGCCGCGATGGCTCTGGCGCGTTTGAATATACCGGGGTTGGTGCTTTACGGAGGAACGATTGCCGCAGGAAGTTATAAAGGAAAAGATGTCACTATTCAGGATGTCTTCGAAGCAGTCGGAGCCAATGCTGCGGGAAAGATTACAGACAAAGAATTGCATGATCTAGAAAACGTGGCATGCCCTGCCGCAGGCGCCTGTGGCGGACAATATACGGCAAATACCATGTCCACTGTAATGGAGATCATTGGACTGTCGCCGATGGGCTTCAACAGCGTGCCGGCGATGGATCCGCAGAAGGACGAGATCGCGTTTCGCTGCGGTGAAGTTGTGCTGAATGCGTTGAAGAAGGGCATCGTTCCGAAAGACATCCTTACTCGGTCAGCTTTTGAGAACGCAATTGCATCCGTAGCCGCGACTGGCGGTTCGACTAATGCGGTTTTACATTTATTAGCTATCGCGCGCGAAGCCGGAGTTCCCTTGCAGATCGACGACTTCCAAACTGTGAGCGAACGTACTCCCTTGCTGGCTGATCTTAAGCCTTCGGGAAGATTCGTTGCAGCCGATATGCATCGGGCCGGTGGGATTCGTTTACTTGCGCGACGTTTGCTTCGCGGAGAACATCTTGAGCCAAAAGCTCTCACAGTGACGGGCCTCAGTTTATCCGCTGAGAGCGAAAGCGCGATTGAAACGCCAGGACAGGAAGTCATTGTGCCGCTTGATCGTCCGCTGAAGAAAACCGGTGGTTTAGTGATTTTGAAGGGCAATCTCGCTCCGGAGGGATGCGTCGCAAAGATCAGCGGACATGAGCGATTGAATCATCGCGGACCAGCTCGGGTGTTCGAATCGGAAGAAGCGGCCATGACGGCAGTGACTTCGAAGCAAATCAAGGAAGGCGACGTGCTCGTGATCCGCAATGAAGGTCCAAAGGGTGGACCGGGGATGAGAGAAATGCTAAGCGTGACAGGAGCCATTGTCGGCGAAGGTCTGGGACAATCGGTAGCTTTGCTCACTGACGGGCGTTTCAGCGGAGCAACTCATGGCTTGATGATGGGGCATGTTTCCCCGGAAGCTGCTCTAGGAGGTCCCATTGCCGCGGTGCGCGAAGGGGACGTCATTAACATTGACATAACAAAACGCGTGCTGGAAGTTGAAATCAGCGACGACTTGCTACGCCAGCGTCTATCAGAGTGGAAAGCACCAGAGCCGCGGTATCCGACAGGAGTCTTTGGGAAGTATGCTGCACTGGTCGCTTCCGCGTCAGAAGGCGCAATCACGCGACCTAAGTGGTAGAGCGGCTAAAACAATTTCGTCAAGGGCTGCTTTCTGTATTCACGTTACATTTTTCTACGCGAAAATTTTCCACAATCCTGTCACAAATGACAGAGTGTTAATGCATCGCGCACAATCCGCTCCAGATCGGCAGTTTCGAGCAATACAGCCAACCGCCTGTTACTCACACTCATCCAAAGCGCAATTGTAGGAGTGTGTCTGTATGTGCTCTGGCCGGGTATCGTGGGGTATTAAGGTGCGCTTTTTTGCGTTTTCTTCCTTCTCTCTCGCCGGTCTAATTTTTTTGGCTGGTTGCGGCGGTGGAACTTCTAGTGGCAGCGGCGGAACTCCTCCGCCCCAAAATCCCCAATTAACAGTCGTTTTATCCGGCACAGGAACAGTCACGAGCAGTCCGTCTGGAATCAACTGTGGGACGACCTGTTCGGCGAGCTTTGTAAGCAATACACAAGTTACGCTTACTGCAACTGCTGGAAACGGATTTGCATTTACGGGATGGAGCGGCGGTTGCAGCGGTACAGGTACATGCGCAGTGACTCTGACCGCTGCAACATCAGTTACAGCAACATTTAACGCGGTGCCTTCGTCGACGCTTACAATCACGATGTCTGGCCCGGGCACTGGCACGGTGACCAGCGCCCCCAGTGGAATTGATTGTCCTACGACCTGCTCGGCAAGTTTCGCCAACGATACCCAAATTACTCTGACTGCTGCTCCCGGTAATACATTTGGCTTTGGAGGATGGAGTGGCGGTAGTTGCAGCGGCCTGAGTACATGTGTACTTACATTAAATGCCGCTACCACGGTGAACGCAGCATTCGGCGGATCACTACAAAGTATCAATCACATTATTTTTCTGGCGCAAGAGAATCGTTCTCTGGATCACTATTTTGGAGAACTTCGGCAATATTGGAAGGACAACGGATACCCAGATCAATCGTTCGATGGTCTTCCGCAATTTAACCCCGCATCTGGACAACCGCCTCTACAAGGTCCGGATCCGACGAATCCTGGATGTAATCTGGCGGATCCTTACAGCCCGCCGTTAACACCGTTCGGACCGTACCAGGATTGTGTGTTCGACACGACAAACCAAGTTCAATCTTTCCATTTAAAAACTGCGTGTCTTGAAAACCCAAGTCCGTCATGGAATGAAAGTCATGTAGATTGGGATTATAACGACCCCACGGGCAACAATACCGCCGCTTTGAACGGCTTTGTCTGGACAGCCGGTCACGATTCACGTTCCTACAATCCTGCTGGCACGAATTCGCAATTCATGGATACGAACGGTGTCCGAGTCATGGGCTACTACGACGGAGACGATCTAAATTACTACTACTTTATGGCTTCGAACTTCGCTACTTCGGATCGCTGGTTTTCACCAGTAATGAGCCGGACGAATCCGAATCGTGAGTATCTGATTGGTGCGACCTCACATGGTTATGCGTATCCGAATGGCGCGAACTCGCGTGATGATGGGCAAATACCTTCTCCAATTATTTTTGAGGAGTTACAAAATGCCGGCATCAGCTGGAAGATATATGTTCATCCCAGCCACGTACCCCCAAATGGGAGTTGTAAGCCAGACGACACAACCCCTCAATGCCTTTATTCAGTGAGCTACCTTCATAACTTCACCTATGGGCAGACAATCATCCAGCAGTATTCGCAAAACATAGTTCCTATCTCTCAGTTTTATACCGACGCTTCAAATGGGACTCTGCCTCAAGTCGCGCAGATCGAGCCCGCGTCTGCATCCGGTCTCGATGAGCACGCCGCTGATAACGATCCTCAACCGGGACAACTGCCTTGCTGTAGCGTGCAAGCCGGCGCTGCTTATGTAAAAACGCTCATTGACGCTGTGATGGGAACCCCCAGTGCGCCGAGCCCGAGCTGGAAGGATTCCGTCTTCTTTCTGACGTATGACGAGTTTGGCGGCTTTTACGACCACGTGTCTCCGCAGCCTGCAGCTCTACTCACAGACTTTGAAAGTCCGGTAGATCTTTTTCTGGGGCCGCCCACTGATAAAAATGGTCCTGACGTCTGCGTGAATACGACCGGGCCAACGTGTAAATTTCAATACACCGGCTATCGGGTTCCTTTGATCGTGGTTTCGCCGTTTACCAAGAAGAATTTCGTATCTCACGAAACCGCGGATTACACTGCCATTTTGAAATTAATTGAAGAACGATTCAATTTAAGCCCTTTGAGTGCACGTGACGCGGCACAGATTGATATGGCGTCGCCAACTGATCCGAATCAGACATTCTTCGACTTCGTCAATGTTCCTTGGGCTACTCCGCCAACGCCTCCCAAGCAACACACGAATCTGCCATGTGATCTGACACCGCCAACGCCGTAGGAGTCATACGGCCAAGATGAACCGGGAATATTTGGACGAGAGTTGATGATCAAGTCACTGCGGAGTTAGTCATGATTCGTAAACTTAAATCTGGCGCATACCGGCTTTATTCTCGAAAAAAAAATCCCAAAACTGGCAAACGCCGCAATCTCGGCACATTCGCCAGCAGAAAAGCAGCGGAAGCACATGAACGCGCAGTGCAGTATTTCAAAAGACACGGTTAACGATCTTGAACGGATGTGCCTGGCACTCAGATGTGCCTGGCACTCAATTGATAGCTATACTCACAGGGTTGCAATAATTAGACGAGAGGCTTAGCTAAGTTAATAGAACATGCCCAAACCATTTCGTGTGTTTGCCACCTGTGATATCGGAGCATCGATTGAACTTTTGCGGGAACGTGGTTATGCGGTTGAGGTTTATCCGCAGCCCATGGCTCCGCCCAAGAGCTTGATTCTTGAGAAAGTAATGTCGGGGATCGATGGACTGATTACTACGCTGCGCGATCCTATTGATGCCGAAGTTTTCGAGGCGGGTAAAGGATCATTGAAGGTAGTCGCGCAAATCGCCGTAGGTTTCGACAATATCAATCGCGCCGATGCGAACCGCTACAGAATTCCTTTCACGCACACTGCTGATGTACTGACGGAAGCGACAGCCGAATTTGCTTTCTTCATGTTAGGAATGCTCGCGCGCAAAATGTGGACGGCGGAGCATCTCACGCGTGAAAACCAGTGGGGATATTGGCATCCCTACCTGCCCTTCTTGGGGAATGAGGTCACGGGTAAGACTATTGCGATTATTGGAACCGGGCGCATTGGGTTAGCCATGATTAAGAAATGCGCAGGATTCGACATGAATATTCTTTGCTATGACCCGGCCTATCAGAATCACGAATATGTTTCGGCCATTCAGGAGACGATGGATTTGCGTGAGGCTCGCGGAATTTCGAAGGAGAAAACGTGGATCAAATATGTGCCGTTGGAACAAGCATTAAGTGAAGCGGATTTTGTGAGCGTCCACGTTCCGTTGATTCGCGAAGGCGAAAGCTCGACTCCTACTTACCATTTATTTAACGAGCAGACTCTGCGAAAGATGAAGCCTACCGCGTTTTTAGTGAATACTTCGCGCGGTCCAGTTGTGGATGAGAATGCTCTAGCGAAGGCACTGCGGGAGAAATGGATTGCCGGCGCGGCTCTCGATGTTTATGAGAAAGAGCCTTTGCCCGCGAATTCTCCGCTGCGGGATCCAGCTATTGAAGACCGATGCAGGTTGCTTCCGCATTTTGCCAGTGCGGCGGAGATCACGCGATTATCGACCGATCCGAATAAAGGGATGGCAGGCCGTTGCGTGCAAGGGCTAATTGATGTACTCGAAGGAAATTACGGAGGTGATGTTACGAAGATGCCTTATGTGGTGAATAAAGAGGCGTTTGTGACGTGATAAGTAGAGGTCCTTCGACTTGGAATTCATTCGCAAGCGAGTGAATTCACTAGGCTCAGGATGACAGATGAGTGCTATGCAGGATAATGCTAAAAAACCGAGGACAGGAATGCCCACGCTACACAATACACGCGAATTATTCTGAAATCGTGTGCTCTTCGCTGTGGGAGCGTAGCACTCTATCCACTGAATACGGAGCTCTACGCGAAGGCTCATGATAATGACGCACTTGCATTTCGCCCAATAAGCCAACAGCCAGCAGATTGAGACCCGCCAGCAGCAACACTGCTGCGAAGATCATCATCGGTCCGTGCTCTGCCATCACATGCGAGTGACGCAGGAATTTTTCGATCAACAGCCACAGGGTTACGCCCGATCCGGCGAAGATACTAAACATCCCGAGTGTTCCGAAAAAATGCAACGGACGGGAAAGATATCGAAGCAAAAATCTAATCGTAATCAGATCAAAAAATACTCGAAACGTACGCGAGATGCCGTAATGCGAAACTCCACGCTCGCGGTTTACATTGCGAATGGGCACTTCGCAAATCGATGCCCCGTGCCATGATGCCAGTGCGGGGATAAACCGGTGCAGTTCCCCATATAAGGGGACCTGTTCCAAAATGTCACGGCGATAAGCTTTAAATGTCGTGCCGAAATCGTGGATGTCCACGCCGCTCAACTTTGCCATCACCCAATTGGCGCACTTCGAAGGTATGCGACGCAACCAGAGATTGTCGATTCGTACTTTACGCCAGCCACTGACGATATCGTAACCTTCGGCGATCTTTTCCAGAAACATCGGGATGTCGGCGGGATCGTGTTGCAGATCGCCATCCATGGCGATGATGTATTCCCCACGCGAATTGTCGAAGCCAGCGGCCAAAGCAGAGGTCTGTCCAAAGTTGCGGCGCAGCTTTACCACGGTGACGCGGCTATCGATTCCGGCGATTTCACGGAGCATATTGAAGGTGTGATCGCGGGATCCGTCATCGACGAGCACGATTTCAAAGCTTTCGCCATTCAGCTCCATAACAGCTTTCAGGCGATCGTAGAGATCGGTGACGTTTTCCTGTTCATTATGTAACGGAACGACAATGGAGTATTTCGGCATGGATTGTTTATTATACGATGCCCAGGCAGCTTTTAAAGGTGCATAGATTGTTTTGAGTTACTGTGGGCATCAAGAGGCCAAATGGGTGAATTTTACAATTTCCCTTTTCTTCGATGCGAAATATTTGCGATGGACTCGCCTATAATTCCTCATCTTTAAGGCGAACCGAATTTGTAAAACTTCAATGTGTGGACAGGAGAACTCCACTTTGAGCAAGAAGACAGATATGGCTGTTGAGACACAAGCCCAGCCACGACGACGTTTTTTACAAGCAAGCGTTTTTGCCACAGTGGGCAGTTCCCTTTTCCCTACGGTAGCAGTTGCTCACGAGAATAAGGCTTCGACCTCATCTGCAAACGCGGTGAAGCCGTTTGAGCTGGACGAACTTACGATCGCCGATCTCCAAGAGAAGATGCGAACGGGAGCGTTCACCTCTCGTTCGATTACAGAAAAGTATCTGGCCCGCATCGAAGAAATCGACAAGCATGGCCCAATGCTTAACAGCGTAATTGAGGTCAATCCTGATGCCTTGGCCATTGCCGAGGCACTGGATAAAGAACGAAAAGAGAAAACGGCGCGTGGGCCTTTGCATGGAATTTCGGTATTGATCAAAGACAACATCGATACCGCGGACCGTATGGAAACCACGGCGGGATCTTTGGCATTGCTTGGATCAAAGGCAACGAAAGATTCTTTTGTTGCGCAGAAATTGCGCGAAGCTGGAGCCGTGATTTTGGGCAAGACGAATTTAAGCGAGTGGGCGAACATTCGTTCGAGCCATTCCACGAGTGGATGGAGCGGGCGCGGAGGGCAAACCCTGAATCCTTATGCGCTGGATCGCAATCCATGCGGATCAAGTTCGGGTTCAGGCGCAGCGGTTTCGGCGAGTTTATGCGCAGTCGCAGTGGGCACGGAAACTGATGGATCAGTAGTCTGCCCTGCTTCCGCAAATGGAGTTGTCGGAATCAAGCCTACTCTGGGGTTGATCAGCCGGGCAGGCATTATTCCTATCGCGCACAGTCAAGATACGGCCGGGCCTCTGACGCGAACGGTTCGGGATGCCGCGATCCTGTTGACTGCGTTGGCGGGAGTGGATTCCCACGATAACGCGACAAATGCCAGCCGCGGAAAAGCGGCGGCTGATTATACGCAATATCTCGATCCCAATGGATTGAAGGGCGCGCGCATTGGAGTCGCCCGTAAGTATTTCGGTTTTAATGATGCCGTAGATGAATTGATGGAGACGCTGCTCAATGAGATGAAGCGTGCGGGAGCAGTTATTGTTGATCCAGCCGATCTCGAATCACATGGGAAATTCGACGATACGGAACTGACCGTTCTTCTCTATGAATTGAAAGCCGATCTTAATAGCTATTTGGCCGGACGACCGGGAGCTCCGAAATCTCTGAAAGAGATCATCGAGTTCAATCAAAAGAACAAAAATAAAGAAATGCCTTACTTCGGCCAGGATATGTTCATCAAAGCCGAGGCCAAGGGTCCGCTCACCAGCAAAGAATATCTTGACGCTTTGGACGCGAACCACCGACTCTCCAGACAAGGTGGGATTGACGGGATAATGGACAAATTCCATCTGGATGCCATCGTCGCTCCCACGGCCGGACCGGCCTGGGTTAATGATTGGGCTAATGGCGATCATGCCGCAGGCGGAAGTTCAAATGCCGCAGCAGTAGCAGGTTATCCGGATATTTCCGTACCGGCGGGATTTGTTTTTGGATTGCCGGTCGGGATTTCATTCTTCGGCAGAGCTTGGAGCGAACCAATTTTGCTAAAGATCGCGTATGGATTCGAGCAGACGATTAAACCGAGAAAACCGCCGCAGTTCTTGGCAAACGTAAAATTCTGATTTACTTTGCGTTATTCATTAGGATTGCGAAAGATGGCTTCGGTAGTGTGTGGACCACCTGCGTGCAGACGCCTTTCATTTCACGCTATGCGATTCAAGCTTGCAGGGCCTGTCCCAGCTCTTCCCATTCCGCCATGCAGCTTTGCAATTCGGCTTTGTGCTTTGCCAGCTCCCTTGCCTGACGCTCGGTTTCCTCAGCGCTCACAAAGTTTTGCAGGGCGACTTCGCAACTTTCAATGGAGGCTTCAAGACGGGAAATGTTTTGCTCAAGCTCCTGCACGCGATCTTCAATTTGCTTACGCTTGATCGGATTCAATCGTTTTGATTTTGAATCCCCATCGGAGGAGACGATGACGGGTACCACGATTGGAACAGGCTCCTGCTTGGACGATGCAGCGAGTCTCTCCTGCATTTCGGCAGCGCCGCCCTGCTTTCGCCATAGATAATCTTCATAGTTGCCAGGGTAGATTTCAACTTTCCCATCTCTGACTTGAAAAATGCGTGTGGCTAGCCGGTCGATAAAATATCGGTCATGCGACACCAGGACTACAGTGCCTGTGTACTCACTGAGGGCTTCGAGCAGCACGTCTTTAGCGCGCATATCCAAGTGGTTCGTAGGCTCATCGAGCAGTAAGAAGTTTGCCGGGTGCAGCAGCATTCGCAATAAAGCGTAGCGATTGCGCTCGCCGCCTGAAAGCACGCCTATTTTTTTGAAAACATCGTCTGCGGAAAACAGAAAGCAGCCGAGAAGATTACGCAGTTCGGTTTCGGTGGAAACCCGCGAGATTTCGCCAAGGTCATCGAGAACCTTCGCATCGGGATCGAGTTCTTTGTACTGGTCCTGCGCAAAGTAATCGGCTTGCACATTGTGGCCAAGGCGATATTCTCCCGCACTCAGTTGCTCCTGCTGCGCCAGCAATTTGATCAAGGTCGATTTGCCCGCGCCATTTACTCCGACTAAAGCGATGCGATCGCCGCGCTCGATCATAAAGCTGACGTCGCGGAAAACAGTTTTCCCGCCGTAAGACTTCGCAACACCTGAAAACTCGGCAACAATCCGTCCACTAGGTTTCGGCTGGGGAAAGGTAAAGTGAATCGTCTTCTCTTCTTCTGGAATTTCGATCCGTTCGATCTTTTCCAGTTCCTTGATGCGGCTCTGCACTTGCTTGGCTTTAGTCGCCGTATAGCGAAAACGGTTGATAAAAACTTCGAGTTGCTCAATCCGGTCGCGCTGATTTTTATATGCGGCGACCAATTGTTCCATCCGCTGTGTTTTCTGCGCGAGATACTTATCGTAATTACCGGTATAGAGATAAATGCGCTTATTCCATATCTCGGCAATTTTATTGACTGTAACGTCCAGAAAGTAGCGGTCATGTGAGATCAAAACAAAAGCGTTGGGATAATGGGCGAGGTATTCTTCCAGCCAGTTGCGGGCTTCCAGATCAAGATGGTTCGTGGGTTCGTCGAGCAATAACAAATTTGGCTTTTGCAGCAGCAACCTCGCCAAAGCCAGGCGCATTTGCCAGCCGCCCGAGAACTCGTCGGTCATACGGCCCCAATCGTCTTTGCCGAAACCTAGCCCAGTAAGTACGCTGCCTACCTGGGCATCGAGCGCATATCCATCGCGAGTTTGAAACTCATGCTGTATCTGGTGGTAGCGGTCGGCAATCTGCGAATACTCTGCCGAGGCATGATCGATCTCTGACATACGCGCGGTCAGGTCTTCCATTTCTTTTTCCATGGCTTGCAGGCCGGAAAAAACCGACATGCATTCGGCAAAAACCGTGCATCCGGAGAGTGTTAGTCCATCCTGGGGCAGATATCCGGCACTGATGCCCTTAGCGGTGCTGATGGTCCCGTAGTCGAGGCTCTCCATTCCGGCAAGAACCTTCATCAATGTGGATTTGCCGGTGCCATTCGCGCCAACAAGACCCACGCGGTCGCGAGGCGTAATCATCCAATCGGCTCCCTCGAACAGGAGCTTGTGACCAAAACGTTTTCCAGCAGAAGACAACTGAATCATAGCGTCAATTCAATCGTCTCATGATGCGCACATTTTGGGGAGAGATACAGCAGTAGCCGCGAAATCAAGGATTAGCCTATTTGACGAAAACGAAAGTAATATTGCGCTAACTATGTAAAAACCGCACAATCACACCAGATGAGATTATTGCTGCGAAGTTTGATAGCTAGTGCGATTTTCACGCTGGCCATTGCGGGGACGCTCTTTGTCACGGCGTTAAATGGCATAGCTGTCCTGATTTCACCAGCCATTTGGCTGGCGGACAAGTTTTTGGGAAGGCTTATCGCAACAAGTCCGAGGGGACTCACCAACGTGCTCAGCCTGCTGCCTTTCGTTCTCCTGCTGAACATCCTGATTTATACAAGCGTTTTCTTTGTGTTTTCGAAACTTATAATTATGGCGCGGTCCCTGAGAACGCCGGCAGAAAGCCCCGTAGAAACCAGGTTCTGAAATAAAGCGAGGCTAGCGCGCCGCCATTGCCTTCACTACTCCGATTTCCTCCAGCGCACGATCCACCACCGCCTGCATCTCTTTCGCGTATTTCACTTCGCGACCCTTGGCAAGAATCTTCCGCGCAGTCTCCGGCAAGAACCACGTAGGGTTACGGTCTTGTTCATGGGGATGTCCCATTTCTTCCACTTCCATTAGGAATGCTTTGACCACAAACTCGCGCACACCGGGAGGTTTCCAAAAGACGCCTTTGGAATACAGATAGAGATGGAAGTGCCGCGGCTCAATTGTTCCACAGACGCCAGCTTCTTCGAAGGCTTCTTTTTGTGCTGCCTGGCTATGCGATATCGAGCGCTCAGGCGCGCCTTTGGGGAACGTCCATTTGCCCCCACCATTGGTGTTCACCAGGAGAAATTCAATGGATTCGCCTTTTCTCCGGTAACAAATGGCTGCCACTTGCAACGGCAAAGCAAATCGCAGAAACCGGGGAGCAGCCATTTATATCTCCGTAATACCTAATTCGTTATCATATTCCGAGAATGTTTCACAAATATTAAATTGCAACCAAAAGGGTGCATCTCCGGTTATTAACGGGAATTTGGAGCAACCGGAAAGTTAGCGGCTAGCGGGTACGGAAATTTCCGGGGTCTGCGCGGACTGGAAGTCCGTATGTTTTGCTGCGGATCTCTTATCCAGATCCTGCATGGTATGCATAATTGCCGAGATGACATTGTCGTTGCCAATCGCGGTATTAATCATCATGTGGTAGAGCGATCGTGTGGGCCAGTCGGCCCCGAAGTAGTGCTTTACGAATGTGATCCGGTCGCGATCAATGGTATCGACCATTTCTTCAATTTTTGTGCCATCGGGGCACCGCCCACTTTCTTTAAGGCGGCGGATTTTCTCGGCCCTGGGAGCGTAGAGAAAAACGTGGAAAGTATCTGGTTGTTGCCGCAACATGTAAGGAGCGCCGCGTCCGACAATCACGCAGTTCCCTTCGCGAACAATGTGCCCCATAACTTCCTCCCCGACCTCGACCAGGCGGTCGGCGTCAAAGGGCGCGTTTGCAGCGGGCATGCTGCGTTCGTGACTGCCTCTTAAAAAAACTTTGGCTAATCTTCGGAAGGAGCTGTCTACACGCTCCTGGCACCGCTCGACCGCCATACAGTCTACGTTTGCAGCCTTAGCAATTTCCTCGGTCAGCGCGTGGTCCCAGAGCTTCCAGCCAAGGCGCTTCGCCAGTTCGCAGGCAATTTCGCCGCCACCACATCCGTACTCGCGCTCGACTGTAATGACCCGGTACACGATGGGCTCCACACCAAGAATAGCGCAGAACCCTCTACCGAATCCAGACCTTTGGTTCGACCGACATTCCGGGCCGCAGAACGTGCTCGCGGGTCTCTCCGGGATCGAAGGTTATTTTTACTGGGATGCGTTGCACAACTTTCACAAAGTTTCCGGTGGCATTTTCCGGCGGAAGCAAGCTGGTGATGGCTCCGCTGGCTCCAGCAATGCTCTGGACGTGGCCTTTATAGTCATTCCCATTCGTGTCTACATGGATGGTCACGGATTGTCCAGCTTGCATCTCCCGAAGTTGCGTCTCTTTAAAGTTCGCAGTAACCCATATGTCGTCTAGGTTAATGATCTTCATCAGATCTTGTCCTGTCTGGACATTTTGACCTACTTCTACGGTTCTATTAGTTACGATTCCACTCACTGGAGCCACAAGGAGCGTGTATTGAAGATTCAGCTGCGCCTGATCGAGCGCGGCCTTCTTCGTATCCGCCTGAGCCTGCGCAGATTGCGCGCGGGATCTGGTTACGGCCACCTGCTGCGGACCAGTCCTGGCATAGCGTGCATTCGCCTCTGCTTGCGCCAGTCTGGCTTGTGCCTGGTTAATTTCTTGTTGTGCCGCTGACGCGGAAGCCCGGGCAGCCTCGACTGTGGCAGCCGCAGCCCTTGCCGCAGCCAGCGCTTGATCATATTGCTGTTGAGAAATTTCCTGTTTATCGACTAACAGTTTGTACCGCACAAGATCAGACTGCGCTTTTTCATTGTTGGCTTCGGCTTGGGCTTGTTGCGCAACTGTTGCATCGTACTGTTTGCGTGCGCCGGCAATTCCCGCCTGCGCATTGATGATGTCTGCCTGGGCGCTGGAGAGTTGACTGCCGGTATTCGTAGAAATGAGCGGGACATTTACTTGCGCAGCACGGACTTGGGCCAGAGCATCCTGATAATCGGCTTTTGCCCGCTCTACGGCGATCTGATAATCCGCTGGATCAATTTGCGCCAGCGGCGTACCTGCTTCTACATATTGATTATCGGTGATCAGGAGCTTCAAAACGTGTCCCGAAACTCGAGCACTAATGGAGTTGAGATGACCGTCTATCTGCGCGTCGTCGGTACTCTCGAAGCTGCCGAAATATCTCCACAAAAAGAAACCGGCAACTACAAGCACGATTAGACCCAGAATTAAGAACATGCGGAAACGCGGATTCCGCAGATTGAAACGTCTTTGCCGTAGATCGTTCTCTGAAGCTGGAAGAGGCGCATGTCGGGTATCTTGTGTCTGCTGGTTGCGCGGTTCGTTAGCTGGCTGACCCGTCTGCCTGTCAGTCTGAGGATCTTGTACCGCTGTATCTGAATTTTGTGCCATGGTTTACTTGCCTTGCAAATACAGCCTTACACCCTGTTCCGCGAAGCCAATTGCACGAGCTAATTCTACCTTCGCGAGATTATGAGCATAAAGGCTGGAAATATAATTTTCATTCGCCGAGGTGACAGACTCCTGGGCCTGCACTACTTCAAGGTTGTCAGTAACTCCAGCGGTAAAGCGATCCTGCGACTGTGTAAGAGTTTGATTGGCCAAGTCAATTGTGCTGCGAGCAACTTCCACTTGCTCGGCCGCCGAGGCCAAATCTAATAAGGCGGTACGAACTTCGAGATCGATTTGCCCGCGCAGATTCTCCAATTGTTGCCGGGCTTGCCGCAAGGAGGCTTCGGCTTGTAAAACATCGCCGTGAGTCTTGCCTCCGGCCGTAATCGGAATATCCAGCGTGACACCTGCTTGAAAGACTCCATGCGAGCTTCCCGGACGAATACCCGCATCCCCGTAGTATCCCCCGATGCCAAGAGAAGGATAATGTTCAGCCGTGGCAGCTCGACGAAGATATTCAGCGGATCGCACCTGCTGCGCTGCGGCCATGTAATCGGAGCGAGAGGCGTAAGCGCGTTGTAGCGCCTGCTCCACTCCCATGGCGGCGAGCGGCTCGTAGGGCGCTTTATCGGTCAGACTGAAATCCTGCCCGGGAGGAAGTCCAATAGTGCGAGCCAAAGTAAGTTTTTGTTTCGCATAATTGTTTTTCGCAACAATTAATTGCTGCTGTTGACTCTGCAATTCAACCCGGGCACGGAGAGCGTCAATTGCAGGACTCACTCCGGCTTTCTGCTGGTCGACGGATCTGTCGTACACTGCCTGAGCTGTAGTTACTTGCGCCTGAGCTGTCTCTACTCTGGCCGCCTCCGCCAGCGTTTCAAGATATGCGTTTCCTGCCGCCAAGACCACCATGTCTCGGGCGTCTTTATAAAGAAGGTGTGCCGCTTCCAAATTTGCAGATGCGCCGCGAGTTCGTTCAATGGCATTGAAATCAAATATTGTTTGACTCACGTTTACCTGGGCTTGCCAAATACCAAGGGGACCGACGACATTTGGAATGCCGGGGAAACTAAAGCGAAATCCCAGCGCAGCGAGATCGATTTGCTCGGCGCTCTGGGTGGCCGTAGCGTTCAGGTGAGGAAGTAGGGCGCTAAGCTCATGCCATTTTTGTCCACGTGCGGCAAGTGTGTTATCGCTCTCAAGCAATATCCCCAGGTTATTTCGCAGGGCACGGTCGATCGCATCCTTGAACGAGAGCGGGATCACCTCAGAAGTAGCTTTGCCTTCTGGAACGCTGCCACTATATGGACTCTGGCTGAGAATGCTGCTGGCTGAATTGCCATTGCCGCCATAAGAAGCGCCGCTATTGCTACTCCCGCCCTGAGAAGAAGAACCGGATTGCGATGATTGGGCACTCGAGTTCCCCGGCCCCCCGCCTGGATTCTGGGCTGAGGCCGCAGTGCAGGCACCCAAGGCACCGCCAAAAATTGCAATCAGAAGCCAGCTAACAGTATTGCGATAGACGCGTATGGATAATGATCGAACAGGCTTTTTCAGATCTATGTCTTCCCAGTTTTGATTTTCGTGCAATCGCTTCATCGACTCAAGTCTTTCATAAGAATGAAGATGAGCATAGTTCGCGGCGCAAGATATCTTGATTCGCAATGCTCGCTTATAGATGCAAATGATTGTCAAAGCGTTCGTGGATCAAGCGTCCAAATGATTGAGACCCGCAGAAATATTACGCTGCCCTTCGCCTATAGCAGCTGATCGTGTACCCTCATTTCTGAATTTACAGCCTATATCATGGAGTCCATGTGAGCGAGGTGGCGAACCCCGCAGTACCTGCGACATCGGAACTCGTCAGAAAATCGAGTAAGACTACGAATGTTGCACGCAAGGCCGGAATCATCTCATTCGTATTCGTGATGTATTCCTATACGACTGCGGGTCCATTCGGACTCGAAGACCAGGTAACGACTTCCGGCCCCGGCATGACATTGCTGTATCACCTCTTCCTCCCGTTTTTCTGGTGTATCCCCATTTCTCTTGTAGCTGCGGAGCTCACTACTGCAATGCCGGTGCAAGGAGGTTTCTATCGTTGGACTCGTGCCGCTTTCGGCGATTTCTGGGGCTTTCTTGCGGGATGGTGGAACTGGTGGTCCTCATTCTTATTAGGCGGTGCGTATGCAGTTCTATTCACCGATTACATTGCGTTCTTTTTCCCCCAAATCACCGGGTGGAAGCATTACTTAGTTGCAGTTTCGCTAATCGCGATCATGACATACATCAACATTCGCGGTATCGATATGGTCGGAAAAGTTGCGACTGCGCTGGAAATTCTGATCATGCTGCCGGTAGCCGCCATGTGCATCCTGAGCGTGAAGATGTGGCGCCACAATCCATTTCTGCCGCTTATTCCGCCGCACAAACCCATGTTCACCGTGTTTGGTGTAGGTCTGGCTCTTGGGCTGTGGCTCTATGCTGGATACGAGCAGCTTTCAACGGTCGCCGAAGAAGTAGAAAATCCGCAGAAAAATTATCCTCGAGCCCTCGCCTGGGTGGTACCAATTTCAATCGCGACCTACTTTGTACCAACCGCATGCGCGCTGGCCGCCTTGGGAAACTGGCAGGAGTGGCATACGGGATATTTCTCGAATGCGGCGCGCCTGATTGGCGGACCGTCACTGGGCTTTGCTATGACCATGGCGGCGGGAATCACAAATATTGCTTTGCTTAATAGCACCATTCTGACTGCAACGCGCGTGCCATTCGCCATGGCGGAAGACGGATACATGTCGAAGTCGCTAACCCGCATTCATTCTAAGTTCGGAACCCCATGGTTGACGCTGGTAGTTTCGGCGCTGGTCTATGCACTATTGGCCTGGAACACTCTTACCCAATTGATTGTGGTTTATATGTGGTTGCGAATTGCCACTTCTGTGCTCACAGTTTTGTCGGTATGGCGATTGCGGCGTACGCAGCCTGATCTTGAGCGGGCCTTTCGTATTCCCTGGGGCAAAGCCGGAATGGGTTACGCCGTGATTGCTCCATTGTTGATGAGCGTAGTGGCACTGATAGGAGCGGTAGCGACGAGCGATAAATTCGCGCTCGTACTGGGGCCATTGGTAGTGATATTGGGACCGATTGCTTATTTCTTTTGTAGACGAAGTAGCTGAGGATGCTGGAATTGCCAGGACTGGGCACGACTTACAGTCGTGTCGTAAGCGAATTGAAATCAAGTCGGCAGGGCTGAAACCCGTGCCCTTACCCACAATCAAACTGTGGAGTTCATTCGGATGAGTGCCTATTCTTGAAGTTCGCGAATAAATCTTCAACTAATCCAGTCGAGCACCTTGTAGTAGGCGCCCGCAAAAGGTAGAAACCAGGGCCTCCCGTTATACAAACCAAGCGGAGCGCCCGGAAACGGAATATTCGCATAAGGATTTCCGTTTGACCCGCCCAGGATTTCTTCTGCAACTTTAGTCCCTAAATAAGTTGCCATCGCGACTCCATGCCCCGCATAACCAACCGCATAATGCAGACCATCCATGCATCCTGCGTGCGGCATGGTATCAAAACAAAAATCAAGTGTCCCGCCCCACGCATATTCCACTCTGACATCGCGTAGTTGCGGATAGACACTTATCATTCCGCGGCGGAGAATTTCGGCGCTGCGCTGAATCGTGTTCTTAGTCTCAGGGAAAAACGCCGCCCGGCCTCCAAACAGCATCCGGTTGTCAGGAGTAAGGCGATAGTAATAAAGATAATGTTTGGAATCGTAGATCATGCGATTACGCGGACTAAGTTCGCGGGCTAAAGTTTCCGGCAGGCATTCTGTAGCGATAATAAAAGAGCCGATCGGAATGATTTTTTTCTGTAGCGCGTGTGTTGCGTTCGAGGTATAGCCGCTGGTTCCGATCAGAACATCGCGGGCAAAAAGCGGACCACGCGAGGTGGAAAGCCGGAACCCCGCTTCCCCATTGTGCGCGGCGCGAAGAATGCTTTCCACACGCGTGTGTTCATAAATATAAGCGCCCGCTTTTAGAGCAGCCTTGGCGAGTCCGGCAACATACCGCGCCGGATTCACTCCGGCGCTTACTTCATCGACAATTCCGCCATAGTAAATATTCGATCCGATCTCGCTTCGCAGTTTATCCTTCGGAATAATCCTCAGCCGATGGTTAAACTCGCGAGCAATGAGTTCAACCGACTTCGCATAGCCTTCAAAGTGCGACTGCTTGCAGGCAACTTCCAGATGGCCACAATGCGAGAAGTTGCAATCAATGTTCTCTTCGCGAACAATCCGCTCAACCAGATCAATGGATGCAAGCGACGCGGCATACATCTGTCTCGTAGCTTCGATGCCATACCGGGTGGCGAGCGTTTCGGCACTCAGCTTTAGGCCCGTCAGAACCATTCCCCCATTGCGGGAACTCGCACCCCATCCAATGGTGTTTGCCTCGAGAACCGCGGCGGTTGCGCCTCGTTTGGCTAGCGTTCGCGCCGCAGAGAGTCCGGTAAATCCTGCCCCAATAACTGCTACATCTACTCGTTCCGCAAAATCCCCAGGGGTCCCGGATGGCATACTTACTGTATCCAGCCAGTAGTTCAAATCTTTGAAATCCATATTGAGAGAACTTCGTATTCTACTCAATCTGAATTGAAAATCGGGTACTCAATCAATTTTATTGCGGATTCAGAACGACCAGACCTTACAGACTGATTTATTATGCTCCGTGCACGCACACGCATTTTAAGAAATCTCACATTTTCAGTTCAGCTTCTCTTAACCCATGGTTCGCGAAGATTTAGTGCGGCGAAAGTTCCATCTATTAACTGACAGGTTTGGTGAGTTATGGCATTTGCAAAAAATCATCGAAGAATTTGTCCGCTACAAAATTCGCTTCTCGCGTTTGTGCTGACGGCAACAGCCCTCCCCTTGGAGTTGCCGGCACAGGCTACCTCGGACCAATCCCCCGCGAATCAGGTGGTCGCGGGAAGCGGCACCAACCAGCCGTCGAATAATGCGCCACTGACATTAACCTTGCATGACGCATTAGAGCGGGCCCGCAAGACTAATCCCGAATATCGTGCTGCCGTAACCGAAGCTGGACTGGCTAAAGAAGATCGTGTTCAGAGCCGGGCCGCCTTGCTGCCCAATGCGAACATCAATAGCCAATTCCTCTATACCCAGGGAACGGGGACAGGGTCGCCTAGATTTGTCGCCAACAATGCGGTTCACGAGTACATTGGCCAAGCCGGAGCAACTCAGACATTTTCGCTGGCGAACGTAGCGGACTATCGCCGAACCTTGGCTGCTGAGGCCGTCGCCAAAGCACGGGCGGATGTCGCCGCGCGTGGATTGGTTGTGACCGTAGTCCAGACTTACTACGGATTTGTTGTGGCACAACGAAAATATGCAACCGCGCAAACCGCTTTTGCGGAAGGTCAAAGATTTTTTAATATCAGTCAAAAACTCGAGCATGGCGGAGAAGTTGCGCATTCGGACGTAATCAAGGCGGAGCTTCTATTTAATCAGCAGCAACGCGACTTGAAGGAAGCAGAGCTGGAGATGAACCGCAGCCGCATGGAGCTCGCTGTGCTGGTTTTCCCAGACTTCAACGAAAACTTTTCTGTGGTCGATGATCTCCAAACGCCTGAACCATTGCCGACTCTTGATGAAGTACAAACAGCAGCAGGAAATAAAAACCCCGATTTGCGCGCCGCAATTGCCGCAGTACGAGAAGCAAATGCCGCTGTGAAAGTGGCTTGGAATGGGTACCTGCCATCACTCACGCTAGACGCCTCCTATGGACTTGATTCAACTTGCAT
>DASRFC010000043.1:0-29598 GCA_035651835.1 Terriglobales bacterium
GCATGGCTTCGACGAATTCTTCGGCAATTTGTATCACCTGAATGCGGAAGAAGAGCCGGAACTGCCGGACTATCCCAAGGACCCGAAATTCAAAGAAATGTTTGGACCTCGTGGCGTGCTGCATTGCACCGCTACTGACAAAGACGATTCTACGGTTCAACCACGTTGGGGACGCGTGGGCAAACAGAAAGTCGAGGACACTGGTCCGTTGACCAAAAAGCGCATGGAGACCATCGACGAAGAGATCACTTCGGCTGCACTCGACTGGATGGAAAAACAGGTTGAAGAGGACAAGCCATTTTTCCTCTGGTACAACTCAACCGCCTGTCATTTCAGAACTCACCTTGCAGCCAAGAACCGAGGAAAAAGCGGACAGGACGACTACAGCGATCGTATGGTCACGCATGACGAGCAAATCGGTCAGATGCTCGATAAACTCGACGAACTGGGAGTCGCCGACAACACCATCGTGATGTATTCCACTGATAACGGCCCTGAGAACGACACTTGGCCGGACGCCGCCAATACTCCTTTTCGCAGTCAAAAAGATACCAACTGGGAAGGCGCATGGCGAGTTCCATGCTTTATGCGTTGGCCCGGCAAGATCAAGCCTGGCACTGTTCTGAACGGCATTGTGAACCATCAGGATATGTTGCCGACCTTGCTAGCGGCTGCCGGCGATCCCGACGTGAGCGAGAAGCTCAAGAGCGGGTATAAAGTCGGTGATAAAACCTTCCGCGTGCATATCGATGGATTCAATGTTTTGCCTTACCTCACCGGCGAGGTGAACGAGAGTCCCAGAGACTACTTCTTCTACGTTAGCGATGATGGCGGCATTATGGCGCTGCGGGTTCGTGACTATAAGTTGGCGTTTGAAGTCCAGCGTGCATTTCAGATGAATGTTTGGGCCGAACCCTTCGTGAAACTACGCGTTCCGCATATCTTCAACCTTCGTCGCGACCCTTTCGAGCGCGCTGACTTTAACTCCAACACATATTGGGATTGGGTCGTGGACCATGCACCTTATCTCTATCTGGCTCAGGCAATTGTGCAGGAGCAAATCGAAAACTTCATCAAGTTCCCGCCTCGTCAGAAAGCAGCGTCATTCAATCTTGACGCAGTGATGGCAGCACTAGGTCCGGCAATGGCGGCAGAAAAGACGAAGGAGGCGGCAAGCGAGAAAAAGAAGGCTGCCTAGAGGCCGTTGGGTCGACAAAGCTAGTCAGCTAGTTATGGAAAGGGAGATCGAAAGATCTCCCTCTTCAACAACAACACAACAATGGAAGGAGAAAGCGATGCTGCAGAGATATGTCGTCATGACTGCAGCGTGACTTGAAATCGTCGCGGGAGCTGCCTTTCTTACGACACCCAATGTTGTGTGCCGACTGCTGTTCGCGGCCACGCCCGAGGGTAGGCATATTCATTGGATGCCTTGCCGGAGTTGCGCTCATCGCGCTGGGTATATCCTGCCTATCTTTGAGGGTCATAAGACCGCACCCCGCTGCCGTACTGGGATCTTCTTGCCTACAACACCGGCGTGGCTATCCTACTCGGCCGTGTAGGCGTTACCACAACTCTTCGCGGTGCGCTTCTGTGGCCCGCGTGATTCATGCTGTTATCGCGGCCGCATTGTTTGCCGCTAGCTTCTGACATTAAGACTATTGCGCTTGCAAACAGTAGCGGAACATCCGCAAAGAAATCAGAGGTCAACAGGCCTTCCTCGAAACGCTACTCGATCTTTCCGCAGCGCAACTGTCTGCCGGGAGGTTTTTCAATTCGAAAAGAGCAATAAGCCAGCGTAGGACCTGGCGATCTTCATGCAAAGGAGACTTATGAAAGTCAGACATATGTTGATAGACCTGCTTCCTTCCTTGGCAGCCGTGACTATTGCAATATTTCCGGTACTGGGGCCACGCGCGGCAGCACAAAACCCCGAACTTCAGCAGAGAGTGGCTGAAGTAAAACAGTCTGCCGCGGAGAACAAACAAGCCTTAGCCCATTACGCCTGGCAGCAGCAGACAACTGCCATAAAAGGCGAAGTGAAGGACACGAAATTGTTCCAGGTGCATATAGGTCCTGATGGAAAACCGCAGAAGGTTGAGATAACAAATACAACTTCATCGTCAGGAGGCGGTGGACGGCTCAAAAAGCATATCGTCAAAAAGAAAAAGGAAGAGTACCAGGATTATGGTGAGCAGATTGGGGCTCTCGCACAGCAATACGCACAGCCTGACCCGGTGAGGCTGCAACTCGCTTTCCAACAAGGAAACGTAATGTTGGGCTCGGGCGGCGTTCCCGGCAAAGTGAAGATGGAGATCAGCAACTACGTCAAGCCTAATGATAAGGTGACGCTAATATTCGATCGCCAGGCAAAAGCCATCCAAAGCCTTAACATTGCGACGTATCTAGATGATCCGAAGAATGCAGTGAACATTGGGGCTCAATACAGCCAGTTGCCTGACGGAACCAATCACGTGGCAAATATGCACGTCGACGGCGTGAGCAAGAACCTTCAAGTGACAACCCAGAACTCAAATTATCAGAAGATCATGTAGAGACTGGGATAGGCGGCCGATTGTTTCGGAATTGCTATGAGCCAACGCGGGGAACTCCTCACACCATCGAGCGATGTCTCAGAAAAAGTCCGTGATTTCTACGATCGTCATCCCTACCCTCCGCCTATTGAGAATCTTGAAAAATATCAGCGACATTGGCAGTACGAAAGAAGGCGAGCCGACTTTCGACTGTTCTGGCCGGACCGTGCTTATCGAGAGGACCAATCCATTCTGATCGCAGGTTGCGGGACATCCCAGGCGGCCAAACATGCACTACGCTGGCCTGCAGCAGGAGTTACTGGTATTGATTGCAGCGCAACCAGTGTTTGCCACACAGAGCGACTCAAGAAACAGTACGACCTGAAGAATCTTCAAGTGTTCCAGCTTGCCATTGAACAGGCAGGCGAATTGGGCATGAGCTTCGATCAAGTTGTTTGCACGGGAGTGTTACACCATCTTGCGGATCCTGAAGCAGGTCTGGCTGCTCTGCGCAGCGTTCTTAAACTTGGCGGTGCCATGCAGCTTATGGTGTACGCACCTTATGGCCGGACTGGAATCTATATGCTGCAAGAGTTTTGTCGGCGAGTAGGGATACGCGCAGATCATGAAGGAATTCGCGACCTGAATCACGCCCTCGGCGCATTACCTCCGGGGCATCCTTTGCAAACTTTACTCGCCCAATCCCCTGAGCTCCGCAATGAAGCGGCGCTTGCCGATGCTCTACTACACCCGCAAGACCGGGCCTATTCTGTACCGCAGTTTTTGGATCTTATCGAGAAGGCAGGACTGATATTCGGCAGATGGATGAGGCAGGCGCCTTACTCTGTTCATTGTGGGGTTATTACGAAAATACCGAAAGTCGGCGAAATTGCGCGTCTCCCTTTACGAGAGCAATACGCGGCAATTGAACTGTTTCGGGGCACGATGATCCGGCACACTGCCATCGTGTACCGCGACGATTGCACCAGCCTCCAGCGATTCGATTGTCTTGAGGATGATTGGCTTGATTATGTACCAATTCGCATGCCCGACACTGTCTGTATTCAAGACCGGGTACCACCTCCAGCTGCAGCTGTCTTGGTCAATCGCACTCACACCTACAACGATCTGTTTCTCACCATAGGCGGGACTGAGAAGAAAGTATTTGATGCTATTGATGGGCAACGCACGATCGGCGACATCGCTGAAAAAGTGCTGTCATCCGCTGACCGGGGTACGTATTTAAATACGAATAACTTCTTTGAGCGGCTCTGGTGGCACGATCAAGTGGTCTTCGAAACGAATTAGAGCCATAACTCAAAAGACCTTGCTACGAATCTCTATCAGATTTGACAGTTTGCCTTCTCGGGATGAATGCCTACCCTTCAAGGAGCGGGGAGTCTCCCGGATGGAAAACTCAGATGACTGTCGCAAAATGGGTGTTTCTAATGTCCCTTGCATGCATGACTTGTCATGCTCAGGACACTCAATTTTTGCCGGAGATTGATGCCCATCTCAAACTAAATTCCAATTTTCGAACTTTCCTTCAGGCCAAAGATGATCGAGAGGGTGGTGATCCGCAGCAATTTACCTTTGGTCCGAGTATCCAGTTCTACGCAAAACCATTGCTAAAACTCAAAAACGTAACGCTCTTTGATCTGAATGACGAGAAAAAGCGGGCGTTGGTTTTTGAGAGTGGGTACCGAATCATCATCGCGCCGAATTCCCCAAATGAAAATAGGGCATTAGTGGCTATGACCTTCCATTTACCGGTTATGGCTAGGATTTTATTATCGGACCGAAACCGGGCTGACCTGGATTGGAAGGCCGGTACTTTTACCTGGCGTTACCGGAACAAGCTGGCATTGGAACGAACGCTTTCGATTTCTTCGTATCATCTCATCCCCTATGTCGCGGTTGAGCCCTTTTACGAGAGTCAATACAGTAAATGGAGCACGACGGATCTTTATGCCGGTTGTTTGTTTCCCGTGGGGAAGCACGTCCAATTCGACGCCTATTATGAACATGAAAACAATACCGGGAAAAGTCCCAACCGACAGGACAATTTTATCGGTATAGCCCTCCATCTCTATTTTTCCCTGGTGCAATCCGGCCACTAAGAACGGAAAGCAGTGAATGCACGTTATACAGTCCGGCAGATTACGCAATGACTTGGGCCATGTGGCAAACTTGGATCACTTCTGCGCTGCAAATGTGGCCATCACTTGCTGATTCTGAGTACGTTGCCTGTTTACAACAGTCACGGAGTGGCCAATGTTGTTTCTCCTGCAAGGCAAATACTCAAAATTGCAAAACTCAGCGAGTAGGCGATATGGCGACAAAGTTTTTTGGGATTCACTAATTATTACCAGTGACTTGTCGAGGTTTGGTAGCGCTAACGGGAATCGAACCCGTGTTTGAAGATTGAGAATCTTCCGTCCTAACCCCTAGACGATAGCGCCGTGTCGCTGGTTTCGATTATAACAAGCAATCTTTCCGCGAAACACACCGTCTAGAAAGCAAACTACCAACAATATCCTGATGATTTTAAGAGGTGCAAGACCGAAGCCATGCTTTGTAGAGAAATATCGTGGCCATTTACAGATTTGTTCTTAGCTCCTCGCGGCTGAGTTCGCCTTCCCATCGCGCCACTACAACCGTCGCTACACCATTTCCGATCATATTTATCAATGCACGGAACATGCTCATGAAACGATCTATGCCTAAAATTAACGCCATGCCCGCGACCGGAATCGTGGGAATTACTAATAGCGTCCCTACCAGCGCAATGAACGAGGCGCCCTGCACGCCACTCGCTCCCTTCGAGGTCAGAATGGCTACGGCGAAGATAGTCAGTTGTTGCGTAAGCGTGAGATGTGTATTCGTCGCCTGCGCTACAAATAATGCTGCAAGCGTCATGTAGAGGCTCGTGCCATCGGTATTGAAGGTGTATCCGGTTGGGACGACGAGGCCCACCAGGGCTTTCGAGCATCCGAGCTCTTCGAGTTTCGTCATCAATGTTGGTAATGCCGGCTCGGATGAACTGATCGCCAACACCAGCAGAATCTCTTCTTTAATGTAGAGAAGAAATTTGATTATGCTAAATCCTGCCATCCAGGCGATAGCACCCAAAACGATGAGAACGAACAGAATCGATGTGATATAGAAGGTCCCAATAAGTTTGGCGAGCGGGCCGAGCGATGCTATTCCGTATTTGCCAACTGTAAAAGCCATCGCACCGAAAGCGCCAATCGGAGCGAAACGCATCAGGATATTGACGATGCCGAAGACTACTTGTGTAAGAGCATCGAACAGATCAACCACTGGTTTGCACCGTTGTCCCGCTATGGACAAAGCGAAGCCAAATAGAATCGCTACCAAAAGAACTTGAAGAATATCTCCCTTGGCGAAGGCATCAATCACAGTCGTTGGGATAATGTGCATCAGGAAATCGGTTACGCTTTGGGCCTTTGCCTGTCCCGCATAATCAGCCACAGATTTGGCATCGAGCGTAGCCACATTCACATGAAAACCGTCACCGGGACGAACCACATTCCCCACCACAAGTCCGATAAACAGGGCCAGCGTGGAAACGATTTCGAAATAAAGCAGTGCTTTGCCGCCGACGCGCCCGACCTTCTTCATATCCTGCATGCCGGCGATTCCGGTCACTACAGTACAGAAGATGATTAAAGTGATGACCATTGTGATCAGGCGAATGAAAGCATCACCCAACGGTTTCATGGCAATTGCACGTTCAGGATTGAAATAGCCCAACGCTACTGCGATCACAATTGCAATTAACACCTGCATCCACAACGTGGAATAAAACGGCTTCCTGCCGGCAGGCACAGATTTCATGGTTGAAGGCAGATGCGGTGTAACGGACGAAGTTCCCATGGATTTAAATAGATTTCCAGAAGCAAATGCGCAGACTTTAGCCTGCGCATTTAATAAGAGAGTAGTTATTAATGCCTTAAGCTGCCGTTAACAGCAGTTAGTTCGCGGCAATGGTTGGAGCGACATCAAGGTCGCGCAGCAGCCATGGAATAATCACTTCCTTGAAAATGCGCGGATCGGGCCAAACTTTAACCTGCCGTCCTAAATGTCCGCCTTGCGGATTGATCCAGGCATCTTTGGGAACGTCTCCTTTGTTAAGCAACAGATAGAGATCACTGATTGGCACTTGCGTATCCAATGTTCCGCCGATTATCAACATGCGCGTTGTAGGCTTTCCCAGAAGCCCCTGATTGACTAGGGATATCTTGGGCAGGAAAGCTGCAAGCTCGCCGAGGTTATTGACGCCTTCGCAGATGGACATTAAGGCGGGTACCTGATCGAACAGATATTCGCGATTCCCCAAAAGTGAATTCGTCAAAAATTCTTTCTCGAAAAATTTATCGGTCGGAGGCGATTGCGCACTTGCCCCGCGCAGGCGTGCGCGTTCGACGATTGCCATCTTCGTCGCCCAATAAGCTCCCCAACTAACACCATGCATGGCAATTCTGTTCTTATCGATTTCGGGCCGGCTCTGCGCATAGTCGATTACGCGCGATAACATGCGATCCGAAGTCTCGCTTACTTTGATCGGCGCTTGACCGGTGCCTGGCCCATCAACCGCCAGATAACCGACGCCAAAGGGCAAAATTGCCGAAAAACTTTCGGTAAGATCTTCTTTTCGGCTATCCAAACCATTCACTGCAATCACGAGAGGAACTGGTCCCTTTGCATTCTTAGGAAGACGCAGGTAGCCAATAATTTCTTTGCCTTCAAATGGAATATGGACAACCTCAAGCGGAGGGTCAAAGAATCGCGCATGTGCCAAAAATGCTTCGAGAGCTTTGTGATATGACTCCAGCTTTTTCGGTGACGCTGGAATCGGCCAGCGTCCAAAAGAATAAATTCGCCATGCGCGGATATAGTCGGCATTGGCCTTTGCCGGGTCGGTCTTCTCGAGTGATTTCCCTTCATTCATGTAACGATCGCCAACGGCCATAAAGCCTGCCGCCCATTCATCTTTGTCGCTGGTGTGAATCGATTGAAATGCCTCGCGAACATCATTGGGATCAAGCCCGATCAATGGATACCCACCGACTTCCGCGCGATGAATAGCTTCCGTCTTTATTTCATCGAGTGTGCGTTCGCGATGTTCTTGGCTGAGCGCGTTTTGAATGGTGATGAAAGATAGAAAAAATAAGAAGAATGCAATGAGCCCGAAATGCAATTTCAGTTTCACGTCCAATATCCCCTTGTTCTTTGTTGAGTGTTGATGCTCGGAGTATAGGAAGGGCCGAAATGAACATCTTCTCCGGCCCTGCCACCTCAAACATGTTTTTTACTATCGATTAAAAAAGCAGTTTCAATCCGAATTGCACAGCACGGCTTCCGCCCGATCCGACGACTGGATTGGCAGCGGCCACATCTGGAGTAGCGCATCCGCAACCAAACGAAGCTGGCGCGGAAGGATCATTTTGTCCATAACCATTTTGTCCGCCGTAAGGATTGGCGAAGTTTGGATGATTGAGAATGTTGAAGAATTCAACCCGCCCCTGTAGGCCGAACCGTTCGCCAAATTTAAAGTTCTTGGCCACTGAAAAATCCCAGTTGTGAAAGCCAGAGTCTGGGAAAGCGTTGCGGCCCATGGTGCCAAATTGACCTAATGGCGGCGCGAGCATAACTGAGTTGCCCTTAGCGAAACATCCATACAAGTTAAGGGAATCAGTGGCTCCGATCGCAGCCGCTCTGCTCGAACAAGCGGAAGGCATGTTTGGAGCACCCGCGGCGTAGAACGGGATCGGGGTCGGGCCAGACTTGAAATCATTCGGGTTTCCGAAAAAATCCCAACGATTTGGGCTATTGGCGGGAGGGCTGACAGGTAGCGGACCCGAACCACTGACGTCTGTTCCTAAATCAATTGGGCCCCATGGCTGGGCACTTTCCAAAGTTACGATTGAATTCAGCTCCCAACCTTCCATAAGTTGGCCAAATCCTTTTTCCCCCGGAACGAGATACGTCATGGAAAGCGTGAGGCGATGGCGTACGTCAAAGTCACTGCTGGCGTACTCCCGGCCTACATGATAGGAATCTTGCGGTAATCCGGCGCCATATCCAAAATCCCAGTTCGCGCCTACATCATCGAGGGCGTGAGCATACGTATAACCTGCGACCATGTTCAACCCATGATAGTTTCGCGACGTCAACGTAGCCTGTAAACCGTTGTAGTTGGATTTATAAATGTTTCCCATTTGGAAGATATTGCTCAAGTATGGAAACTTTGAGTTAAATGGGCGTGCTGCTTGTTCTGCGCCATTGTCCGGAGCGCAAACATTCGGATCATAGTTGGAGCTTACGCATGCTGAAATCAAAGCAGCAGGCCAGCCTGATCCTACTGGCGGCTGGTTGATGTCGCGAATGCCGGTCAGATTCGTTCCGTGATTGCCCACGTAGCCAACTTCCAGAGTGAGGTTTGGACTAAACGCGTGTTGAATATTGAAGTTCCAAGTAGTGACATATGGGGTGGTGAGATTACGGTCTACGCCCATGATCGCGCAAGGATTGGCTGTAACTGGATCGCAGCTGAGATTATTAGGGCTGAGATTGCCAAAAATCGGACCATTGTCCCAAGGATTGGGTGGAGTAGGGCTCAAATTCCCTACCAAAATAGTCCCACCAGCAGTATCTCCAGAAGAGTCAATTACTGCGCCTGTTGGAATACTCGCAAGTCCAAAGCTGTTGTTGAAAGCCAGGAAGGATTGCCAATTCACGGTTTCATACGATATGCCCGCGCCACCACGCAGAACCGTATTACCCTTGCCAGTTACATCCCAGGCAAAACCGAAGCGAGGCGCAAAATTTTTGTGATCGGGATCGTAAGGACCGCTAATCTGTTTGCCCACTTGCACCAGTCCAAGATTTGGATCGAAGTTGCCAATAAGGTTGTGCGCTTCTTTTACAACTGAGTTGTATTCGTAACGAACACCGAGGTTCAAAGTCAAAGTCTTGGTGATGCGCCAGTCATCTTGGACGAAGCCTGCGTAGGCCCAGTTGTGAAGTTGTCGCGTAGGGTCACCTGACAAGACGGATGCTAACGTGGGGGCCCCGGCAAAAAAGTCTTCCAATTGAGAGGATGTTAGATTCGAGTTGGTCGGACTCGTGAAGGTCCCGCCCAGGAAGTTGAGGCTTCCTCTCGCATTGCCAAAAGCGCCACCAGTAACTCCGTCACGATGGATCTCGCCGCCAAATTTAATTGCGTGTTTGCCTGTAATATAGGAAACGTGGTCGATAAATTGGGTGATCGTGTCAGGTCCTTGCAGCTTCGGCCATTTGAAACCTCCGAGCCCTGGGAAGAAGTAGCCACCAAAACCAATGCGTGGTAACCCTCCTGTATACGGGCCGGCCTGAACGCCTGTGTTCAACCCGTAAGCAGACGCCGGGGTTCCAAGGTCACCGGGAAGTGTAGGTTGGTACAGCCGGTTGTAACCAGCCCGAGCTTCATTGACCCAACGCACGCTAGGGACCCATATCCAACTGCCACCTACAACTTGAGCTCGAGTATGAATCTTTGACAACCAGTTCTGCTGTAGCTCAGGAAAATCCTCGACGGTCCCCGAGTTGTTACCGAAAAAATACATTCCATTGAATGTATTTTTGTCGTTGAAATGGTAATCCACTTTGCCAACCGTATTATCTACGTGTACGACGTTGTTGAACCCGTTCACGATATTGATAGTGGGATTGTTGTTGGTCGGAAATCCTTTGCCGTTGCACGTAACTGGGGGACCCAGCGTACAGCCAGCGACCTGCAAACTAGCGGGACTAACAGTTATTCCACCTGCCTGCAGATCCGCAATCACGTTCGGAATGCTATCGGCGCAATCGCCAGATGTAATGAAAAGGCAGGTTCCATTGGAAGGCATTCCCACCATCGATGGACTGGTCACGCCGCCAAACGAATTGCCCACGTTGTAGCGCTGGCCTTCATAGGCCCCGAAGAAAAAAACTTTGTCTTTGACGATGGGACCACCAACCGAGGCTCCGAATTGCTCCAAAGTTCGGGGAAGCTTGGGATTGGGAGCAGTATTGAAATAGTTGCGGGCATCCGTCACACCGTCGCGTCCGAAGCCAAACACTGTACCGTGAAGAGAGTTGCCTCCCGCCTTCAGACCCACATTGACGATAGCGCCGGGTTTCCAGCCAAACTCCGCAGGCGGATTTTCTTGCAAGTTAAATTCCTGGATGGAATCGATTGGTAGAATGGTCGCGGAATCACCCGCAATGCCGGCTCCATTGATGATGCCCTGTCCAGAATAGGGCTCGCTATTGAAAAGACCATCAATGACATAAGCATTGTCTTCGGCCCGCAGACCGTTGGTACTCGTTGTCGAAAATCCGCCGCCAGGATAGCGAACTACACCCGGACGCAGTTGCAATAGATTTTCGTAATTGCGGCCATTCAGTGGCAGATCATTAATTTGCTGATTGCTGAGAGTGCCGCCAAGAGTTGCAGAAGTGGTATCAAGCAGCGGGACATCTTCGTTAACCACTATCACGTCAGAGACCTGTCCGGGTTGGAGAGTTAGATCGATGCGCAAATCCTTCGCGACTTCGAGTTCCAAGTTCACGCGCTCGGTGCTCTTGAAGCCTTTAGCCTCGGCACGAATTTTGTACGCGCTTGGAACCAGATCGGGAGCGGCGTAATCGCCATTGCCATCGGTTACCAATGTTCGCGAAGTTCCTTGATGAAGATCGGTAACTACCACGGTTGCGCCAGCAACTGCAGCGCCGGTTTGATCTGTGATTGTCCCAACAATTTGTCCTGTAACACCCTGGCCGAAGGCAAAATTACTTAACAACAAAAACAAGAGTGCTGCGATTAGACAAAGACCGGGTAAGGCTTTCAACCTGGAAAGCATAGGAACCTCCGCGAAAACTAGTGGTCGGACAGCTGTACCACTAGCCGGGAAGCAGTGTCAAGCAAATTTAATAACTTGACACTTATCTGATATCTTGTGGTATAGGTGTATGACCACATGACCTACCGTGTTTGAGGAGTTTGAGCGGAATGGCTATTAAGAGTATAAATCCGGCAACCGGAGAGGTTCTTCAGACCTTTGACCCTCTTTCTGATGCCCAAATTGAAGAGAAGCTGCAGCGTGCGGCTACAGCCTTCTCCAAGCATCGAATCCTTTCCTTCAAAGATCGAGCTGCAAAAATGCAAAAGGCAGCTGGGATATTGGAAAGCGAAAAGGAAGCTCTTGGCCGGATCATGACCGCGGAGATGGGCAAACCTCTTCAATCAGCGGTGGATGAGGCCGTGAAATGCGCGTGGGCATGTCGCTACTATGCTGAGAATGCAAAACGGTTTCTGGCCGACGAAATAGTTGAAACAACTGCCAGCAAGAGTTACATCCGCTATCAACCGATTGGCGCAATTTTGGCAATAATGCCTTGGAATTATCCATTCTGGCAGGTGGTTCGATTTGTCGCCCCGGCATTGATGGCAGGCAACGTCGGGCTACTGAAGCACGCTTCCAACGTCCCCCAATCTGCCTTGAAACTGGAAGAGATATTCCTGAGAGCGGGATTTGCCGAAGGAGTATTTCAGACGCTTCTTATCGGCTCCAACAAAGTCGATAAGATTCTTGCCGACCCGCGAATTGTAGCCGCGACATTGACCGGCAGCGAGGGAGCGGGTATTCAGGTGGGAATTTCGGCAGCGCGCAATATCAAGAAAGTTGTCCTTGAACTCGGCGGCAGTGATCCCTTTATAGTCATGCCGAGCGCTAATATCGACGATGCTGTTTCGACAGCGGTAAAGGCGAGAATTGGAAACAACGGCCAGTCTTGCATCGCCGCTAAGCGGTTCATTGTTGCGGAAAAGATCGCCGACGAATTCGAGAAAAAATTTGTCACCCGGATGGAGGCGCTGAAGGTTGGCGATCCATTTGATCCTGCAACTGAACTGGGCCCGCTCGCAACGGCAGATGGGGTGAAAGATCTGGATGCTGATGTTCAAAAGAGTATTCAAGCCGGAGCGCGTGTTCTGACAGGCGGCAAGCCTTTGGATCGCACGGGCAGCTACTATGCACCGACCATATTGACCGATATCCCCAAAGATTCTCCGGCATACCGTGAAGAATTATTTGGTCCCGTTGCCTGCTTGTTCAGAGTGAAGGATATCGACGAGGCAATTCGCTTAGCAAATGACACTCGCTTTGGTCTTGGTGCGAGTGCATGGACCAATGATGAAGTGGAACGCGAACGATTCATCAACGATCTTCAGGCGGGAATGGTCTTCATTAATCGTATGGTAGCTTCCGATCCTCGTCTTCCTTTCGGTGGAGTCAAGCAATCGGGACATGGACGGGAACTTGGTCCGTTTGGGATCCGGGAATTCACAAATATAAAGACTGTAAGTATTCAGTAGACTGACGAAATGGCTCGATCAAACCCTCAATCCGTTTACAAGACAGTCCAAACCTCGCGGCTGTATGAGCAAATCGTGCAGCAGATCGAGGAATCCATCCTCAGCGGCGCACTTAAGACCGGAGAACAGCTTCCTGCGGAGCGCGAATTAGCGCAACAGTTTGGCGTAAGCCGGACAGCAGTGCGTGAAGCAGTAAAGTCGCTTCGGGAAAAAGGGCTTGTAGAAGCTTACTCGGGCCGCGGAACTTTTATCACTAATGGGACATCGCAATCCATCCGGCAATCACTTGATCGCATGATTAAGATTGGTCAGCCGGAAGGCTCATTACAGTTGTCGGAGTTGCGTGCCATTCTCGAACCAGGTATTGCGGCTCTGGCTGCAACTCGATGTGAAGAATCTCATCTCGCAACTATGCGCGACGCGTACGCCGTGATGGATCGCAAACGTGAAGACCCCGAAGCCTACATTGAGGCTGATCTTGATTTTCATCTCTCGATGGCTGAGGCTGCTGCGAATCCACTGATTTTGGCATTAATCGATTCAATTGTCGGAGTTTTGCGCGAGCAACGCATCCGTATATTTAACGTGGCGGGCGGACCGGATCGGGGACAGTTTCACCATAAGCGCATTCTAGAAGCGATTGAACAACGTGACCCGGCCAAAGCTCGCGCGGCCATGCAAGCACACCTCGAACAAGTTCGTGAAGATTCGCAAGTAGCGTCTTCTCAGCGTTCCTCGTCTTCCCTTTCCACTGAGGTGGATGAGCCAGCGGTACCGAAAGTTCAGCAGTAGAGAAGTTATTTCATCGATCTGGAGGCAGTTTAGCGAATGGCCAATGTTGGCTTTATCGGTCTCGGCGTGATGGGCAGTCAGATGGTGAGCCGGCTGCTCGATAAAGGTCACACTGTGACCGGTTACAACCGCACGCGCTCCAAAGCTCAGTGGTTGATCGATAAGGGAATGAACTGGGCCGATTCGCCGAGAGCCGTTGCCGCAGCGGCGGATGTGACGTTTGCGATGGTGACAAATGCTGCAGCGCTGGCCGCAATTACAGAAGGCCCCGACGGCCTGCTGGCTGCGATCAGCAAAGGTAAAACATTTATTGACATGAGCACGGTCAGTCCTACGGTGAGCCGTGCAGTGGCTGCGAAAGTAAGAGAGAAGGGCGCGGATATGGTTGACTCGCCCGTTTCCGGTAGCGTGATCACCCTGCAAGAGGGGAAGCTCTCGGTAATGGTTGGCGGCCGGACGGAAACTTTTCAACGCGTGTTGCCATTGTTGCTCGATATTGGACCGAAGGTTACTCACGTTGGAGATAACGGCATTGCGCTTGCGATGAAGATCGCCGTCAACCTGAGTCTCGCGGTGCAGATGCTGGCTTTTTCGGAGGGCGTGTTACTGGCGGAGAAAAGCGGCATTAAACGCGAAGTGGCAGTCGATGTTTTAGTTAACAGCGCCGTGGCTTCACCGATGATTAAGTATCGCGGCCCCTTCGTGCTGGAACAACCGGAAGAAGCATGGTTCGACGTCAACATGATGCAGAAAGATATGTTGCTCGCCATGGAACTCGGGCGGCAGTTGAATGTCCCCGTGCCCACGACAGCAGTGACCAATGAATTTCTGACGGCCGCCCGCGGCATGGGATGGGAAAAACTTGATTTCGCTGTCATTTTCGATGTGTTAGCCCGTATGTCGGGAGTCGCGAAATGACGACTGTCACGGAACATCCAAAGATCGCTTCGATTGCAAAAGAGAAATTGATTGATATGTACCGACGGATGATGAGCATTCGTCTGTTTGAGGAACAAGTAAACGAACTCTATACTCGCGCTCTGATGCCCGGACTTGCGCACCTGTATATCGGCGAAGAAGCAATCGCGGTGGGTGTCTGCGAAGCGCTGCAAAAAGACGACTACATTACCAGCACACATCGCGGTCACGGACATTGTTTAGCTAAGGGCGCATCACCGGATCGCATGTTCGCTGAACTGCTCGGCAAGAAAGCAGGATACTGCAAAGGCAAAGGCGGCTCGATGCACATCGCCGATCCCGCGACAGGAAATCTCGGAGCGAACGCAATTGTAGCCGGTAGCGTGGGCATCGCCACAGGAGCAGCATTTTCTTCTAAATATCTAAAGAACGGCCGGGTAGCAGTCTGCTTCTTCGGCGAAGGCGCCCTCGGCCAAGGCGTGCTTTACGAAGAAATGAATCTGGCGCAACTCTGGAAGCTGCCAGTCATCTACGTTTGCGAAAACAATCATTACACCGAATACACGCATTTTTCGGAGACTACCGCTGGCGACATTCTGCAACGCGCCACTGCGTTCGGATTGCAAGCTGAGAGCGTAGACGGCCAGGACGTGAAAGCGGTATATGCAACCGCGAGCAAACTGGTCGACCATGCCCGTAAGGGAAAAGGCCCGGGATTCTTATTGTGCGAGACCTATCGCTACCATGGACACCACGTAGGTGATATCAATCGCGAATACTACCGCGCCAAGAATGAAGAGCAGCACTGGAAGACGAATCGCGATCCCATTAAAGTCCTGGGGGATTACCTGCTGCAAGAAAAGCTCAGTGACACCAGCATCCTCGCGAGCATTCAAGCGGAAATCACATCTGAGATGAAGGCTGCGGTCGAGTTTGCCGTGAACTCCCCTTATCCCAGCGTCGATGAGGTAGAACAGGACGTATATGCCTGAAGCAGTCCGCGAATTAACTTTCGCACAAGCAGTAAGAGAAGCATTTGCCGAAGAGATGCGGCGTGATTCTACTGTTTGCATCTTCGGCGAAGATGTGGCTGAAGCTGGAACGCCGTTCAAAGTATTGTCTGGCTTAGTCGAAGAGTTTGGGACTAATCGAGTCATCGACACGCCGATTTCGGAAGCTGGTTTTACCGGTGTCGCTGTCGGCGCCGCAATGACCGGCATGCGACCGGTCGTCGACATAATGTTCGGCGATTTTCTGACGCTAGTGATGGACCAAATGGTCAACCAAGCCGCCAAAGTGCACTACATGTCGGGCGGCAAGTGGAAAGTTCCCATGGTTATGCGCACTACGCTCGGCGCGACTCGCCGGTCTGCGGCTCAGCATTCCCAATCGCTGCAAGCCTGGTTCAGCCACGTTCCTGGTTTAAAGGTTGTCATTCCATCGACGCCTTATGACGCTAAGGGACTGTTAAAGACAGCAATTCGCGACGACAACCCCGTTGTCTTCTTCGAAGACAAAATGATGCACCACAAACTCAAGGGGCCGGTGCCAACGGAAGAGTACACGATCCCGTTCGGAGTGGCAGACGTCAAACGCGAAGGCACTGACATCACGTTGGTAGGAACGAGCAGCATGGTGCAAGTGGCGCTCGGAGCGGCGGAGTTACTTCAACAAGACGGCATCAGCGCTGAAGTAATCGATCCGCGCACGACTTGGCCACTCGATGAAAAAACTCTGATCGACTCGGTAAAGAAAACATCGCGAGCGATCGTGATCGATGAAGGATATGGACGGTACGGAGTTTCGGCGGAGATTGCGGCCGTCATCGCACAGGGCGCTTTCTACAATCTGGACAAGCCGGTGCGGCGAATGGGAGCAATGCATGTCCCCATTCCATTCTCGCCTCCACTCGAAGACGCGACGGTCGACACGGAAAAGACAGTGTTCGAGATGGCACGAAGCATGTGCAGCTAAGAACGATTCCATAACAAAGTTTTCTAGTTGAGGTTCCGAGTTTCATAAAGAAGAGGCACGCAATGGCATTAAAAACCCACGGCACTATGGCAGTCGACTGGGAGCAGCGGATCGACTTTGATCGCCTCCGTCGCGAACGTCTCGAAAAGGCGAAGGCATTACTTGCGAAGTCGGAAATGGGTTCCCTGCTCTGTTTCGACATGAACAATGTGCGCTATTTAACCGCGACGCACATTGGCACTTGGGCACAGGACAAAGCCAATCGCTTCACGTTGCTTCCGCAAAACGACGAACCAATTCTGTGGGACTTCGGCTCTGCCGCAAAACATCATCAACTGAATTGCCCGTGGCTCGGAGACCGATCGCGCCCAGGAATCTCGATGCTGCGTGGCGCCATGTCCCCAGAAATGGGGCGCGCGGAAGACGTTGCCAAAAAGATTCGCATAGAGCTCGAAATGCGTGGCCTGCACAAAGAGCCTGTGGGCATCGATATTATCGAACTGCCCGTACTCTTTGCGCTACAACGCGAAGGAATCAAAGTTGTGGACGGCCAACAGTTGATGTCTGAGGCTCGCCTAATCAAGACGCAAGATGAAATTTCATTACTCAACACCTCAGCGATGATGGTGGACGCAGCCTACGACGAACTTTATCGTGCCATGAAACCAGGAATGCGCGAGAACGAAGCTGTCGGCTTGGTGAACAAAGTTCTGTACGATCTCGGATCGGAATATGTCGAAGCGGTAAATGCAATTTCTGGCGAGCGCTGCAATCCGCATCCACATGTTTTTTCTGATCGAGTGCTTCGTCCTGGCGATCCCGTCTATTACGACATTCTGCATTCCTACATGGGATACCGCACCTGCTACTACCGCTGCTTCACCATCGGCTACGGATCGCACGCCATGGTGGATGCTTACAAGAGGTGTCGTGAATATTTGGACGCTGCGATTGAACTCGTTCGCCCAGGCCGCACCACTGCCGAAATCGCAGCCGTGTGGCCGAAGGCGCAAGAGTTTGGATTCCCCAACGAAGAAGCAGCGTTCGCGTTGCAATACGGACACGGAATTGGTCTCGCTATCTGGGAAAAGCCAGTCATTAGCCGTCTGGTTTCATTCGAGCATGCGACCGAGATCAAGCCTGGCATGGTCTTTGCATTGGAAACGTTCTGGCCATCCACTGACGGCTGGAGCGCAGCTCGCATAGAAGAAGAGATCGTCGTTACGGAAACAGGACACGAAGTCATCACTCGCTTCCCTGCCGAAAAACTTCTCGTGGCCGGCTCGCATTATGTAACGGTCGATGGTCCTCTGCCTACCACACGCGAAACCGAATCCGCACCGAGCAAGCGAGTGAAAGACATGATCACCGCCAGCGCGAAAACAGAACATGTCGGAGTCGGGGACTGATGCAAACCTTTAGCTTGTCATCCTGAGCGAAGGAGTCTCTTCGCTTGCGAAGAGACTCCGAGTCGAAGGACCCCTAAATCGGACACTCTCTCGCACTTTGCGAGAAGTTTCCGATAGCTTGATTGGAACAAAATTATGCCTATCAGCGTTGTAATGCCCGCCCTTGAGATGGGCCAGGAAACTGGCAAGCTGGTTGCTTGGTTGAAGAAAGATGGGGACCGCGTGACCAAGGGCGAGCCCCTGCTCGAAGTTGAGACTGATAAGGCTGTCCTCGAAGTCGAAGCCACAGGCGACGGCACTCTCGCGGGAGTGAAAGCACAGGAAGGCGATGTTATTCCTGTAGGCCAAACCATCGCGTGGATTCTCGGCCCTGGCGAGCAAATTCCCTTCGAAGCTGGAACGGCAAATATCAGTGCAGCGCCTCCAGCAGCTATTTCCGCCCAAAGTTCAACGAATCGGACGCAAGAATCATCTGCTTCCTCGTCGTCTCAAATCTCTCCCAAAGCTCGACGCTTAGCCAAGGAACACGGAATCGATCTCAATACGGTTCGTGGAACTGGTGCAGGCGGCGAAATTCTAGCCTCAGATATTCAGGCTTTAGTTGATTCAAAGATCGATCCAAAACCAAAGAGCGCTCCCGCTACCAGCAAAAGCTTAGGTCTTGAACCTGTAAGCACAGTCAGTCGCTTGATGGCCGAGCGCACGACCCAAAGCTGGACGACGGTTCCCCACTTCTTTCTCACCCGAGACATCGATGCCAGCGCTCTTGTTGCAGCACGAGAAGATGCTACGAAGAACGGCGAACGATCGGACGGCGTAAAACTCACGCACACAGATTTCCTTGTGGCCCTTGCAGCTCGCGCACTCACCAAGCATCCCCGAATGAATGCGAGTTGGACCGGCGACGGAGTACGCCTGAATTCCGAAATAAATATAGCAATTGCGATGGCAGTCGCTGACGGCGTGGTCACAGCAGTCATCCGTAACGCCGACAGCATCAAGCTAAATGAAATCGCGATTCAGCGACGCGATTTAACCGAGCGCGCCCGAGCGGGAAAATTACGCGCTGCCGATATTACCGGAGCGACTTTCACCATCAGCAATCTTGGCATGTACCAAATCGACTCGTTCAGCGCCATCATCATTCCTCCGCAAGCCGGAATTCTCGCCGTAGGGCAAATTGCCGACCGTGTTGTAGCCATTGACGGCAAAGCTGGAATCCGCTCTACAATGACGGTGACTTTGTCCTGTGATCATCGTGTCATCGACGGAGCACAAGCGGCGCTTTTCTTGAAAGATCTCGCCGAATCGATTGCTGCGCCGGGAATGGCCAACCTTCTTTAGGCGCTCTTCGCTTTATCCAAGCTGGCTTGTGTATCCGCCGTCCTACGCTGGAAGAGGCTATATACTGGCAATCCCACAAGCACTACCGCTGTCCCTAACAAAGGTTCCCGTGCTCCGTGAGCTAACAGAAGAACAAGCAGCAGTAATACCAGCGAGACAAACAGCATTGGCGTGACTGGATATCCAAGAGCCAGGATCGCATCGCTGGCTTCCTGTTTACGCGATCGAACCACAAACAATCCAGCCACGGTAAGCCCGAGGAACGCGACCGCAATAAAGATGAAATACGAGAGGATTTGCTGAAAGGTACCTAAAAATATGAGTAGCGAAGCAACGAAAGCTTGAATAAGAATGGCATTCACCGGAGTACCGAATCGAGGATGAACACGAGCGACAGGCGCTAGAAAAAGCCCGTCCTTCGCCATTGCGAAATACACTCGCGGTGCGGAGATCACGAATGCCGTCAGTCCACCCAGTACACAAACGATAACGATTCCGGCGAAAATAATTCCTCCTATTGACCCGAACAGAACTTCTCCGACTTGAGCAACAAAGGTGTCGTTAGACGTGACATTTTGCAGTGGGATGAGATAGAGGAACACCGCACTCACTAGGATATAAACCGCCGTCACAACGAGCACTCCAAGCACCATGGCGCGCGGCAACGTGCGTACAGTGTCGCGCACTTCTCCGGCAATTTTGCTAACGTCCCACCAGCCCCCGAACGAAAAGAACGCTCCGACCATGGCGGCTCCTAATGCGGGCAACAAAGGCAAGGAGCCGGAGCGCTGCGCGATAAAGGGAACAAAATTTGTCCACGAACCCAGATGGAAGGCGAGTGCCCATACAATCAACAATCCCAGTAATCCTAGCTTTAACCAGGTGATCCAGCGTAAAAACCCCGCACTGATTCGCATGCTAAGAGCATTCAATAAACAAAGAACAAAGATAATAATGATTGCTGCAAATTTGATGGCCAGCGCAGACCAATGGAAGATGTAAGCAGCATATCCGGCTACACCTGTGGCCAACGCGGCTGTTAATCCGGGATCGAGCACCAGCAGACACATCCATCCATAAAGAAAGGCGACTCTTCGTCCGAAAGTTTCCTGAAGATAAACGTAGGTACCACCGGCACGAGGAAAACGCCCGGCCAGTTCTCCATAACAAAGAGCGCCGCTGAGCGTCATCCCAGCTACGATTAGCCAAACCAACAACAGCCAGAATGGCGAGCCCAACGATTTCGCCATCTCTGCCGGAGTAAGAAAAATACCCACGGCAATGGCTTCACCAGCCACAGCCGCAGTTGCAGAAGCAAGGCCGAGTTGCCTGCGCAGTCCTTGTTCTACAACTGGAGCTATGAGTGATTTTGTTCCCATGCTTAAAACATCAACTTAACAGCCAATTGAAATGCGCGAGGGCCACCAGAGCCAAAGATTCCACCCGCAGTCGATATAGGCGTCCCAAACCTGGAGGAGTAACCGGGATTATTGGAATCGGGCACCAGCGCGTTGAAAAATCCGGAGTAGTTATTTTTGCTCGTTCCCAGAATGTTGGACTTGTTGAATAAATTGAATACTTCGGCAATTCCTTCAAGAGTAAATCGCTCACCCAAGTGGAAGTCTTTAGACAACCGCAAATCCACCGAATTGAAGGTGTCGTCGAAACGCGCATTGGGAGAAACCATGGGAAACGCGCCTAAGCTGCCATTATTCGCGCCTTCAGCATTGAGTTGAGTCAAGTATGCATTCAACTCTGCGCCTGTATGAAATTGCCGGCCTCCCGCATTACGGCCAAGTTCCGGGACGCGCTTGCCACTGCCATCGCCCAACAAAATATCCATCGGTACGCCTGAAGCGTAAGTCCAAATTGGCGACAGCCGCAAACCAAAAGGAAAATCTCCTACACCTTGCAGTACCAGCCGATGCCGCTGGTCATTGGGCGCGGGACCATATTCGCGCCGCAAATTCGTGGGATCAACCGGTGGATAGCCGAAGGGGACTTGATCGTAATTGGCGTAATCCAGCGACTTGGAGAAAGTGTAAGCGCTGTGGAATTGGAAGCGCTGAGCGAAACGATGGTCCACAGTAAGCCAAAGCGCGTCGTAGTGCGTAATAGCCGAGGACTGCAAATCCGTCACAGTCTCCGGAGGTGTTCCCACGGCACCGACCGGCACGCCGATGATGAAGTGTGTGCCGAAGTTGTGAATGCCATCGGCTTTGACGATCCAGTTCTTGGCAAAGCTGTACTGAATGCCGAGATTAAATTGCTGCACCATGGGATTCTGCATCTTGTTATCGATGATATTGATTCCTTCGGAAGCGCCACCCGCTCCGGGAATTACGAATCCACTAAATGGATTAGAAAAGGTTGGGGCACCGGGCACAAAGTTGCCATTGCTGTCTAAATAGTTTGCGCTGCCCAGGCTGACATTGATAGGGAGAGCACGACCATCCAAGCCGCGCTCCAGCGACTCCACTTCAAGAGTGATTCGGTCATAGTAAATTCCGTATCCGCCATGCAGGCTGAAGTCTCCGCCTTTGGTTGCCCAATTAAAACCCACACGTGGGCCGAAGTTATTGCCGTCTTTGTGACGATTTCCACGGTAGAACGGCGTCAGAATGGGGTTGATCTGATCGTAGCGTCCGACATTGTTGACGTCAGTATCGATTTCGTAGCGCAATCCCAAGTTCAGTGTGAGCTGGGGATGCACTCGCCAGTCATCCTGCACATAACCAGCAATGTAGTTGTTGTCAGCATTTGGGAGTAGCAACGTTTGATTTGGGTTAGCACTGCGAATGGCTACCGCGAACAAAAGATCTTGGTCATTAATTACACCGTCGCCATTACGATCCTGATTAGCGAAATCCTGAATAAACTCGACGGCCCCACCGCGAAACACACCCAAACTAAAGGCGGCGTTGATTCGCTGAAACTCCGCACCGAAGTGAAGATTGTGTTTTCCGTGTGCCCAATCGAGAGCCTCGTCCCACTGAAAGCGCTTTTGCGTGGTACCTTGAGGCGCGTCGTAAGTCCCTCCATCCGCGATGCTGGGAAAGTCGTATTCTGGGCCGAAGTGCACTGGATTAATCTGATTCGCAAAATTATTAAAGCTGAAGCTTGCCCGGTTCAGCAGAGTTGGAGTCAGAACGCGAGTCCATGCTGTTTGGAAAGTCTGGAAGTTATTTTGCGAGTCCTGTCGTTGCGAAGCTGTACCGATAGGCGCGCCGGAAAGGAAAGGCGTCCTATCGGTTACATCCTGCCTCTGAATACCATAATGGAAAGTCAACTGATCCCGGTTCGAGAGTTTCCAATCCGCCCGTAGAACACCCATGGGATCCGTTAATGGCGCAGGGGCGAAGTTGTAAGAAATCGTCCCGCCGCCAGCAGGATTGGGATGGCGTGTTCCGACAAGCAGCCCGCCCAATTCATCGCGATATTCAAAGCCTCCGAAAAACCAAGCTTTATCTCTCACCAGCGGACCGCCGATGGTTGCCGCATATTGCTGCCGACGGAACGGCGGGGTTTCGCCTCCAGTAGTAGTTGGGTCAAAAGTTGAAGGTACAGCTTGCAAGCTCTTATCGCGTTCGTAAATGGAGGCGGATCCATGCACGGTATTGCTGCCAGACTTCGTCACAATATTGACGACGGCCGATCCGGAACGTCCGGACTCAGCCGAAAAACGGTTGGTCGCAACCTGGAATTCCTGTACGGCATCCTCTGGAATATTGAGCAGCATCCCTCCAACCACATCATCGTTGTCGTCCATACCATCAATGGTTACGTTGCCGCCGCGACCCAATTGTCCCGCCGATGAAATTACAACCGTGTTCGACTTGGTGGGATCGAAGTTCGGGGCAATCGTATTCCCCGGCATGAGCAATGCAAGCTCCAGGAAATTGCGGCCATTGAGTGGAAGATTCTCGATTTGCCCTGCATTGATTACTCCATCGACCACGGACGAAACCGTATCGACTTGCTGGAGTACTTCCTGATCGCTTACGTCAACTGTAGTTTTCTGCAATGCGATCGACAGCTTGGCCTTAACATTAGCCTGTTGTCCAACTTCCAGCTTGATCTGCGTGGTGTAATCCCCAAAGCCGGCAGCTTGCACCTGAACCTCATACTCGCCGGGGGCGAGATCATTCAAAGCGAACAGTCCCGCAGCATTTGTGAGCGTGGTGCGTTGAATTCCTGTCGCATTCTGCTGCATCGTCACTTTGGCATTTTTTACCAATGCGTTTTGAGGATCGAAAACTTGGCCGCTCAGCGTGGCTGTTCCAAGCTCTTGCGCATTCGCAATGCCAAGCGCAAAAATCACAAGAGCAAATATCAGGAAATGCTTCGGGGGAAAACCGGGAAATTGCCAGCGAGTCACAGCAGGGCTCCTTCGCAATGATTCTTGAATTAGGATTGGGACTTTAAAGACGTATTCTCGACCTCTTACTTCTGTTCTCCCAGTGGTTCGATCTTTTCGATCACTAATGCGGTTGAGCCGCCACGCTGAAATGATTTTCCGCTGGCGGTGATTTTTCGGCCGGCAAACGGCAACAACTTGTCATTCTGTCCTGCAGAAGGAGTGGTATCCGCTATGGGCCAATAGATCGTGCCATTGTCTCCAAGAATAACGAGCGGAGAACCAGCCTTTGCACAGGCGATGGCGCACTCACTGCTGATGGGTCTCTTCAGTCCTTTCGTAAACGCGCAGGCAGAATCCAGGACGTAGCCTTTAACAGAAACCGGCGCGCCAGACTCACTCGCAGCCGTGGCGAACGTTGCCAACAGTAGGAACGGAAACACAAACTTCTTCGCAATAACAAATTTCATTTGCGGTACTCCTTCAAAATTTAAACTTGAATGCACGGCGCGGAGAAACTACGAGGTAAGGTAAAGGTACGAACTTCGGATCACAATAGCGGAAAACAATTATGCGGATATGAAGGCAGCAAGTGGTGAAGCGAGGGAGGCTTATTTCGTAACCTCCCGGTATATCGACTAATCGGTTCAGTTATTCTTTTGGCTTATTCTTGAGTCCCACATAGACAGCATCAAAAGGCTTATCGCCTAAGTTTTCGACTTTGTGTTTGAAGGCTGGAAACATCCTCGACTCGCCAGGCTTGGCATAGACCTCTTTTACCGCTCCATTCTGATCGGTGAACTTGAGATGTCCTCCGGTTATATAAACGACCACGCCACCTGGATGATCGTGCATTCCAGACTTTTCATGTGGGCCATAGTGGACGTCTACAACCTGCACGTTCTCATTTTCAAAAGCTAGTTTGTAATGCTGGGGCTCAGCTTTCATCGCCTCTTGTGAGAAAGCGCCCACCACAGCTACAAATAGAAATAGCACCAAGCAGTTCAGCTTAATCATGTTCGCTCCCGGTTTCTCCGCAAGCTCAGAGCTTAGCTCGTTTCGCGTAATCTACAACACACTTTGGTAACTGGAAACGTGATGGTTCCTGGAATGAGCGAGTTATTGTTTAACTCATTCTCGTTCACCTGATTCCCTCTTCCTTTCATATACAATTCGCTCCAGAAGACCTTACGGTATTTCCGGATGTACGATTTTCTCCGATCCTTGCTGAGCACGCTTCTATTGGCGCCAATCGCTTTATTAGCTCAGACACTAACTCCGGCAACAAGTTCCAACTCCAAAGGATATGTAGGAAATCAAGCCTGCGCTGCCTGTCATACCTCCATCTATAATTCCTATGCGAAAACATCCATGGCGCACGCCAGTGGGCCTGCAATAGATAATTTCACTCCTGCCGATTTTGTGCATCAGAAGTCCGGGGTTCACTTCCGCATCTATACCGATGATGGCAGGGTCTGGCTCAGCTTCGAGCGACTAAACGATCCCTCAGTACGCGGCAAACGCCAGTTGCTCTACTCCATTGGTTCCGGACGTCGCGGTCAAAGTTATCTTTTCGTCTTGGATGGCTTTCTGTTTGAGTCTCCCGTCAATTGGTATACCAATCGCCATGTCTGGGATATGGCGCCTGCGTATGGCAATGCCACCCAAATTCCCATGAGTTTGCCGGCTTTCGCCAGTTGCTTACATTGCCACGTCAGTGGAATGCAACCTCCGGTCCACGGAACGGAGAACCGTTATCCAACTCCACCGTTTTCCTACTCAGGTGTGACCTGCGAGAGATGCCATGGTCCTGGAGCGGCACACGTGAAGGGCGGCGCAATTGTCAATCCAGCCAAACTCGATCCAGCGAAGCGTGATGCCGTTTGCATACAGTGCCATCTTGAAGGCAAGGCGGCGATTGAGCGTACTGGACGGCACATCTATGACTTTCAACCGGGGCAGCAGCTCTCGGATTACATCAGCTATTTTGTGTTTGCAGGTGATCAACATTCTGGAATCGGAGCCGTGAGTCAATTTGAGGCGCTGGCACAGAGCGCGTGCAAGAAAAAGTCTGGTAATGCCATGTCGTGTACGAGCTGTCATGATCCTCACTCTGAGCCTTCCGCAGCGGAGCGCGTTTCATACTATCGGCAAAAGTGCCTGGCATGTCATGGCGAAAAGTTTGGAACCGCGCATCATAGCAAGCAGCCTGATTGCACTGCCTGCCATATGCCTTCTTCATTGAGCACGGATGTCGCTCATACCGAAGTGACTGATCATCGCATTCTGCGCCGGCCACTAATTTCTCCTCAGCTTTTACAGGATGCGAAAACCATGCCACAACTAGTTCCCTTTCCCGATTCGCAGAAAAACAATGGCAACGTGCGCGACCTCGCACTGGCATGGCAATCATTAGTGAACGGTGGCATAACGGCGGCTGCTCCAGAAGCTGAACGACTGCTTCATTCGGCTCTCGAAAAATCGCCCAATGATCCTGCCCTGCTCTCCGCACTCGGGTTTTCCGCCCAGAAGAAAGGAGATATTGCTCGCGCTCGCGCGCTTTATGAAAAGGCTCTGGCCGTTGACCCATCATCCATCGATGCGGCAACTAATCTGGGGGTAATTGAAGCTAACAGTGGACATTTGCGTGAGGCCATCAAGCTCTGGCAAGACGCATTCTCGCGTGCTCCCGGCCAAAGCCGTATCGGGATGAATATTGCCCGAGTGTTTTGTGAGGCTAGACAAGACAATAAAGCTCGCGATTACGTTTTACGCGTGCTGGAATTCAATCCCGACCTGCCGGAGGCAAAGACCTTGTTACAACGTTTGAGCGATGACTCACCAAAGTGCACCAATTAAATCCATTTTTCGGCCACGGTGGCTATTTCCACACTGAATCGGGCTTTCGAGTAGAATGCAGGCGACGTTAGAAGCGTTCCAACGGCGGCTGTAATTATGCGCACATCTGGTTGCTGGAAAACAAAGTCTCGCATTGCGCCTCCACCTTTGGCATTGGTGTTCCTCTGTTTCGCCGTTTTCTTTGCATTATTGATACTGCAACCACAAATCAAAGCGCAATCTAAAGAGGACGCGCCATCCTCGTCTCCGGCTAGCTCTCCAACCGCCGGAGAAAGCACCAATCAAACCGCCGACAAGAACTCCCCCGAGATGGCTTCCCGCGATGTCACTCCTACTTTTAAAGTGAATGTGAAACTGGTCCTGGTGCGCGTTGTCGTTCGAGATGGCAGAGGACAGGCCGTCGGAAATCTTCATCAGGAAGATTTTGAAGTCTTCGACAATCGCAAGCCGCAAGTCATTTCGCAGTTTTCTATCGAGCAGCCTGGTACTCGGACCGCTATGGAGCTGAAAAAGACTGAAGCAAGTTCTGTAAACGAGTCGGTCGAACCGCAGAAAGCGTCCTCGGTGGTTCCGGAGCGCTTTACTGCCTATCTCTTTGATGATGTCCATTTGAAGTTTGGCGATCTTGCCCAAGCCCGAGACGCCGCCCAACGCCACCTGACGACTTTACAGCCTACCGATCGCGCGGCAATCTTCTCCACGTCGGGCCAAACCATGCTGGATTTCACTGACGATCGCGGGAAATTGCAGAACACTCTGCTCAAGCTCCAGCCACGTCCGGTGGCTGGAGGCCAGATCAACCCGTGTCCCGATGTGACTTACTACATGGCAGATCTCATCGAAAACAAGCATGATACGCAGGCTCTGCAAGCCGCAACTCTCGACGCTCTACATTGTGAATTTAATGATGATCAGCGGATGATGCAAACGGCACAGGCAACAGCAGAGATGGCGGCGAGGCAAAGTATTGCTGAGGGCGAAACTGAGAGCCGTCTAGCTCTGGGTGCCTTGAAGGATGTGGTCCGCCGTATTTCTGTTATGCCGGGCCAGAAAAATATTGTCGTAGTGTCTCCGGGATTCCAAACGCCGCAGCTCGAATACGAATATAACGACATCATCGATCACGCGCTTCGTTCAGAGATTGTGATCGGCGCTTTAGATGCGCGCGGTCTCTATGTTCCGGGACCAGCAGGTGACATCAGTAAGCAACCCTCGGGCAATCCACTGGTTGCGGGACAAGAAACCCTCTATGCTATCGACGGCGCTTCATCCGACGCGGACGTTCTAGCGGTACTCGCCGATGGTACTGGCGGCATCTTCTTCCATAACAATAATGACCTCAATGAGGGATTCAAACGCGTTGCCGCCACACCGGAGTATTCTTACGTGCTCGGCTTTTCTCCCCAAACTTTGAAATTGGATGGAAGCTTTCACACTCTAAAAGTTACTTTAAAGAGCCCGTTAAAGTTGGCGGTGCAGGCCCGGCGGGGATACTATGCTCCCAAACACTTGGCCGATCCTTTGGAAGAGGCAAAACGCGAAATAGAAGATGCTCTGTTTTCCCAGGATGAAGTTCATGGCCTTCCCGTCGAACTGCGCACTCAATTTTTTAAATCAAGCGATGACGATGCCAAGCTCTCGGTGCTGGCTAAAGTTGACGTAAAACACATCCACTTCCGAAAGGAAGATGGCAGAAACCGGAACGAACTCACCGTGGTTTCGGCTCTCTTCGACCGCAACGGAAATTATCTTAAAGGCGAGGAAAAAGTTCTCCAAATGCGGTTGAAAGATGGGACCCTTGAAAACAAGTTAGGGTCTGGCGTAACTCTTAAAGCCAGCTTCGATGTTAAACCGGGAAGTTACCTTGTACGCCTCGTAGTACGCGACACGGAAGGTCAGTTGATATCGGCCGAAAACGGGGCTGTTGAGATTCCGTAAGGGAGGTCGGTTATGCAGTTTCGCCGCCTGAGCGTTTTACTCGGAGTGTTGTGCTTAGCAATTGGCTCTTTAACCTGGAGGTTGGCGTGCCCGAACACGGTTGCCAATGCTCAACAGACTGCGGCGCCGGCCTCTTCACAAAGCAGCCCTACGCCTCAAAGCCCTGCTCAGCCACAAACGCCAGCCACTACTAGCAATACTTCACCCGAGCCCATTACCACCATTAAAACTGAAACCCGGCTCGTTTTAGTTGACTCCGTCGTCACCGACAAAAAGGGCAACTACATTCGGGATCTTACCGCAAAAGATTTTCGGGTGTGGGAGGACAATAAAGAAAAGCCGATCACAAGCTTTTCTTTCGGCGTCGATCCGGCAGCTCCTGAGCACTCGCAGCAAAAATATCTGGTGCTTTTCTTCGACAACTCGACTATGGATTTTGGAGATCAGGCCAAGGCTCGGGAGGCGGCAGCAAAATTTATCGATAGTAACACTGCTCCTAATCGACCCATTGCAATCGTCGATTTTGGCGGTTCCATCCATGTGGCGCAAAATTTTACCGCCGATGCCGATCGCCTTAAGAAAGTCGTCGCCGGCATACATATTTCATCGGTCTCGCCCAATGCGCCAGTTGAAGTCGCATCGCTCGGGATGACGAGTTTAGGGGCACCGAATTTAGGAAACGCGGAAGCCGAGTTCGGCGTCCGCAGCGTAATGCTTGCGCTACGCAGTCTGGCGAAGAGTCTGTCGACCGTTCCGGGCCGCAAGACCCTTGTCATGCTGACCTCAGGATTTCCACTCACTCCCGAAGGTCAATCGGAACTCACGGCGGTTATCGCTGAGTGCAATAAAGCAAATGTTGCGATTTACCCAATCGACGTTCGCGGCCTTGTAGCACCAACTATGGGTGGAGCGGGCATTGGAGGGCCAAGTAGCCCCTCATTGCTTTCTCCGGTAAACACGCCATCAGCTCATTTGGTCTCGGCTACTCTTCATTACCAGGGCAACAACCTTCCTGGACATCTACTTTTCCAACCAGCAGCTTGGATA